>JAWWBX010000044.1:0-21089 GCA_033720735.1 Saprospiraceae bacterium
TGGACCTTCTTTGTCGGCCTCAAGACTTCATGGGGTCTGATGCAGGTCATGGGTGCGGTGGCGTGGGAGATGGGGTTCCGGGGGTTCTTCCCGAGCCTGTGTCGCCCCGAGATCGGGCTGGAGTACGGCTGCCGTCTGCTGGCGAGGCGGACGCGGGCTTACGGGTTGCGGGACGGACTCGCGGCCTACAACGCAGGTCCGGGCGGTCGCCATGGTGGGGCCGGCCAGAGGTACGCCGGGAAGGTGCTGGCGGTCATTTTCGCAGTGATGTGCGTGGGCGCCTCATTTGGCGGAGGCAACGCCTTTCAGGCCAACCAGGCCACTGCCCAACTGGTCACCAAGTTTGGCCTTGAGGGTGGGGGCATCGGATTCATTATCGGCCTTGTCCTGGCGGCAATCGTGGGCGTGGTGATCATCGGCGGGATCAAGCGGATCGCCAGCGTGACCGAAAAGGTCGTGCCATTCATGGCGGTTGTCTATGTTCTGGCAGCACTGGTCATCATCTTTGCCAATTTCAAATTTATCGATGATGCCTTTGGCATGATCTTCAACGAGGCATTCTCACCGCGGGCCGGCCTGGGCGGGCTGCTTGGCGTGCTGATCACCGGATTTCGCAGAGCTGCGTTCTCCAATGAGGCTGGTGCCGGATCGGCAGCGATTGCGCACTCCGCCGTCAAGACCAATTACCCCGCGTCAGAGGGGATCGTGGCCTTGCTCGAACCATTCATTGATACAGTTGTCATCTGTACCATGACGGCACTCGTGATCATTTTCTTCAACATGGGCGATGTGTTTGCCTACGGTGGTGATGGCGCTGGCAATGTAGTGGTGAACGGACAAATGGTCGGCGGCGTCGATCTGACCTCTATGGCGTTTGACTCCACCATTCCGAATTTCTCGTATGTTCTCACCGTCGCGGTTGTCCTCTTTGCATTCTCAACCATGATCTCGTGGTCCTACTACGGTCTGCAGTCGTGGAAGTACCTGTTTGGCCGTAGCCGCGGCGCTGACCTGGCGTATAAAGTCATCTTTCTCGCCTTCGTCGTGCTGGGTGCCTCGATCACACTGGACGCCGTGATCAAGTTTTCAGATGCCATGATCCTGGCGCTGGTCTTCCCCAACATGATCGGGTTGCTGTTCCTGTTTCCGAAGGTGCGTGAGGAGCTCAATAAATACCTGTCAGGGATCAGGGCTTTCAAGAGGAGTTAACACCTGGAACTTGCAGATGTATCCTGAGGTTTTCAGAGTAGGTCAAAATCATCTGTCCTGAACAAGGGATCACACATCTGCTACCTCTTGCTGGGTTCGAACCAGGGTGACCGAACGGCGCATCTGCAACTTGCGCGCACCATGATCACCCGGGAAATCGGCGAGATCATCAATGCCTCCCATATCTACGAAACGGAAGCGTGGGGTGTGCGTGATCAGCAGCCATTCCTCAACCAGGCCGTCAAAGTTGCAACGACGTTGTCTCCGGAGGACGTCTTGCGTGCCGCACAGAAGATCGAGGATCAGAACGGTCGCACACGCGGCATGCGCTGGGGTGCCAGGACGCTGGATATCGATATCGCTTTCTATGACGACATGATCATCCGGTCCCGGCAGCTGACGGTGCCGCATCCGCGAATCCCGCAGCGCAATTTTGCCCTGATCCCGCTGATTGAGATCGCTGGACACATGCTGCATCCGGAACTGCAGCTCACCCTCAGGGAGCTGTTTGCCCGATCAACCGATCAGAGTGAAGTGAGTATCTTAGGCGGTGGATGAGCCCGCCTTTTCCATATCAATATATCAGCATAGAGGGAAACATCGGCACGGGGAAAACCTCCCTTTGCCAGATGCTCGCCCGGGAGTATAATTGCCAGCTTGTGCTGGAGGAGTTTGCCGACAATCCCTTCCTCCCCTACTTCTACCAGGACCCGGCGCGATACGCCTTTACGGTGGAGCTGTTCTTTATGACCGAACGCCACAAGCAGCTGCAGCACAGCGTCCTGAAGCCATCTCTGTTTTCGGAATTCATTGTTTCGGACTATTGCTTCTGGAAGACGATCATCTTTGCCAGAAAGAACCTCAACGATGAGGAATACCGCCTCTTCCAGCGCCTGTTTCACATCCTCAACAACAGTTTTCCAAACCCCGATATCATCGTCTACCTGCATCGCTCGTCCGACAAGCTGCTGCAACAGATCCGTGATCGCGGAAGGCATTACGAACAGGGTATTACCCAGGCCTACTTGCAGGGTATCCAGGACTCGTACTTCGAGTTCTTCAAGAGCCAGACAACCTATCCGATCGTGATCCTGGAGGCCGAGCACCTTGACTTTGTGAATCAACGCGGGCATTACGACGAGTTGAAACACATCCTCAAACGGAAATTCCTGCCTGGGATCCACCGTATCAGCCTGCGCATGTAAGCACGCGTTTCGATCAGGGACCCGGATTCAATGACCAATGCGCAACTTTCGCGGACTCAGTCCGTTAGGGAAGGCAGTATATTTGCAGCCATGCGTATCGGTCAGTTTCTTCAGTTCACTCTCGCCTCCTGTCTGGGAGTTTTCATCGCCTTCGGGCTGCTGATAGGCGGCATCGTGCTCTACGCCACCGCCATGATGAGTCGGCCCGCCCCTAGCGTACCGGCTGGAGCGGTCCTCAGGATCGATCTGAAGTACACACCTCCCGAACAAACGAACAACACGCTCCAGATGCCGTGGGCGTACAATACCTCGCAGATCCTCGGCTTGCACGATCTCATCGATTGCATCGAGGCAGCGGCAACTGATGACCGGATAGATGGTATTTACCTCGACCCGACCTACTTCTACGCAGGTCCGGCAAGCACCGAGTTGTTGCACGACGCACTCCTGGCCTTCCGCGATCAGGGCAAGTTTGTGGTGGCCTACGGTGACTATTACTCTCAGGGAGGATATCACCTCGCTTCCGCAGCCGACCATCTCGTCCTCAACCCGGTTGGCGGGATCGAGCTCACGGGGTTCTCTGCCATGGTGCCCTTTTACAAGAACGTACTGGACAAGACAGGCCTGGAGGTACAGGTCTATTATGCCGGTGATTTCAAAAGCGCGACTGAACGCTACCGGCGGACAGAGATGAGTCCGGAAAGCAAACTGCAGACACGGGAGTATCTTGACCACACGTTCTCGCGCTTTGTGGAAGATATCGCGGCCGCCCGTGATCTGTCAGTCGACCGTTTGCTGGAGATCACTGCTGGTCTGGAGGCCGGATCGAGTGATGATGTGCTGCGCCTGGGCCTGGTTGACGAAGTGGGCTACCAAAGTGATGTCAACGCGTGGATGCGCCAGCAGCCGGGATTCGATGATCAGAACGAACCGGAATGGATCGATGTCGCCGAGTATGCCAGTGCATCCCGCAAGTCGGCAGCAACATCCGATCGTATCGCCGTCGTCTATTTGGCAGGTGAGATCGTCCATGGAGAAGGCTATAGCGGCAGCATCGGAGGCAAGCGGTATGCCGAGGTCCTGCGCAAAGTCAGAGAAAGTGATCGCATCGATGCGGTGGTACTGCGGGTCAATTCCCCCGGCGGCAATATCCTGGCGGCCGACCGCATCCTGCACGAGATCAAGTTGCTCAAGGAGACTGACAAGCCCGTGGTGGTGTCAATGGGCGACTATGCAGCATCCGGCGGCTACTACATCTCGGCCTACGCCGACAGTATTTTTGCGGAACCTTCCACGCTGACCGGATCGATCGGCGTCTACACGATCATTCCCAATCCACATGCGCTGCTTACTGACAAGCTCGGCATCACCTTTGATACGGTGCGGACCACCCGCAACAGTGCCGCGTTCTCACCTTACTTCCCGTGGTCCGAGGCGGAGCACGCCTGGATGCAGGCGCGTACCGACGCCTACTACGAGCGCTTTCTGGACGAGGTCGCTACCGGGCGTGGCATGGAGCGTGACGCCGTCCATGCGATTGCGCAGGGCCGGATCTGGACTGGCCCACAGGCCGTCGCCAATGGCCTGGTCGACAAGATCGGTGACCTCGACGCAGCTATTTCATCAGCCGCCCGGTTGGCCGGCCTGGAAAGCTGGCGGGTCAGCACCTATCCCAAACTGGAGGACCCCTTCAACCAAATGCTGAAGGACCTTTCCAACTTCAATCCGTCATTTATCTCAGAGCAGACACTCGATGCGGCGGTACAACGCTATTTCCCCAAGTCTGCCGGCCTCCTTGACGCGCTCACGAGCGGTGAGCCGCAGGCGCGGCTGCCCGTCCTCCTCCCCTGGTAACCGTTCTTATCCACCCAATTTTAACAAAATCTAAACAATTTAGATGTTGATACATTTGTTGTATATACATATATTTGCATGGTGAAGATTGAAGAGGCGATCCAGCAAGCGAAGTTTAACAGTGCGTCGAGTAAAGCGGGTATAAATCTGCTTTATACGGCGTCGTGGTTGAGCACGGCCATGGCACGGGTCTTGAAGCCGTTCGGGATCAGTTGGCAGCAGTTTAACATCATGCGCATTTTGCGCGGACAGAAAGGCAAGCCAGCGTCACTCAAGTTGATCTCCGAACGCATGATTGACAAGATGTCGAACACGTCGAGGCTCGTGGACAAGCTGGTAGCCAAAGGCCTGGTGCTGCGGGAGACGTGTCCCAATGACCGGAGGCAAGTAGATATCCTGATGACCCCGGCCGGCCATGAAGTGCTGACAGCGGCAAGTGAGGCCATGGAGGCCAATGTGCAAAACATGTTTGGCCACCTGGATACCAGCGAGTTGAACAAGCTCAACGAGCTGCTGGACAAATTGCGAACTATTGACTAACCATAAATTCTTGTTACACATGAAACGAATGATCGTAACCCTTGCGTTTGCCATGCCTGCCCTGATGGTTGCAGCCAGCGGCAACGACGACAAGACAAAGTACACTGTTAACACGGATGCCAGCACTG
Source organism: Saprospiraceae bacterium (assembly GCA_033720735.1). GTDB lineage: Bacteria > Bacteroidota > Bacteroidia > Chitinophagales > Saprospiraceae > B8-G4. The sequence continues at coordinate 4,937 of JAWWBX010000044.1, forward strand.
TGATCTGGCACGGTTCGAAAGTGACCGGAAAGCACGATGGAACGATCTCTCTGAAAAGTGGAGAATTGACTTTTGAGAACAACATGCTCGTTGGCGGCACCTTCGTCATGGATATGACGTCTATCAAGAACACCGACATGGCCGGCTCGAGAGGAGCGGAAAAACTGGAAGGCCACCTGATGTCAGACGACTTCTTCGGAGTGGAGAAGTACCCAACGGCAACGTTCAAGATCACGAAGGCCGTACCCTACGGCACCTCCGGTGATTACAAGATCGTCGGCGACATGACCATCAAGGACAACACCAACGAGGTCAAGTTTATGGCCAACATTGACATGTCGGATGGCATGCGCGCGACCGCCGAGATCGAACTCGACCGCTCCGAGTATGATGTGCGCTATGGTTCAGGAAGCTTCTTTGACAACCTGGGCGACAAGGCGATCAGCGACATTTTCAAGTTGAATGTCGAACTGGTCTTTAACAACGCGTCGTAAGACAATTACGGAAAGAGCTATTTTAAGCCCTGCTCACAATGAGCGGGGCTTTTTAGTTCTATGTTGAATGTTTAAGGTTAAGGTTTAAGGTTTGAGTATGTGTCCTTGCCTGAAACACGCAACATCAAACTTTCAACTTCAAACTTTAAACTTTAAACCTCCTCCGCCCGGACCTTATGCCTGATAATGATGCGCAGGCTTTGGTCGTAGGTCACATAGCCCCAGATCCAGTTGAGGAGTACGAACAGCTTGTTCTTCACGCCCAGGATCGATTTGAGGTGTACTACCAGCCAGAGCACCCAGGCAAAAAAACCCTGGAACCTGAATCCTGGCAGATCGGCCACCGCCTTGTTGCGTCCGATGGTTGCCAACGTGCCCAGATCCTTGTATTTGAAGGGGCGCAAGGTCTGGCCCCTGCGCAAGCGCTTCAGGTTGGCCGCCAGGTTGCGTGCCTGCTGGATCGCCGGTTGTGCGACCTGCGGATGGCCCTCCGGCCACTCTTCCGTGCACATCAGCGCCTGGTCACCGATGACGAAGACATGCTCATATCCTTTGAGACGATGAAAGCTGTCAACGAGCAGCCGGTGCCCCTGACCATAGCATTCCTCCGGGATCCCCTGGATCTGGTGACCGGTCACGCCAGCGGCCCAGATGACCTTGCGGCAAGGAATGGTTGATCCGTCGCTCAGGCTGACACTGCGCCCATCCGAATCCTGCACGTAGATACCCGTACGCACTGTTACACCGAGTCCTTCGAGAAATGCCCTGGCTTTCAATGAAGCCGCTTCCGACATCCCCTGGAGCAGACGATCCGCACCCTGGATCAGGTAAATATCGATCTCGTCGGGATCGAGCTCGGCGTACTCAGCCGGAATAATGAACTTCTTCATTTCCGCCAGAGCGCCTGCCAACTCTACCCCGGTAGGACCTCCGCCGACGATGACGATGTCCATCCTGGTTTGCCGCTCGTCAAAATCGCGGATCGTCAAAGCAGACTCGAGGTCGGACAGTACAGCATTTCTGAGGTAAAGGGCTTCGGCAACGGATTTCAACGTAAGTGCATGTTGCGCGATACGCTGGTTGCCGAAGAAGTTGGTGCGCACACCCATGGCAAATACGAGGAGGTCGTAATTGACGTACCCGAGATTGGTGTGGATCTTGCGCGCGTCGAGATCCACCGACTCGACATCGGCCATGCGGATGAACACGTTCTTGCGCTTGTGAAACATCTTGCGGAGCGGGAACGAGATGGAACTGGGCTCAAGACCGGACATGGCCACCTGATAGAACAAGGGCTGGAACTGATGGTAGTTGTTGCGGTCGATCAGGACAACCTGGTAAGGGCTCCGCGACAGCTTGCGCACCAATGTCATCCCTCCAAAGCCGGCCCCGATGACAACGATCCGCGGAGCATCTGATTCAGGCAAATTGATGGGCATACAGCGGAGAGTTGCATGAGCGTACAAGATAGGTCCTGCAGATTGAAATCCCATGGCCGGCGGCAGCCACCTCGCAACATGCATTCTGAAGGAAGCCGCCAGTGGCTCGGATCGCTGATGCCTGTTTACAACAAGCGACACCTTAAATGACTGTATTTCAGGTGTTTATAGGCATCTAATAGAAAGCCATACGGCAACCCGCATCGCTGGTTTCGCAGCGGTAAATGCACCTGTGCAGGCGTATAGTAGCAGGGCCACAAGACCCGGACGGCAGGGACCATTATCTTCGCTGTATGACTTCTGCACTCCCCATGTTTCCACTCAAGCTCGTCGTGTTTCCGGGTGAACGGCTCAATCTGCACATCTTTGAGCCTCGCTACAAACAGCTGATCAACGACTGCCGCACCGAACAAACGACGTTCGGATTGCCAGCGTACATCGACGACCAGATCATGCCCGTCGCGACCGAAATGATCGTTCAGCACGTGCACAAAGTATACCCGGACGGCAAAATGGACATCCGAACCCTGGGCAAGGGCCTGGTACGCATCACCGACTACCAGTCCGAACTCGAGGGAAAGCTGTACGGAGGAGCTGCCGCGACCAGGATGGAGATCGATCTGATCGGGGATATCAAAAAGAACATCGCGTTGCTGAAGCTGGTCCGGAAACTCCACAAGCTGATGGACATCAGGAAGTCATTGCCGGGGAAGACCGACCATGGGATCACCTACAAGCTTGGACATCACGTTGGTCTCAACATGCAGCAGGAGTTTGCGCTGCTGGAAATAACGCAGGAATCCGACCGGCAGGACTACCTGATCGAACACCTGACCCGGCTCATCCCCATCGTTCATGAAATGAATGCGTTGCGGGAAAAGGTCCAGATGAACGGCCATTTCAGAAATATCCTGCCACCGGACGTGTAGTCTTGCGGCTGTCGTTGCGAAGCTTGCCAGCCCCTGGCAGGTCGCTTGTCAGGTAGACTGCACGACAATCTTGAAGGATCGCGTAAATCCACGCATTTTGGTCTGAACAAGGTACACCCCGGCCGGCAGGTTGCTTGTGTCGAACTCAAGCCCGTACTCGTCAGGAATGACCACCGCTTCTATCAGCACCCGACGCCCGGCAATGTCATAGACGCGCAGATCAACAGGCTGCTCCATCGGCACCGAACTGGAAATGCGCACATATCTGTTCGCCGGGTTAGGCCCTACGTGCAGCGAGCTCAGTGGATTGCCAAGGCCCTCACATGCGGTAACCTCGGGCATGGCGTCCAAACGCACCCGATCGATGCCCGGCGCAATGCTCCCCGTCACCGTCTCACCCCGCACTTCCAGCCAGGTCACACCACAAGTGCTGAGGCTGTATGCATTCTGGAATGACCAGAGTGCAAAAAGGTACTTGTTGCCACGGTCAAACTGATCCGTATTTACCTGACAGTCTCCCCCGTTGCCTTTCCTCAACTGGATCGTCGTCTGCTCGACCGCGCCGAAAAGCACGTCTTCTACCTGGATCTCCATGCCATTGCCGGTATGACGGCGTACTTCCGCCAGCACCACCACCCACGACGAGTCAATACCGTCGCCACGGTTGATGGTTTCACAAAAGGTCCGGATGTCAACGCAAGTGCATGCATGAACAAACGCAGATACTGCACCAAGCTGGAGTGCGAGAATGACAATGAGGGCTTTCATGCACATCGTTTATGTGCATAGACGAGAGGTCGGACGACAGAGGTTGGGTTGGAAAGGCGCTAGCGCAACAAAAAACCGTACAAGCCGAAGTCTGATCTTTCGAACAGATTTTGTTTGGGCCCCGTGTATCGTACGGATGAGGTTTCCGGTATGCTTTGAGTAATCCCCTTGTCCTCCGCCTTCGGGTGTAAAAAAGCCACATCATGTGTGTCCAATGACAATTGGAAGAGGAGCTCCAAGCCTGCCTCAAGAACTGAGAGTCGAAGCTGGGGCCCGCCTTACTCACACACCGAGTGACACCTCAATGGCATCATGTTGAGCCAAACAAATGTTTTCTGCTTGTACGGATATTCGGTGGCGCATTCGCCACACGTGTTAAGTTACAGAATCCCCGGGATTTTTTTGGCATCCTGATTTGCGGATCAAGTCCCTCCGCCCATCAGACCAAATCACCACCTGGTGAAATCATTATCTTTCGCACTGCCATGTGGAAACACCGCCTTTTTGTTGTGTCCGTGCTCTGCCTGCTGCTGGCAACTTCGTGCCAGGAATCGTCGTCAGCGCTGTACGAGATCAGGAAAACGGCCTTCAGCAAGGAAGGCATGGTTGTTTCAGCGCACCCGCTTGCCACCGCAGCGGGTGTCGAGATCCTGCGCGCCGGAGGCAACGCCATCGACGCCGCCGTGGCCGTCCAACTGGCTCTGGCGGTGGTGTATCCGCGTGCGGGAAACATTGGTGGTGGCGGATTCCTTGTCTACCGAGGGGCCGACGGTTTCGCCGAGACGCTGGATTACCGGGAAAAAGCGCCGCTCGCTGCGACGCGCGATATGTATCTCGACAGCCTGGGCAATGTCATCCCCGGGCTGAGTACACGGGGACACCTGGCGGCCGGCGTACCCGGTACGATTGCCGGGTTGGCAGCTTCTCATGAAAAGTATGGCAGTCTCGACTGGCACCGGCTTGCTGAAGCCGCCATCCGGCTGGCACAAGAGGGATTTCAGGTCACCGCGGCCGAGGCAGATCGGTTGAACCGCTACGCCGAAGATATCCGTGCGTTCAACCCATCGGAGGTGCCATTTCTCCAAACGGCTCCGTGGAAGGAGGGTGACCTGCTGGTCCAGAAAGAACTGGCTCAGACACTCAGACGGATTGCTGACAGCGGCCGGGATGGGTTTTACCAGGGTGAAACCGCACGTCTCATCGTCGCGGAAATGCAACGAGGTGGCGGGTTGATCACACTGGAGGACCTCGCCGGCTATCAGGCAAAATGGCGTACGCCAGTGACTACCGACTACAAGGACTACCGGCTCATCTCCATGCCGCCTCCTTCTTCCGGGGGGATCGCGCTGGCCCAACTGCTGGAAATGGTCGAGCCATTCCCTCTGAGCGAATGGGGCTTCCAGGATACGCGTTCGGTGCATCTGATGGTGGAAGCGGAACGCCGGGTCTATGCTGATCGCGCTCTGCATCTTGGTGACATGGATTTCTATCCGGTGCCCATCGACACCCTCCTCGATCCGGAGTACCTCGCGGAAAGGATGGCGGACTTCGACGCGCGGGTTGCCACCACGAGCCAGACCGTGCAGGCAGGAGATTTCTCCCTCACACTCGAGAGTTTTGAAACCACCCATCTCACGGTTGTTGATGCCCAAGGCAATGCTGCTTCTGTCACCACCACACTCAATTCCAACTACGGGTGCAAGGTGGTGGTGGATGGGGCTGGTTTCTTTCTCAATAATGAAATGGACGATTTCAGCGCCAAACCGGGTGTCCCCAACCAGTTTGGGCTGGTCGGAGCCGAAGCCAACGCCATCGCACCCGCCAAGCGCATGTTGAGTTCGATGACCCCGACCATCATTGAGCGGGATGGCCGTCTGGCCATGACGATCGGGACGCCGGGAGGTTCAACCATCATCACGTCGGTGTTTCAGGTGTTTCTCAACGTGGCGGAATTTGGCATGACCATTGGCGAAGCGGTGCAGGCACCCCGCTTTCACCATCAGTGGTTGCCGGATGAGATCATGCTAGAGCCGGCGGCGATCGAACCCGGCGCCCGGCAGGAACTCTCGGCCAAAGGACATACCTTCCGGGAGGTGAGTTACATCGGCATGGTGGAGGCGATCGCCTTGCTCCCCGATGGCACGCTGGAGGGTGCTGCCGACTCCCGGGGCGACGATCACGCACAAGGATTGTGATATCATGAGCAAAGAACGCATTCTGATCTCAGGGGCCAGCGGGCAGATCGGCACGGTGCTGACACACGCCCTCGTAGAACACTACGGGGTGGAAAACGTCATCGCCACTGACATCAAGGAGCCGGAATACCACGACATCGATTTCATCATGATGGACATTCTCAATGTCCAGCGCATGCGTGAGATCATCGAGGATTACCACATCACCCAGATCTATCATCTCGCCGCCATTCTGTCCGCCAGCGGGGAGTGGAACCCGATGAAAACGTGGAATGTCAACCTCAACGGGTTGCTCAGCATTCTGGACCTGTGTGTCGAAAAGAAGATCAACAAACTGTTTCACCCCAGCAGCATTGCCGTCTTTGGCGGCCCCACGCCCCGCGTCGAGACACCACAAGACAGCCCGATGATCCCCTCCACGGTATATGGCATGAGCAAGACCGCCGGTGAGCTTTGGTGCAACTATTACCATCAGCGCCACGGACTGGATGTCAGGTCGATCCGCTACCCGGGCATCATCAGTCATCAGTCGATGCCCGGCGGAGGAACGACGGATTATGCCGTTGAGATCTTTCACGATGCCCTGCAGGTTGGATCCTATACCTGTTTCCTCAAGGCCGACACCCGCCTGCCCATGATCTACATGCGCGATGCGATCCGCGCCACCCTTGAGCTGATGGAAGCCCCGTCAGAACAGATCTCGGTCCGCACTTCCTACAACCTGGCCGGGATGAGCTTTACACCTGCAGAACTGGTAGCGGAGATCCAGCAACATCTACCGGACTTCACCGTCTCTTACGAACCGGACTTCAGGCAAAACATTGCAGAATCCTGGACGGAGAGCATTGATGACTCCCGTGCCAGGGAAGATTGGGGATGGGCTCCGGAATATGATCTCCCGGCCATGACGGCCGACATGATCCGGCATCTGAGCCAACGCTACGGGACGCGCAGTCAGGAAGCCGGGTAGACGGGTTGCTTCCAACGATCGGGGCCGGCGTCCTTACTCTGACTGGCCCAGATGATGCCCCGCTGCATGATGGTCATGGCCTCGGCGACAGTGTGATCTTCCATTTTGTGTCCGATGGCACTGAAGAAGACCCGGCCTGCTCCGTGCATCCGTTTCCAGACGACCGGCATCGTGCAACCGTCGATCCAGGAGGCGTGATCCCCGTTGAAGCGCGTGGTTGCGAGCACCTTGTTGTTTGGATCGACATGCATATAGTATTGCTCGGTATTGAGCGAAAAATCGTTGATGCCCGCCGTGACAGGGTCCTCCGGATCAATGATCTGCACCGTATACGGAACATACCCGCCGGGGTGTGCGACCCACTGCCCTCCGATCATGAACTGATACCCGGGGCGATCCCGGAATGCGTCGGCCAGGCCACCGTGCCAGCCGGCTATGCCCGCACCGCGTGCGACGGCATCGATCAGGCCGCGGACTGCCTGGTCACCGATGGTGCCCATGGTCCAGGTCTGCACGATCAGATCGATCCCCTCCATGAGTTGCTGATCCGCATACACATCGAGCTGGTCGGCAACCACCACTTCAGCGCCCTCCGCCTGCATCCACGGTACATACAGGTCGCGGCAAGCCTCCGGTTGATGCAGTTCCCAACCACCATAAACAAACAGGACTTTGCGACCGGTGAGGCGCCCCGCCTGCTCGCCACTCTGGCAGGCTGCACCCGCAAGGTACAGGGCGCCTGCACCCGCCAGTGCTGATTGATAGATGAAGGTTCTCCGTTGCATAGACACCGTGTTTCGTCTACCCAAAGATACACTGCGACGCACCCATCGTCTGTCAACGGCCGATTGTCTCGGCCTACTCGTATATTCGCCAACACGCACTAAACGAATGAGCCATGTTTGACAACGTCCGGACCCAGCTTCAGGCCGAACTGGAAGAAATCCGCGAAGCCGGCCTGTACAAGGAAGAACGGATCATTACCACGCCCCAGGCCGCTGAGATCCACACGGTACAAGGTGGCAATGTCCTCAACTTTTGCGCCAACAACTATCTGGGCCTTTCATCGCACCCGGATGTCATCGAGTCGGCCAAGCAAACCATCGATTCGCACGGCTTCGGATTGTCTTCCGTCCGCTTCATTTGCGGAACCCAGGATATTCATAAAACCCTGGAGCAGCGCATCAGCGAGTTCCTGGGCATGGATGACGCCATCCTCTACGCGGCTGCTTTCGACGCCAACGGCGGATTGTTTGAGCCGCTGCTCACCGCCGAAGACGCGATCATTTCCGACCAGCTCAACCACGCCTCGATCATTGACGGGATCCGTCTTTGCAAGGCACAGCGGCACCGCTTCCTCCACAATGACATGGCCGATCTGGAGGCAAAACTGCAGGAAACGCAGTCCTGCCGTCGACGCATGATCGCCACTGACGGGGTGTTTTCCATGGATGGCACCATTGCGCAACTCGACAAGATCTGCGACCTCGCTGACAAGTACGACGCGATGGTGATGGTCGACGATTGTCACTCAACCGGCTTCATGGGGAAGACCGGCCGGGGCACCCATGAGTACCGGGATGTGATGGGGCGGGTCGACATTATCACGGGTACCTTCGGAAAGGCCATGGGTGGTGCATCAGGAGGATTTACGGCAGCCCATCAGGAGATCGTCGATATGCTGCGCCAACGATCCAGGCCGTATTTGTTCTCAAACACGCTGGCCCCTTCGATCGCCGGCGCGACCATCCGAGTCATCGATCTGCTGTCGGCCAGTACTGCCCTGCGCGACAAACTTGAGTCCAATACCCGCCGGTTTCGCGAAGGCATGACCGCAGCCGGATTCGACATACTGCCCGGCGACCATGCGATCGTGCCGATCATGTTGTACGATGCGCGCCTCTCTCAGGAGATGGCGGCGCGCATGCTTGATGAAGGGATCTATGTGATCGGATTCTATTATCCGGTGGTCCCCAAAGGGCAGGCACGGATCCGTGTCCAGATCTCCGCGGGGCATGAGCCTGAGCATATCGATGCCGCCCTGACAGCCTTCGCCAAAGTAGGCCGTGAACTCGGTGTCTTATGACAGATCTGGTTGCTACGCATCCCAAATGGAGCCGTGAGGAATTTCTGGCTTTCCTGCTGCTGTACGCCGCGCATATCGATGCAGAGTATACACCGGAAGAGCAGGCGTTCATTCACCAGCAGATCGATCCTGCCCATCTCCAACAGGTGGAGTCAGAATTCAAACAGATGAGTGACTATGAACTCCTGCAGGTGATCCGCGCGTATGAAGGCAACTACTATCCGTCCCCGCGTCACAAGGAGGAGATCTTGAACCAGGTGCGGGCGCTCTTCAGGGCTGATGGCGCCATGAGTATCGAGGAAAGCAGCCTCCTGATGATGCTGAAAAAGCTGCTCTGACATGGATTTGCAACTGCGCGACCGTCTCTTCTTTGTCTCCGGTGCCACCAGCGGTTTTGGCCAGAGCACGGCAGAAGTGCTGCTCGGCGAGGGTGCCCGCCTGATCATCAACGCGCGCGGCGAGGACAAACTCCGCGGGATGCAGGCCCGCCACCCGGAGCAGGTGCGCTATGTTGCCGGGGACATCACCACCGAGTCAGTGATCGACCAGGTGCTTGCGATGATCGGGGAAGAGCGTCTGGAGGGCATGCTCGTCAATGCCGGAGGGCCCCCCGCCAAATCTTTCCTGGAGACCGATCTGGCAGATTGGGACGATGCGTACGCACGGGTCTTGCGTTGGAAAGTACAGATCACCAACCGGTTGCTTCCCAAATTCCGCGGGCAGGGCTATGGTCGCATTGTCTATATCGAAAGTGTTTCGGTCAAACAGCCGATCGAAAATCTGGTACTGAGCAACGCCATGCGCCTGGCCGTGATCGGTTTTGTCAAGACGCTGTCGCAGGAAGTTGCGCATGAAGGCATCACCCTCAACGCCCTGGCACCGGGCTACCACGCCACTCCGGCCATGGAGCGCCTCTTCGCTAAAAAGGCCAGCTTGCTTGGCATCGAACCTGCCCAGGCCCGGCGTGAGTTTGAGTCAGAGATCAGGTCTGGCCAGCTGGGTGATCCGGACGATCTGGCGTCATTGGCTGCCTGGCTGCTCTCGCCGCACGCGCGTTACGTTACCGGACAAACCATTGTCGTCGACGGCGGTCTGGCCAAAGGCACCTTGTAGGCCATGCTCACAACCGCGTTCTGACATTCACTTGCCGTATGCCATCCGTCTTGAGTATCTTGTCCGGGATGTTACTGCACCGGCTGACACTCATCTCAATTCTCGCTGCCCTGGTTTTGTCAGGTGCATCAAAATGCGGTAAAGGAACGGACGGGTGCGACATGCGTGCCACTGTCGTGGACATGACCGGCCTTGACGGATGCGGACGACTTCTTATCCTCGAAGACGGGCGCAAACTCCTGCCAACCAATTTGCATGCGACGCTGGCGGAAATGACAACGGATCAACAGGTGTCGATCTCCTTCAAGATCGTTGAAGACATGGCCAGCATTTGTATGGCGGAAGACCACATGGTGGAACTCACGTGTCTGGTGACCGTGGCGGCGGAGGGCCCGTGCCCCGAGATGGTCGACCCCTACCGGCCGTCGTGGTCGCTGACCGTGATGAAAGCCCTCGATCCCGAGCGTGTCGAGCGATTGACCACTGACAACGTCGATCTGTATCACTACGTCGGAAAAAGGGAGAGCCGGATCTACGACTGCTACGGCAATCTGCGCTGCCGCTACGCAACTGACGCACGTGCAGACTGCGACGAAGTCTTCAGCACCGCCACGAGCACGACCATCATTTATGTATTAGATCAGACGCCATGAACCAGCACCTGCAGCCTGACCGACATCAATTGTCTGACGACGACCGGCAATTTGAAAAGGCATTGCGTCCGGCGATGCTCGGCGAATTCTATGGCCAGCCCAAGATCGTCGAGAACCTGCAGATCTTCATTCAGGCGGCGAAGATGCGTGGGGAGGCCCTGGACCATGTGCTCCTGCATGGTCCGCCCGGGCTGGGGAAAACCACCCTTTCTCACATCATTGCCAACGAGCTGGAAGCCACTTTGCGACTGAGTTCAGGCCCGGTGATCGAAAAACCCGGTGACCTTGCCGGCTTGCTGACCAACCTGCAGCCCGGAGACGTGCTCTTTATCGATGAGATCCACCGTCTCAACACCGTGGTCGAGGAGTATCTCTACTCGGCGATGGAGGACTACCGCATCGACATCATGATCGATTCGGGACCCAATGCGAGGTCGGTTCAGATCGGCCTCAATCCGTTTACCCTCGTTGGCGCCACCACACGCCTGGGTCTGATCACACCGCCGATGCGTGCGCGGTTCGGCATCAACTTTCACCTCGATTATTACGACATCCAGATATTGGATCGCATCATCAAGCGTTCGGCAGGCATCCTCGACATTCCGATCAAGGACGCGGGATCAATGGAGATCGCGCGCCGAAGTCGTGGCACCCCGCGGATCGCCAACGCCCTGTTGCGCCGGGTTCGTGATTTTGCACAGATCAAGGGAGACGGAGTGATCGACAAGGAGATCGCCGAATACGCTCTGACATCGCTCAACGTGGACAGCCTTGGACTGGACGAGATGGACAACCGGATCTTGTCGGCCATCATCGAGAAATTCAACGGGGGACCGGTCGGGATCACTACCATCGCCACCGCGGTCGGCGAAGAGAGCGGTACCATTGAGGAGGTCTACGAGCCGTTCCTGATCATGGAGGGGTTCATCCAGCGGACCCCCCGCGGACGCGAGGCGACGCCCAAGGCCTACAAGCATCTGGGCATCCCGCTGTCGCCGACAAAGGGCGGGAGTACCTTGTTTGATTAGTAGGCTTTTAGCTATTGGCCGTTGGCTGTTCTGTACTCTCTCTGCCGTTGCATGTCACAAAGGATCAACAGGTCATTCAACCCACAAATGATTCCTTTGCCCTGAACACCTGAACACCTGAACACTGCCTCAACCCGCTCCCCCAACCACTGAAGGCCTGCCTGCCGGCAAGGCAGGGACGGCCCTCCGCGTCAGAATCGCGATCAAAATGGATTCAAGATGATTCAGCACTAAACACGTGAACACATGAACACATGAACACCTGAACACGTGAACACGTGAACACAAAACTACGCCTGCGCCTTCGGCGTGTTGAAATTCATCGGCGGATACGGCATCTGTTCTTTATCCTCGATGCTTCCAAATTGTGCCTCGAACTTCTTGATATTGTCAGCCAGTGCCCGGAGCAGCCGTTTGGCGTGTGTCGGCGTGAGGATCACCCGTGACTTGACCTTGGCCTTGGGAACATTGGGCACCATCCGGATGAAGTCGACCACGAATTCAGACTGCGAATGCGAAATGATCGCCAGGTTGGAGTAAACGCCGTCGGCCACCTCTTCGGGGAGCTCGATATTGATCTGATTCTGTTGTTTTTTGCTTTCTGCCATGATGTTTTACTCTGCTTTCCGGTAAAGATCGTCAATTCACCTCAACCAAACATATTATGATTAATTAATAATTATTAATTATTGATTATTAATTGTTTATACATATTTATAGCTTTTTTTTGTTTCTAAAATTTCACTGTTTAGGATATTTTGACATACATTTGAATACTGAGTCACACGGAATTAAGCATTGTGATATAGGCTCTTATTTTGATATCAGGGCCAGTCACACCAAATCAATCCAGGATGTCTCATGAACTATCCCATAAACAGGTACCACTGCCGGGTCTGAAACCCAGACACCGGATCAAGGATTCACTCCTGGTGGTCATCGTTTTTCTGATCGGATTGATCGGAACCTGCTACATCCTTCACTTCGCGCTGTCGCAGCAGTCTTCCAGTGGCTTTCACATGGACCACCCCGACGGAGCGGGTGAGGCCGAAGCTATCTACGTTACGACAACTGCTCAGTGACGGCTACCGGAACAAAGTGAAAATTCATCCCGTCGAATAATCCCTTGTCGCTCAATTTGAGGCGTGGGATCACCAGCAAAGCCATAAATGACAGCGTCATAAACGGAGCAGCAAGCGTGCTGCCCAGTGTCTCTTTTACAAAGCGATCGATCGCCGTATATGCGGCAGCCACTTGCCGGCCGTCCTGATCGCTCATCAGACCGGCAACCGGAAGCGGCAGGACATGCTCTTCTCCCCCACCGATCGCGGCAATCCCGCCGCGCGCCTCGATGACCGCATTGACGACCGCCGCCAGGTCGGCATCATGTCGCCCCACTGCGACAATATTATGCGAGTCGTGGGCCACACTGGAAGCAATCGCTCCTGTCTGAAGGCCAAATCCCTGGATATAGGCGACCGCAGCCGGCACATCCTCGTAGCGGTTGATCACCGCAATCTTCAGGATATCGGCGTCCTCCTCCGTTACCGTCGTAGCGTCCAGCACGCGCTCTTCCGTCACCAGTGCGCCGTCGATGGCACCGATCACCCGGAGCTGACCGGACGGGACTTCAAGTGCGAAGTCACTGGCCGACCTGGGGGATGCAGCAAACTTGTTCTCGACCTGCACCGGTATCGCAGGCAACCGCACACCTTCACGATCAAAGACCACCTTGCCATCGATCACCGTCTGTATGATCTCCAGGCTTTCCATGTCCTTCACTTCGATGAAATCAGCAGGATCTCCCGGCTGGAGGGTACCGACAGGGATCTCGTAGTGCTCCACCGGATTGATGCACGCGGCCTGCAGCACATCAAACAGCCCGCACCCTTCCTGAAGGGCCCGGCGAACCAGTGCGTTGATATGACCGATTGCCAGGTCATCGGGATGCTTGTCATCAGAACAGAGCATGACCATCGACGGAAACTGGCTGATCAGCGGGTGCAGGGCGTCAAAATTCCTGGCGGCGCTTCCCTCACGGATGATGATCTTCATCCCTTGTTCCAATTTGAAGGCCGCCTCTTCATAGCTGACACATTCGTGGTCGGTGCTGATGCCCGCGCGGATGTAACGCACGGCAGCATCGCCCACCACGCCTGGGGCGTGACCGTCGACAGGCTTTCCGAGCTGATGTGCGTGGCGGATCTTGGCCAGCACTTCCGGATCGTCGGTCAATACCCCGGGATAATTCATCATTTCGGCCAGATACCAGATATCGTCGCGCTCCAGCAGGCCGAGAATGGCCAGGCTGTCGATCGTGGCTCCCGCCGTTTCGAAGTGCGTCGCCGGCACGCAGGATGGCGCACCAAAGAAGAACTTGAACGGGGTCAGTGCCGCATTGTCAAGCATATATTCCACGCCCGCCACTCCCAGCACATTGGCGATCTCATGCGGATCTGAAACCGTCGCCACGGTCCCGTGCGGCACCGCCATGCGCGCAAACTCCGAAGGGACCAGCATCGAACTCTCGATGTGGACATGGGCATCAATTAACCCCGGAAGAATGTATGACGCAGTATCACGTTCCTGACCAGTGCGTTGGACGCTCACGATCCGGCCACCCTGCATCCCGACCTTCCCAAAGTCGATACGACGGTTGCGGATGTCGACAATATTGGCTTCAATGATCATCGCTTGCGAAGATTCTGACTGCAAGAAAACCAAATTGGCCGATTTTGACCGGGTCTCCTGCCAGGGCATTGGCGGCAAATCCGCGTATTCATTATTTTTACCTGACATGCGCCACCTGCTGGACTCGATCATCAACTACTTCCGCAATATCGTGGAGCGCTCCGCCTTCGGGGTGTGTCAGGATATTGGCGAACGAATTGGTATCCAGGCCTCGCGGATTCGCCTCTACTTTATCTACACCAGCTTCATCACCTTTGGTTCTCCGCTGATCCTGTACCTGGTCCTGGCGTTCTGGAAGAATATCCGCAAGTACTTCACCCGCACCCGGGACATGATCTGGGATTAACCCATCCCCTACCGATTGGTAGCATCAGTGGGTCGCTAGTTCTGGAAGGCGTAGGCAATGATGTTGGCGCCCATTTTGAGTGCCGCGAGACGTACTTCTTCGGGATCCTTATGCACTTCCTGGTCCTCCCAGCCATCACCCAGATCACATTCATAGGTGTAATAGCAGACGAGTCGCCCCTCCCAAAACAAACCAAAGCCCTGCGGAGGTTGCTCATCGTGCTTGTGCACCTTGGGCAGGCCATTCGGGAATTTGAACGCCTGGTGGTAGATCGGATGGTCGAATGGCAATTCGACAAACTCCGTCTCCGGAAAGACCTTCTTCATCGCCACCCGCACAAAGGGATCCATCCCGTAGTTATCGTCGATATGCAGGAAGCCCCCGGCGATCAGGTAGGTACGCAGGTTGGATGCCTCGATATCCGAGAACACCACGTTGCCATGGCCGGTCATGTGTACGAACGGATAGTTGAACAGGTCGGCACTGCCCACTTCAACGGTCGCGTAATCCGGATCAAAGTTGGTGTTGATGACCTGGTTGCAAAATTCCGCGAGGTTGGTCAGGGAGGTGGGATTGGCATACCAATCGCCGCCCCCGTGGTATTTGAGCAAGGCCATCTTGAGCGCTGCCGGGCTCGGTGACCAACTGGAGGCACCCATCAGAATGGCAACGGTGGCAAGCAGGCAGATCAATCTTCGCATCATCGTTATTATACTGTATTCAGTGCTGCAATGGCCGCAACGGCAAACACGGCGGCGGTTTCCGTCCGGAGGCGCTGGCTGCCGAAATGGACCGGTGTCCATCCCGCCTTGCGCGCTGACTCCATCTCTTCCTCGGTAAAATCACCTTCCGGGCCGATCAGAATTACAACGTCGCTTCCGGCTTTGTAGTGCGCGCCCAAAGGTACGCTTTCCGGCGACCGCGTGGCCAGATAGCCGGCCGCACCTTCATGGGATGCCATCACCTGTTTGACCAGCTGAGGTGCGGTGAGCTCGGGTAAGAACAGGCGCTCCGACTGCTTCATGGCAGAGATCAGGATCTTCTGCACCCTCGCTCTGTTCATTTTTAATCGCTCCGACCGGGCACAAATGAGCGGGACCACCCGGTGCACCCCGAGTTCGGTCATTTTCTCGAAGGCCCACTCCATGCGCTTCATATTCTTGGTGAGTGCGGTCGCAATGGTGATCCGGGGTGAGGTCCGGGCGGCAAACTGGTGGTCGGTGATCCGGACCCGCGCTTCATGCTTCCCGGCCTGGACAATGACCCCTTGATAACAGCCCCCCTGGCCATCCGTAACGTGGATGGCATCACCGAGACCTTTGCGCAGGACCCGGGTGATATGATGGAGCTCTTCCCCCTTCAGGATAGCTTCGGAATGCAGGATATCGGGTATGTAGAACAGCTCCATTGCGTCGATCGGCTAAAATGAGGATTCCATCCA
>JAWWBX010000045.1:0-20824 GCA_033720735.1 Saprospiraceae bacterium
CACTGCCGGCCAAATCCCGATCGAGGAGCGCGACCCCGATGAGGTCAGGTTTGTCATGGGCAGGGATGGTGAAAGGCTCACCTCGGTGCAAATTACCCCCGACGGTGCCACAGCTGCCAATTTCGGATTTGATATCACGCCCGCCAGGCTGATCACCGGCCTGATCACCCCGCGCGGGATCTGCGCACCCGACCGGGCATCGATCATGGCGCTATATCCCGAAAAACAACCGATCGCATGAAGAACCGCTGGAATGACGAGGTAGCCCGCAGTTATGGTCACGATCCGCTGGCCCTGCGCGTTTACAGCTCGCGGTTGCTGGGACAGGAGGAGGACCTCGTTCTGCACGGCGGGGGCAACACATCCGTCAAATTGAGCCAGCAAGATCTGTTTGGGGAACAACAGGACCTACTCTATGTGAAGGGTAGTGGCTGGGACCTGGCGACGATCGAAAAAGAGGGCTTTGCCCCGGTGCGCCTGGACGCCTTGCAGCGGCTGGCCACGCTATCGGAACTTGATGACCTTGAGATGGTGCGCCAGCAACGGATGGCGATGACCGACCCCAATGCGCCCAACCCCTCTGTGGAAGCCATCCTTCACGCCATCATACCCTTCCGGTTTGTGGATCACACCCATGCCGATGCAGTGGTGACCATCAGCAATACGCCGGATGGTGCGCAACGCATCAGGGACGTGTATGGCGATACCGTACTCATTGTCCCCTATGTGATGCCGGGCTTTGTTCTGGCCCGCGAGATCCATGCGATGACCCGAGATCTTGATTGGTCCACCATCCGCGGCATGATCCTCATGCACCACGGGGTGTTCACCTTTGCAGATGATGCCAGGACAAGCTACACATCCATGATCGAGCTGGTGAGTATGGCCGAAGACTACCTGGCAGGCCATGCTCCGGAGAGGCTGGCCGGCGCAGTGCCTGCGGCTCCCGACTTTCTGCAATTGGCCCGACTGCGTCACCAGGTCGGACAGCTAGCCGGGCAACCGATCCTGGCCCAACCGGACCACTCCGGCATCAGCACGGCGTTCAGCAACCTGTCTGACGTCCGTGCCATCACCGGCCGGGGGCCACTCACGCCTGACCACATCATCCGCACCAAGCGCACGCCGGTGGTGATTGGTGATGAGATCGAAGAAGAGCTGCAGACCTTTGTGGCCAATTACCAGAATTACTTTACACGTTGCGCGACGCCAGGTCTGACCCAGCTCGATCCCGCACCGCGATGGGCTATCTGGCCCGGGCATGGGATCGTCGCTTTCGGACCGACGGTCAAACACCTCGCCATCATCCGCGACATTGCCCACCATACCATGCAGGCAATTCATCAGGCGGAACAACTGGGAGGATGGACGGCCCTTGATGAGCAGGCTTTGTTCGAGATGGAGTATTGGTCGCTGGAACAGGCCAAGCTCCGACGCAAGGGTAGCAGCAAGCCATTGGAAGGCCGGATCGCGCTGGTCACCGGCGCCGCCAGCGGGATCGGTCGGGCCTGTGTGCACCAACTGCGGGAGCATGGAGCCGTGGTCGCCGCGCTCGACATCAATGCGCAGGTGATGGACACGTTCGAAGACGCAGGGATCCTGCCGGTCGTGTGCGACGTCACCAGCGAAGAACAGATCCGGGACGCCATCCGTCAAACGGTCGGCGGGTATGGCGGTCTCGACATGATCATTTCCAATGCCGGTGTGTTTCCGCCCAGCGCAACGATCGACACACTCGATGATGCGACCTGGGCCCGCAGCCTGGACGTCAATCTCACCAGCCACCGGCTGTTGATCAAGTGCGCTATCCCCTTCCTGGAGCACGGGTGGGATCCGGCCATCGTGATCATGGGGTCCAAGAACGTCGCCGCTCCCGGGCCGGGTGCCGCGGCCTACTCTGTCGCCAAGGCAGGTCTGGCACAACTCGCCCGTGTCGCCGCCCTGGAACTCGGTGAGAAAGGCATTCGTGTCAACGTGCTGCATCCCAACGCGGTCTTTGATACCGGCATTTGGTCGGAAGAGGTCCTCCGGGAACGGGCAGCACACTATGGCCTATCCGTGGCCGAATACAAGACCAACAATGTGCTGGGCACTGAAGTACGCTCCACCGATGTGGCGGCACTCGCCGTTTGCATGCTCGGGCCAATCTTTGCCAAAACTACCGGCGCCCAGGTGCCTGTCGACGGCGGCAATGACCGGGTGATCTAGTCGGTATGGACAAAGCCCTCTTCACCCCGTTTCCGGTCCTGACCACTCAGCGCCTGACGTTGCGCGCGCTCGTGGAAGCGGATCTCGACGCCCTGCATGCGTTGCGTTCCGATCCGTTCAATCGCCGTTTTCTGGCCGGGGAGGTCGAGCAAACACCTGAGGAAACGCAAGCATTCATGTACCGGGTCTGGCAGGGGATCGCCGACGACAAATGGGTCCTGTGGGCGATCAGCCAGCATGATGATCCTGGCCTGCTCGGGACGATCTGCCTGTGGCAGTTCAACCCTGACAGGACAGTGGCTGAGGTCGGCTACGAACTCCTGCCCGCTGCCCAGGGACAGGGATATATGTCCGAGGCCCTGGAGCGGGTGGTAAGCTACGGAGTGCACGATCTCAGGTTACACCAGATCGAAGCATTCACCAACCGGGACAATCTGGCATCCCGGAAGTTGCTTGAGCGGTGCGGTTTCGCTTTGCTGCGGGAGGCGTCGTTTGAGGACATACATGGGGTTGTATACGGGTATCCGGGCGTTCGGTCCATCGATCCGGATGAGGAAGATTATTCCAATTCGCCCTGAACAGTGCTACCGCCCACCGTGGCATTATAATACCCAAACAGCGCCCGCATGTCCGCATCCCGATGCACCGACAGGCGATGGCGGCGCGCGTAGTCGATCATGGCATCCCGGTGGCGGCGAAACAACGTGATGACTGCGCGCTTCTTGCGCGGCAGCAGCCGGGCAAAGCGGGATCCTGAACGGTGGTAGAAAAGTTCACTGCCCGGCTCAACGACCTCTTCACGCGTGGCTCTGGTAGCGACGGGATGATAGTTGATGATCTTTCTGACCAGCTCGTGCCGCCGCAAGAGCGTCATGGCACCTTCCTCCAGCACCTCAAAAAACCCGCGTTGGGTTTGTCGGTCAGCGGCAAACCGCATGGACAGGAACCTGCGCTGACCAAGCTGCGCGCATTCGACGCGGGACGGGTCTAGCATAAAGAGCTCCCCTTTCCAGATGAAGAGGATCATGTTGTGTTCGAGATGAAAATTGGCGGAATCGATCGTCAGGCTCATGTCTTGTCCACGGGCTGCCAATGGTTGCCATTCTTCAAAGAGGAGTACTTCCACCGCGTCGACCGGCATGTTGTGCAACATGCTGAGCAAACTCTGGTTGACTTCGCTGTGCAGATTGGCAAAAGCCTGTTTCTTCAGTTCAGACACCGCGTCCTGTCCGCACAGTGTGGAGGCAACACAAAGCATGAGCCATGTGAAGCGCGATCTCACGGTGTGTTTGTCTGGTACTTCCTTAAGATAGGGAGGATGGAGTAGACTTCAAAAGTCGCGAGACTTTTGAAGTCACGCCGCTAGAAATGGTGACTGACCCCAAAGGAAAGAAAGTACGGCTGCAGCTTGCCCACCCCGGTCAACTCAGTATCAAGGATATCGCTCAAGCCATGCGCGTAGGCCAGGTCGAGTTGAGTGGCAGGGCCGATCAGGTGTGACAGGGTGATTTGGGCAGAAAGAAAAAACGTCGCGAGGTCGGTCCTGTTCAGTGTTTCACTTTTGGCAACAATGATGCGGTGGAGGCGAGGACCGGCGAGCACGCGAAAACGTTGCTGACCATCCCAGCGGTCGCCGAAGCGTCTGCCGTAGGCCAACACGACATCGATTGAACGGATATCTATTTCGAGATGGGTGGTTTGCTCCTGCCTCCTGGAGCTGCCATACAGTGCCTGCTTGAGCTCGACGACAATCCAGTTGCGTGCGTCGACGGCGTAGCCGCCCAAAAGCCCGGCCTGATAGCCGACCTTATGAAAACCGCGCAGGTTGTCTCCATCGATCTGGCTGGCCACCACACCAGCGCTGACCCCAAACTGAAACTGCTGGGTGTACGCCACGTTTACCGTCACCATGACAGCAGCAGCGATCAGTATTCCTCTTCCTACCGGCATGCCTAGTTGACCGGAGCATTGAGTTGGTTGTAGAATGCAAAAAGCCTGCGCACATCTTCGGTTTTCTTGGGGGACAGACGTTGCTCTGTTGCGAAGTCAGCTACCTCGGCACGGTCGCGGCGAAAGATACCGATCAGTTCACGCCGCTTGCGGGGCACCGGCTCTGGGCGCCTTCCGGTGGCGGTCAGATAGAAGAGGTCGGCACTCTGCCGGATCTCAATCTCCTTGGCAGCTGGCAGCCCCATGGGATTATCATTCTTCACCTTGCGCGTGATCTCGTGGCGTACCAGCAGGCGCATTTCCCCGTCCTCGAGCACCTCAAAGTACCCGCGTCCCGGTTCCCTTCCGTTAATAAACTGCATACTGATGAAGGTACGGTCTCCCATCACTACGTGGTCGATCCGCTCGGGAAACAGCTGGTAGAAATCCCCACCGTGAAAGAAGACAATCTTGTCGGACTCAATGTGGTAGTTTGCCGAATCCACCCGGAACATGGTAGAATCCCGGCCGACAATCTGCATGGGCATCCACCGGTCAAAGAGCAGGAGACTGACCCGATTGGTGGAGGACATTTCATTCATCAGGTTGATGAAATTCTCATTGGCCTGGTTGTACGGGTTACCGAAGGCCTGCTTCTTCACCTCACTGATGGCATCCTGTGCGGTGACCCACGACACCGGCAGCAGGAGCAACAAGAACAGCAATCGTTTCATAGCCGCAAATCAAAGAAAGAGCCGCCCCGGAGGGCAGCTCTTTCTTCTGATGTAGGTCTGTTTACTGATCCCACCAAACCTTGGTAAAGATGGTCACCTGTGCAGGTGACGGCACGTTATCAGGATTGGAGAACAATTCCGTTTGCGCATAAGGCAGGCGTCGCGGGATCTCGGTGCCTGTGACGGGTGTCAGGGCGGGAAGTCCCGTGCGGCGCCAGTCGCTGAAAACCTCGGGGTTGGTATACAACGCGAGGTATTTCTGTGTGATCACGTTTTCGAGCGTCAGGTTGGCAGCGCCAACACCCACCGAACTCTGTGCGACATAGTCGGCATATCCGTCCGCGACCAGGGCCTCATTCATCGATGACTCGATGCCAGCCAGGTACGCATCGTAGGCACCCGCATTGTCGCCGGTCATCAGCAATGCTTCCGCCCGGATAAACTCCTGCTCGGTGTAGGACAACAACTGCAGGACCTGGTTCTTGGTCCAGATCGGGTGACTGTTGTCGTGCGGCAGGCCGTAAGTCGCCAGTCTCGGATCGTTTAACGACTCAAGCATGCTCACATACGTTGCGCCTGTTTCACAGTCGTCACGTTGCTCGATGTACTGGTACCAGGGAGCATTCTCGGTAGCACCGGTACCAAACGCGATGGTTGCGTCGTCAGCCGCACTCTCGAAGCCACCGCGATCGAGAGCGGCAAGCACCTGGGCATAGGCACCCTGGTCCATGTCCGCAAGGTGCAGACGTCCGCGTGCCTCCAGGACATTGCAAAACTTGATCCAGCTGGCCGCATCACCACCGTACATCAGGTCATCACCACCCGGGGCATTGCCACCGACCGGGCCGCCGAGCAGATCACGGGCCTCGTCGAGATTGGCAAAGATCTGGTCATAGATCTGCTGCTGTGAATCAAAGGTTGGCTGGTAGACACCGCCGTTCTCAGCGAACTTGAACGCATCGCTGAACGGCATGTCGCCAAACACGTCCGTACTGAGCATCATGGTGTATGCTTCAATCGCAAGGGCGATGCCCGCGTAGTGGAAATTGCCTGCCTCGAGCGCATCGTCAAGCAGCTCGCGGTTTGAGTTGAGCGTACCGGTATAGATGTTGGCCCACATCGCGTCGACGTCCGAGCCACTGATACCGTACTTGCCGATCACCGCAAACTGGCGGCTGATACCGTCAATGTGCTGGGTGTAAATCCCTACGTAGCGGGTAAAATCACCTCCCCAGGTATAGGCCAGCCGGAGCTGCACCTGCGGCAGGATCACAGCAGGCGATACGTTGATCGGATTGTCGGGGTCGGCGTTGTTCCGCTCACTGAAGTAGTCTTCACAACCACTGGCGAAGACGACCGCGACAACCAGAGCGAGATATTTTAAATATTTCATGATATCCAAAGTTGTATTCGTCATTGATTAAAAGCTGGCATTGATGCCGAATGCATAGGATTTGATGCCAGGCTGCTGGAAGTAATCCAGACCCTGACCGTTACTGCTACTGCCGACCAGCGACAATTCGGGATCAAAGCCGGTGTACGGCGTGTCGAGGAACAGGTTGCGGCCGGTAAACGAGACCGACAGCGAGTTGAACGTGTTGCCGCGGAGCAGGCGGCTCAGGTCATACGACAGCGTCAGATAGCGCAGTCTTCTGAACGAACCGTCTTCCACGAAATGCTCGTCGACCTGGCCAAACCCACCGCCATTGCCCTGGTACCAGGCCTGGTCCAGTTCTACCGCGATATCGTTGGTTCCGCCGTCAGACGCTTTTACGCCTTCGAAAACCGTGACACTGCCACGATTGTTGGTCAGATCGGTGCGGCCGAAGAACGTCAGCGCTCCCTTGGTGCCGTTCCAGATATCTCCTCCTTCGCGGAAGTCGAACAGGAAGCTCAGTGAGAGCCCTTTGTAGGACAGCGAGTTGGTGATACCCATCAGCCAGTCCGGATTCGGGTTGCCGATCACGCGTTGCTGCGGATCTGCCAGTGGGAAGCCATACGACGCGCTTGCCGGATTGTCGTCGATGATCAGGGCACCATCAGGGTTGTATGGCAGGTTGGGATCAAACGTCCCGCTGGCAGTGTTCACACGCTGGAACGCGCCACCCAGGATCTGCCCGTATTCGTAAACGATGGTACCGCCATTTCCGTCATCGACCGGCGCGATATTGTAGATACCGGTACCGGTGAATCCATCGAGGTACTGGTTGGGTACACCCTCGGGCAATGACTCAACAGTCGTTTTCCAGGTCGAGAAGTTGATACCGACATTCCAGTTGAAATCTGCCTTGCGGATCGGATTGAGCGTCAGCACCAGTTCGCCGCCAGCGGTTTCCAGCAACCCGTTGTTGACCACGGCCCGCTGAAACCCGGTACTGTTCGGAATGTTGATCGCGATGATCTGGTCTTCCGAACGGCGGGTGTAGTAGGTCGCATCAAGACCGATGCGGTTGTTGATGAAGCGCAGATCGAGTCCGACTTCCACATCCTTGGTCCGTGATGGCTTGAGGGACGGGTTGCCTGCAACCCCTGATTTCACGAAGCCCGATGTTCCCTTGAACGGGAACCCGACACCGTTGGTCCAGCCATCGTTCAGATCGTTGATCGTGCCGGCATTCTGCAGGGGCAGGATCCAGGCAGTACTGGTTAAGTACGGCGCGGGGGCACCACCACCGACCTCTGCATAAGAAGCGCGCAGTTTACCGAAACTGAGCGGCGTCCAGTCGATCAGCTCGCTAAACACGAAACCGAGCGAAACAGAGGGATAGAAGAAGGAAATGTCACTGGCGTTGAACTCACTTGCCGGATCGATCAGCGTCGATGACCAGTCATTACGGCCCGTCAGGGTCAGGTAGAGGTAATCCTTGAAGCCGATATCGAGCGTACCGTAGACACCCGCTGAGCGCAGTTCGGTATGGGCGATGACCGACGAGATGGTCGATGTGTTGCCCAGCTCCATAAAGCCGACAAAATTGAGGCCGTCGCCCTGGATGTAGTTCTGCTTGAGCGCTTCATCGTAGAGGTTGACCCCCAGATTGTAGCTCAGGGAGAACGCATCACTCAGATCGCCATTGCCACTCAGGCTCAGGTAGGCGTCGGTATGCCGGTAGTTGTAGTTGTCTTCAATGACCTGCCCGGCTGTTACGTTGCGCGAGCCGATCTCGAAGCGCTGAATGCGGTTGTCCGAATAGACGTCTGTACCAACCAGGGCATTCAGGCTCACCCAGTCGGAGAACTTGTACGAAGCCTTGATATTTCCATAAAACCGGTTGACGTCATCAAAGAACGGCGCGTTGTTGGCCACCCAGAAGGGATTGTCATAGCCACCACCCCCGCGGTAGTTGCGCTGGGTACCGTCCAGAAACTGGTAGGCATTGGCGTTCTCACCCGCGTTGATGGCATCCTGCAGGGTGTAATTGGCCGGGTCGGAAAGTCCGTTGGCGTTGTCAAACGAGATCGGTGTCCGGAGCAGTCCGAGCATCACCCCGGAGGTGTTGGAGCCCTGCTGCAGGCGGCGTCCGCCCGAGTTGATGTAATTGGCACCGAAGCTGATATCCAGACGATCGTCGAACAGCTTGGACCCGAGGTTGAGGCCAACGTTGTAGCGCGTAAAGGTGTTGAGCGGTGACACCCCGTTGTCATCCGTATAACCGAATGAGAAACGGTAGTCGGCAAAATCGGTGCCGCCGGACAATGCGAGATTACTCGATGTCGACACACCTGTCTCAAAGAAGTTGTTGATGTTGTCATATGGCACAAAGGGGGTGCCTTCCGAGGCCAGCCTCCCGTTCTTGTCCCACTTGTAGTCGCTGCCGTCCCAGAAGACCTCCGACATGTGCGGTCCCCAGCTGCCGCTTTGCCCCGTCTCGGGACCTTGCCAGACACCATTGGAGCCTTGCACGTATTCGCCCTGCAGTCCGACCACGTTGGTGATCTCGGAGAACGTGACGCCTGTGTTAAAATCGACGGTGAGGTCCTTGCCACGTCCGCGCTTGGTGGTGATCAGGATCACGCCGCGCGCTCCTTCAATCCCGTATAGCGCAGTTGCTGCCGCGCCTTTGAGGATCGAGACTTTTTCGATGTCGTTGGGATTGACATCGATGGCGCGATTGGAGTTGGCGACGCCACCCAATGAGCGCTCGGTATGGAACTCATCGTTGTTCAGACGGACCCCGTCCACGACGATCAGCGCTTCGTTGTTACCGTTGAATGAGGTTTGACCGCGCAGGATGATGCGCGAAGCAGCTCCTGCTGCACCGCTGGCCGAGGTGACCTGCACACCTGCTGCCGAGCCCGCGAGGGCATCGATCGCACTCACGGTATTGGCTTCTTCGATCGATTTGGATGTGACCTCCTGAACAGCATATCCCAGGGCCTTCTCATCGCGAGAGATCCCGAGGGCTGTTACGATCACTTCCTCCAGTCCGATCCCGGCTTCCAGCGTGACATTGACCACCGACAATCCGGCGATCGATACGGTCTTGGGCGTAAAGCCGGTGTAGCTGATCCGCAACTCGTCCCGCCCGTCAGGAACTTGCACGGAGAAGTTGCCGTCAAAATCTGTGATCGTACCAACCGACGTGCCCTGCACGATCACGTTGGCACCGATCAGTGCCTCCCCATCGGCGGAGGTCACCGTTCCGGTCACTGTGCGCTGCGCATAGCCGACCACAGCCAGTGCGCACAATGCCATCATTGTTATAAATAGTCGTTTCATGACTTGCTTGTTTGAATGATGAATTAATTGGAGAGTGGCGGCCAGTCAGAGCCGTCGGTGCGGCTGATCACCACTGTTCCGAATTCCCCGTAGGTGTTGGACCACGTCGCGTTGAGGTCTGGTCCGGAGATGGAGTTGATGACAAACTGCCAGCTGTCGCCGTAGTTGTCCACACCCGTTACCGAAAGCCGGTTGCATACGTCAACGAGTTGGAGGCTCCCCCAGCTGGAGGCTGAGCCACCGTAGCATTCCGGGTACGTACCGAATGACCAGTCGTCAAAGCCGTACTTGCCGGCAGCTTCCTCGATCAGTTCGACGGTCCCGGTCAACTCATCACCCGAGCAGAAATAGTTGCTCGACTTGTAGTTGTACGTGCCCTTGAGATCTGACCGGCAGCTGAATGGCACCGCCAGGGACTCGCTGGAGCGATAGGTCCCGGTAGCCGTAGCTGCGGTGAAGGTAAAGCGCACTTCATCGCCCACTTCCACATCATCAATGGTCTTGCCAAGGATGGCGAGCACCTCATTGAGCGTCACGTCGATCGTGCTTGGAAACTCGCTGACCGAAGTAAACGTTGCGGAGGATCCGTCATCGTGCGTGGCAACCACCTCAGCGGACGAAACGGGTTCGCCAATGGTTTCCAGGTCGAAAGCAATGGCCGCATTGTCCGGATCCCCCAGATCGAAAAACCCGATCTGTACATTCCGGGGGGAGATCACTGCTCCCTGTGGCTGGTACTGCTTTTCGGCAAAATCGTCGCCGATCGGTGCGTCGTGACAGCCTGTGGCCATCAGCACCATACACACCAAACCAACAGCCTGATAACATAACTTCATACCAATACTGTTTAGAGTTAAGTAAATAATGCCCTACTTGAAGCGTGGTCTGGTGGCACGCGGTGGAGTCACATGTTTGCCGATCGCGCAGGAAGCGCTGTTGTCGGCGGCCGGTTGAGAGTGGCCCGGCACATGCAACCTCTCTCTATACGCCAGGGCAATCTGAAACGCTGCGTATTTCTTAAGAGTATGTTAAGTCTGAAGCGCAAGAGGGTGCAGCGAGCATGTTGGTTTCGGTGACGAACAAGTGATACTGTGCAATGAGTTTGACAAAAAATGATGCAAAGCAGTCCGTGCGGGCGGCCAGGGCGTTCGTCGAAACCAGCCACCTCTTGTCTCCTTCACAAATGACTGCATGGTCCACCGTATGAAAGAACACTTCAGGAAACGGGCTGACAATACCCATACGACTTCGCTGCGTTACGCGTACGGGGCAAACCCTGTACGACTTCGCCATGCTTCGCGTACAGGGCAGGCCCTGTACGACTTCGCCACGCTTCGCGTACAGGGCAAGCACTTGAGAACATGAACACGTGCGCACGTGCGCACGATCATGTATTTTCGGGTCAAAACCAGAGAATGATGCGCACAATCATCACTTGTCTTATCGTTTGTTGCCTGATCGGCAGCGCCGTTTCCCAGGAACGCACCATGACACCATTGGATGTCGCTGCGCTGAAATATGTTGGCAGCGCGGTGATTTCCGACGATGGTGACCATATCGCCTACACCCTCCGCATTCAGGCCGATCCGCTCAAGGAGAACAAGCCCGCCCATTTTGAACTGCATGTGTACGATGTCGAACGGGATCAGAACCATGTGTTCGTCACGCGCGGCAGCGTGCGGGCGGTGGCCTTCCGGCCGGGTCACGAGAGCATCACCTTTCTCAACCGGCTGGACGATGCACCCCGTACCGTACTCTACGAGATCCCGCTGACCGGTGGTGAGGCACGGCCATTGCTGGAGCATGCCACCTCGATCTCGACGTACGACTGGTCGGCCGATGGCAAGATGCTCGCGTTTGTTGCTCCGGAGCAAAAGGAAGACGATGCTCCCGTACTGCCCTACCAGCCGGAGATCTACGAGGGCGATCTCACCTACCGGGAAGCGTGGATGCATGACACAGACACCGGTGAGAGCACCCAGCTGAAAGTAGATGGAAACGTCGAATCTGCATTCTGGAGCCCCGACGGCAGCAAGCTGGTCATGTCGGTTTCCAAATCACCTTTGGTCGATGACCATTACATGGAGCAACAACTGAAGATCGTAGACCGCCAGAGCAGGACCGTCTCCGCGACGATCGATCATGCCGGGAAGCTGGGTGAATTTGTCTGGAGCCCCGATGGTAAGCAGATCGCCTTTATCGCGGGTGCCGACCATCACGACCCCATCGACGGCAGGCTGTTTGTTGCCCCGGTCACCGGAGGCAAGCCCACACCCTTGTTTCACGACTGGAAAGGCATGTTTGAAGACATCGCCTGGGTCGACTCCGACACCATCAACTACCTGGGCAGCAAGGGATCGGAAAGCGTGTATGGTCTGGTTCATGTACCGACGCAGACCATGACCGAGACGGTGACATCTGGTTTTGCCATCGGTGCATTCGATGTAAACAGAGCTGGTGAATTTGCATTTACCGCACACTCCGCCATCTCGCCACCCGAATTGTACTACGCGTCGGGGCCAAACAATGCCGTGCGTCTCACCAACAGCAACCCGTGGCTCGACGAGGTGCAGATGGGTCGGCAGGAAGTTGTACGTTACCAGGCCCGTGACGGCCTTGAGATCGAGGGTGTCCTCATTTATCCCACGGACTACGAGCAGGGCAAACGCTATCCGCTCATCGTGAGCGTGCACGGCGGGCCAGAATCACACATTAACAACGGTTGGGTGACGAGTTACAGCGCACCCGGGCAGGTGGCCGCCGGAAAGGGCTATGCCGTCTTTTATCCCAATTACCGCGGCAGCACCGGACGGGGCCTCGACTTTGTGCTGTCATCCCAGGGTGATGCGGCCGGCAAGGAATTCGATGATATCGTGGATGGTGTCGATCACCTCATCGCCACCGGTCTCGTCGATAAAGCCAAGGTCGGAGTGACCGGGGGATCGTATGGCGGGTATGCCACCGGGTGGCTCTCCACCAAGTACACCGACCGGTTTGCAGCCGGCGTCATGTTTGTCGGGATCAGCAACAAGATCTCGAAATGGGGGACGACCGATATCCCCAACGAGGAGTATCTGGTGCACGCCCGCGGCTGGGTGTATGACCACTACGATTTCTACCTCGAGCGCAGCCCGATCTACCACGCCGGGAAATGCAAGACGCCCCTTCTCATCATGCATGGCAAGGAAGACCCGCGCGTCCATCCGAGTCAGTCGATGGAGATGTACCGGCATGTCAAGAGCCGGACCGACACCCCGGTCGAGCTGATCTTCTATCCGGGTGAAGGGCACGGCAACGCCAGGGCCACCGCACGCTATGATTACAGCCTGCGGATGTTTGGCTGGTTTGACCAATACCTGCTTGGGCAGGACAAAACGTAACGCAATAGTTTGCACAAACTCCGCCCCGGATTCCTGATACTCGCCCTGATCGCGACGGTAGTCACCAGTCTGCAGATCTTCAGGGCTGAACACGAGCGCAGGGCGTTGCAGCGCGATCTGATCGAGCTGTCGCGGATCAAGTATGGCTTGTTTAGCGTAGATGAATGGAAGTCGATCATTTCCGGGATCATCACCACCAAGATCCAGGAGTTTGACTTTGAAGAAGGTGATCGGCAGGAGATGCGGGAGAAGATCACCGGTTTTCTCTACCGCGTTGTCGACGAGTTTGAGGACAATTTTTACGAGGAGAATTCGAAAAGCCTGGGTGGATTCTTCCGCAGTTCGGTCGCCGGCCTCACCGGCATGTTCAACCAGATCCGCAAGGAGGTGCCTGGTTTCACCGAACAGATCCTGGAGTTTATGGACAACCCTGACAACCGGGAGGGTGTGCGCAGTTATGTCATGAGCAAGGTCACGGACTACACCGACCGCACCTTTGCAGAGATCGATTACACGCAATACAATGCCGTGATCACCAGATATGGGCAGCCGGACCGGACGCAGACTGTCGCGCACATCGAAAGCCTGCTGGCCGACAATGCCTGGCGGATGCGTCCGTATGCGGTCGTGCTGCTCGCCCTGGTGGTCATTTTCGGTGTGTTTGCAATCACGGCATCGCACATCACCCGATCAGAATATTTGCTTCTCACACTGATCTGCATGGTTCTATTGGCCGGTGGGGTCACGCTGCCCATGATCGACATCGATGCCCGCATCGCCGAGATCCAGTTTACCCTGCTTGGTGAACCCGTCGTTTTCCAGGATCAGGTCCTGTTTTACAAAAGCAAGAGTATCCTTGAGGTCACCCAGCTGATGGTAACACAGGGGCAGCTCGACCTCTTTGCGGTCGGTGTCCTGATTTTGTCTTTCAGCGTGCTGTTCCCGTTTGCCAAGCTGGGGGCCAGCATGCTGTATCTGTACCGGCCGCGACTACGCATGAACGGCGTGATGCGCTTCTTCGTCTTCAAAACGGGTAAATGGTCAATGGCCGACGTGATGGTGGTCGCTATCTTTATGGCATTCATCGGTTTCAAAGGGATCGTGTCGGAGCAACTGCGCCAGATACAGAATTTCGCCAGTAATGTAGAGATCGTAGGGACCAACGAATCCTGTCTGCAACCTGGTTTTTACCTGTTTACCTCTTTTGCACTGCTCAGCTTGCTGGTCGCACACCGCCTCCAATACACGTTCAGGCAAGATCCCGTCCACGAATCTGCAAATCAGCAATCATGAAACCATTCCAATGCTCTGTGGTCATCGATCGTCCGCTCTCCACCGTGGTCGAGTTATTCAAGGACCCGGAAAATCTGCGGCACTGGCAGGACGGCTTCATTGGCCTCGAGCACCTCAGCGGGAGCCCGGGCACGGCTGGCGCCAAGACCCGATTCCGATATCGCATGGGCAAGGGCGAGATGGAACTGATCGAAACGATCATCCGCAATGATCTGCCGCGGGAATTCGCAGGCGAATACTGGCACAAGAGCATGACCAATACCATGCGCTACTGGTTCGAACCGGTGGCTGACGACCAAACCCGCTACAACTCCGAAGTCCACTATACAGAGTTCCGCGGACTGACCATCAAGGTGATGGCGTTTTTGTTTCCAGGTGTGTTTAAACGTCAAGTGCAAAAATGGATGAACCAATTCAAGGCCTTCGTCGAACAGGCATGAAGTCCGACTGGCACTGGCTCATGCTCTTACCACTGGCACTGCTCGTCGCCTGTGGCGGAGATCCCGACACTCAACACACCGAGGCGCAGATCACGAAAGAGCACGAGACACCGGCACCGTCTACCCTCAATCTGTACGTCGCAGGCCCAGACCGCATCTTGATCGACACCCGTGAGGTCAACGAGGAAACACTGATCTCCGAGGTAGAGGAGGCAGTGCGCCAGGCCAAGGCAGGTGCGACCCAGCAGGTGACCATCCATCTGAATGCCAGGACAGGTGTGCGCTATGTTTACTACCGGAAAGTGCTGCATCGGCTGCAGGAGATTGTCGACCGTGAGCAGGCTCTGGTCAGTCAGGACAAATGGAACAAGACGCCAGAACGTCTTTCCACGGAGGAACTGGCACAACTGGAAGCCCTGTCGCCGGTCTTGCTGATCGACCACAAATAGGTTTCTACCACGGCGAGATCAGCAATAAGCGGTCTGCCGGACAATTTGAAAACAGGGATATGGTTATCTGGCAGTTGTATTTCTCTCCATGACACAGACACATTTCATCTTACTATCCCTGACCATTTGGGCCGCCGGGCTCCTTGGGCAGTCTACCTCCCCCAACGTTCAGGACCAGTTCTCGGCACTGATCTCCGCCGACGAGTCGGTCCGGCAGGATGCGCTTGATCACCTGGAAGCCAACTGGGAGCCCGGGCATGCCCCGCTCCTCGTTGAACTGATGCGCTTGCTCAACGACCCCTGGTTTGAGGACAACGTCATCCCCCTGCTGGAGGGCCAGACCGGGCAACGATACGGTCATGACTATTACGCCTGGCTCCAGTGGTTGTGGAGTCATGATCCGGTGTACCCTTATTACTACGCCGACTTCAAAGCAGAACTCTACAGTTATATCGATCCGAAATTCGAGACCTATTTCTTCCGGCGGGGAGGACTTGCCGACATCCGCCTCGATGAGGTCGTTTGGGGTGGTGTCGTGCAGGACGGCATTCCGCCTTTGCGGTACCCGCGCATGACCGCTGCCAGCGAAGCGGCATATCTTGCCGATACGGACGTAGTGTTTGGGGCGGAGATCAACGGGGATGCCCGTGCGTACCCCAAGCGGATCCTGGCGTGGCACGAGATGTTTGTCGACCAGATCGGCGGCCGGCCCATCGCCGGGGTATACTGTACTCTTTGCGGTACTGTCATCGCCTATGATATGGAACACCAGGGGACCATCCACAATCTTGGCACCAGCGGTTTTCTCTACCGGTCCAACAAGCTGATGTATGATGCCGCAACCCAATCGCTCTGGAGTACGATCGAGGGCCGGCCCGTCATTGGTCCGCTCACCGGCAAGGGCATCGTGCTGGACGTACACCCGGTGGTGACGACCACCTGGGGTGCCTGGCGCCAGCGGCACCCCCATACGAAAGTCTTATCCCTCGATACCGGACACAGCCGGGATTACAGTGAAGGTGCCGCTTACCGTGAGTACTTCAGTACCGACCAGCTCATGTTCCCTGTGCCGCGGCAGGACACCCGTCTGAATAACAAGGATGAGGTGCTGATCGTCCGTGCGGAAGGATACCGCGCTGATCCGCTGGCTATTTCGATTGACTACCTGCGGAAACAAACGGTGCATCAAGACCGGATTGGCGATGTGCATCTGGTGGTGATCGCCGACAAGGATGGGGCCGCCCGTGCTTACCATCGTGATGAGACATCATTTCGTTCGTTCAGGAATGGTGTGTTGAAGGACACTGCGGGAGAGGTCTGGGAAGTGCACGAATCACATCTGGTTGGTCCTGACGGGCAGCGTCTAATTCGGTTGCCTGCCCACAACAGTTTCTGGTTTGCCTGGTACAATGCCTATCCGGAGACAAGGCTAGTGAAATAAGCTATCATGGAACTTGTTGCACACAGCGCTGTTTGTAGTTTTGAGCTGATTTTGATCAATAAAACAAGTATCCCTACATGAAAAGACACGCAACCGCCGTATGGGAAGGCACCGGCAAGGAAGGCCGGGGTGGCCTCACGACACAGAGCACCGTACTCAACGACACACAATATGCCTTCTCCTCGCGCTTCGAGGACGGCATCGGCACCAACCCGGAAGAACTGGTCGCTGCGGCCCACGCCGGGTGCTTCGCCATGAAACTTGCCTTTCTGGTCAATGCTGAAGACCTGACTGCCGACCGCATCGAGGTCAAATGCGACGTCACCCTGCGCAGCGGCGCAGTGACAAATTCGCACCTGACGGTAAGAATGGCCGTGCCCGGGCTGACCCGGGAGATCTTCGACAAGGTGCTGGCCGATGCAGAAGAAAATTGCACTATCTCCAAACTGCTGAACACGGAGATCACCATGGACGCAGAGATGGTGTAGCGACCGGACGGGTCTGTTGAGCCATAGATGGTGAAGCCGGGGTAGCTGGAATATGCAATGACAGTGTGCAGCCCGGGAGAGCAACGCATCAACTGACGCAGGTATGAAAAAGATACTCGTTCCCGTTTCATTCTCGGAGGCCTCGAAAAACGCGTTGCTCCAGGCCGACATGCTGTCCAAACAGACGGGAGCATCGCTGAGTTTGTTGCATTGCTACCACCCTCAGCCTTTCGCACGCGAGTACGACTTTGACGATGAGGATTACGATGTGGGGGTCCGGAAGATGCTCATCGATTTTTACACCACCACACTAGAGGCAACGGGAGCCACATCGCCAACATTGATCACCTTCGCCGGAAGTGTTTCAGAGATTCTGCCGGATATCAGCCCTGAATATGATCTGCTGATTCTGAGCAGGAAGCCCGGTTCGGAATTGAATTTCACGAACTGGTTTACGGAAAAGATCTTCTACATCGCGACCAAAGCGCTTTGCCCGGTACTGATCACTGCTTCCGATAGGATGTTCTTTCCAGACGCCGTGACATCCATTTGGCACATTCGCAGAAATGAGCATGAAGCCGAACTTGTCGCCCGAAAATTGCAGAAGCTGAATCTTGACCCACAACTGGTGACCACCAAATCGCTCCAGCAGACATCCTTCATATCTGAATTCTGGAAAAAGATCGTCACATACTCAGCTGACCAAGACGACGCCCTTCTCAAGGACCTGGACCACGCCTTTGAGCAAGAGACGATCGATCTGCTGGTGGTCGTCAATCACCGCAAGGGGCTGTTTGAGTCTTTTGTTAAAGCCGACGCCTTCCGCATCATCAACGAGTTTAACATTCCTGTTCTCATTTTCCAGCCCGATCCAGAAATCAATGATCCGAGACCATTCTAGTCTGTCCTTTTTACATTCTCATGTGATCATCATCGTGTTGCTGGCGATTGCCGCCTGCAGCCACCCCACTCACGATCAGGCAGTCCGTCCCTATCACAATGCGTGGGTCTCCAGCCCACTTGGCGAGTGGCCACCCATTGCCATGATCAACGAAGTGTGGTACCAGGACAGCCAACGCTATGTCCATCCGTCATTTGATTATGCAGGGACCGGGTTCCTGATCGATACGGGGACCGACACGCTGGCAGCCACCGCCAAACACGTGCTCTGGATCGCCAGGCACCGGGCCATGCGCACGGTCAATCCCAACCCCTGGTTGCAACAATGGATCATGCGGCCGAAAGGCAATCTGCAGGACTCGGTGGTCATCGACCAACTGATCAACGCCGACACGAGTGAACTGCTGCAGGGGCGGGGTGCTTCGATCCAGGAGCGCGACTGGCTGGTATTCACTACCAGCTATGTTTCACCTGACATTCAGCCACTGCGGCCGGCATACCGGCAGCTACAACCAGGCGAACAGATCTACTTCGCGGCCTGCCCGTACCGGGATTCGACCTGCGTGACCGGACATGCTGAAGTGTTGATGGCCCGTGGCAACCGGATCGTATTCAGCCAGGAAGACACCGCGTTCGATGCCCGGGGTGCGAGCGGGTCACCCCTGCTCGACAGTGCCGGGTACCTGGTCGGGATCTTCGGAGGCACTTCTGTGGATACCCGGAATGGCGGTGAGGCGTTTTACGGCATCAGTACACACTACCTTAAGAAGGTGCTCGAAAACGATCCCGCAATGAACCGGCCGCTGATTCCCATCGGCGAACATTTCCTGGCCGAAGCCGCCAGGACTGATTTCGACCGGGCATTTGCCAATCTGCAGTTGCTGGTTACTGATGAGCAAGCCTATTTCACCTACAGTCTGTCACCCGAGGAGTTCATCGATCTGGCCGCAGACTACAAGGATCAGGACTCACTGGAGCAGGCGGCACGGATCGCCCGTCTGGGTCTCAGCGTACACCCCGGCTTCTCCCGCAGCCATAGTTTCCTGGGGGTCATCCATGCCAAGGCCGGACGCCCGGATTCCGCGCGCGCGGCCTTTGTCCGTGCACTGGAACTCTGGCCCGGGAATGAAGAGGCGCGCGGCGGACTTGGCACATTGGACTAGCTCAGGCTTGCAGACATCAAAAGTCTTGAAGAC
This sequence comes from Saprospiraceae bacterium, assembly GCA_033720735.1. Taxonomy (GTDB): domain Bacteria; phylum Bacteroidota; class Bacteroidia; order Chitinophagales; family Saprospiraceae; genus B8-G4. The sequence goes on from JAWWBX010000045.1 coordinate 19,176, forward strand.
TTTTGATGTCTAACAATCAGTAGCAATGAAATACATCGTCGTTCTCTTACCCCTCTTCTTGCTCGCCTGCCAGGACACTCCTAAATCCCCGTTTGAGCAACGCTTTACAGACGCAACCCTGCGGATCGACTATTACCACAAAGGTGACGGACTCAGGGAGGCCTTCAACATTGACGCGCCCTACCGCTATGACGGATGGGCTGGCAGCAAGGTGCATCTGATCGACACGCTCGACTACGGAACCTATTACCACAAGGTCTACGACAAGGCCTCTGGCACCCTGATCTATTCACGCGGGTTTGACAGCTATTTCATGGAATATCAGACAACGACCGCCGCGCGGGAGGGAAGGGTGCGCGAGTTTCATGAGACGGCCATTGTCCCCATGCCGCGGGACAGCATCGAGTTCGCCATTGAACGGCGCCTCAAGGACGGAACGATGCGCGAGCTTTTCCGAGTTGCGCTGGACCCGGCCGAGACCCTGACCGGGCCCTCAGATTCTGAGGTGGAGGTGATCGAAAGCCAGATCAGCGGCGATCCCGCTGTCAGGGCCGACATCGCGATCATCGGGGAAGGCTACACGGCTGATGAAGCGGAAAAATTCCGTGACGATGTTGCGCGATTTACCGAGATCTTCTTTCAGGCAGAACCGTGCAAGTCATACCGCGACCGTTTCAACATTCGCGGGGTACTCAAACCCTCGGAGGACAGCGGAGTGGATGAGCCGCGTGCCGGCATTGACAAGAACACGGCAGTAAGTGCGTCCTTCAACGCACTGGGATCAGAGCGGTATCTCCTGGTGGAAGACCAGAAGGCGCTGCGCGATGTCGCGGGCCATGTCCCGTATGACGCCCTGTACGTGATGATCAACCACACGCGTTACGGAGGCGGTGGGATCTACAACTTTTACTGCACATATACTTCGGACAATATCCATAGTGCTTACCTCATGGTCCACGAATTTGGGCATTCCTTCTTTGGATTGGCAGACGAATATTATACTTCCTCGACGGCCTACACCGACTTCCATACACCCGAGCACGAGCCCGCGGAGCCCAATATCACGGCATTGCTCGATCCTGACAACATCAAGTGGAAGCACCTGCTCACTCCGGGCATTGATATCCCGACCCCGTGGGCGAAAGCCGAATATGACTCAGTCGACATTGCATGGCAGGCCGAGCGTGCCCGCCTGAATGACCGGATTGCTGAACTGCAGCGAGAGGGTGCACCGCAGTCGGAGATCCAGGCTGCGAAGGATGACTATGACCGGAAGAGTGCTGCGCGGTCTGCTGAGGTACAGGCCTACCTCGAGAACAGTCCGTATGCCGGGCAGGTCGGTGCGTTCGAAGGTGCCGGCTACCAGGCGACGGGACTTTACCGGCCTTCAATCAATTGCATCATGTTTACCCGGGCCGAGTACTTCTGCCGGGTGTGCCAGGAGGCCATGAAGGGGATCATCGACTGGTACGCGATGTAAGGAAAGTGTGCCTACACTTCAAGGTGTGGTGCACCTGGCGAATATCCGCGCCACACATAGCGAGGATCCGTTGAAACATCCTGACGGGCAAAACGTTTCATACCCGTATTTTCCTATTTTTACGCCCCTACAATTTGAGGCTATGTCGGAACAGTTCAAGTCAGATGTC
>JAWWBX010000046.1:0-20647 GCA_033720735.1 Saprospiraceae bacterium
CAGGTGATTGCCTGGGACAGTACAGCTGGACTCACCCGACACCCACTGACAACTGTGAGGTCACCCAGTATAACTATACGATCAGCAACGCCGACGGAACTCAAAGCGGACCATTTGATCTGGCACCACTGCTCAATCCGAATGCACCGCCCAGCGTGTTTGATGCCTCCTTTGACTTCCAACTGGGCGTGTCTACAATCACCTACTTCGCTGCAGACGCAGCCGGGAATACCTTCGACTGCTCATGGACCGTCACAGTGACGGATGACGAGAACCCCGCTTTCATTAATTGTCCGGTCGATACGATCACCATCGGAACCGATGTGGACAACTGTAGTGCATTTGTCAACTGGTCGGTACCGATCGCCGAGGACAATTGCGAGGTCAATGTGACCCAAATCGGCGGGCCATCACCTGGCGACGAACTGGCTCCGGGTTTCTACACGATCACTTATCTGGCCGAAGATGGCGCGACACCGCCCAACACGGACACGTGCGAGTTTGTCGTGAACGTCGTGGATACGCAAGAGCCCTTGATCCTCTGTCCATCAAATGACGTGGTGGTCAGCACGGATGCGGGGACCTGCACCTGGTTCGCACCAGTTGGCAGCCTGACACCGACGATCGCCATTGCCAACTGCCCATACCAAGTGACCTGGGAGGTCTATAAGGACGACACACTCCAGGCTTCAGGATTCGATGACGTGAGCGGACAACACGTGTTCAATCTGGACACCAGCCTGGTATGTTACTACATCACCGAAACCGAAGATCTCGACGGCAATGGTATCCTTACCGATACCTGCTGCTTCCTGGTGATCGTGCAGGACAACGAAGATCCGATGATCATCTGCCCGGCCGACGTGACCTTCCTCGATGACGACGACGCCGTGGAAGATTGTCAACACACGGTTTCAGGAACGGCTCTTGATGCAACAGCAACTGACAACTGCGCCGTAGTCAGCGTCACCCACGATTACGGTGCGCCGAGCAACACGACCCTCGATGGGGCCATCTTCCCGGTCGGCATCACTGTCGTGACCTGGACCGCCGTAGATACCGCAGGTAATATTGAGACTTGCTCCTTTATCGTAACGGTCGAAGACAATATCGATCCGTTCATAGATTGTCCGGCCAGTGTCGACATCGTCACCAGTGACGGAGGAACGGGAGACTGTCTTGGTGAGTACAACTGGACACATCCCACGCCGACCGACAACTGTGAAGTGACCCAATACAACTACACCGTCACCAATGCCGACGGTACACAAAGCGGCCCCTTTGATCTGGTGCCGTTGCTCAATCCCAACGCGCCGGCCGGCTTGTTTGAGGCAAGTTTTGACTTCCAGCTGGGCACCTCCACCATCGAGTACTTTGCCGCCGATGCGGCAGGCAATACGTTTGACTGCGCGTTTACGGTCTCTGTGACGGACGACGAGGACCCGCAATTTGTCAATTGTCCCGAGACGGACACTATCACCATCGGCACCGACGTAGACAACTGTAGTTCCTTCGTGAACTGGTCGATCCCGATCGCCGAGGACAATTGCGAAGTGACCGTGACACAAATCGCCGGCCCATCACCAGGCGACGAACTGGCACCAGGTTTCTATACGATCACTTACCTGGCTGAGGATGGCGCCATGCCACCCAATACTGACACGTGCGAGTTTGTGATCAATGTGGTAGATACACAAGAACCGTTGATCCTGTGCCCGTCGAATGATGTGGTTGTCAGCACGGACGAAGGCACTTGTACATGGTTCCCGCCCGCCGGTAGCCTGACCCCGGTGATCGCAATTGCGAATTGTCCATACGAGGTCACCTGGGAGGTGTACAAGGACGACACGCTGCAGGCATCCGGTTTTAACGATGTCAGTGGTCAGCACATCTTCAATCTCGACACCAGCTTTGTCTGTTACTACATCACCGAAACGGAAGATCTGGATGGCAACGGGATCCTTACGGACACCTGCTGCTTTATGGTGATCGTGCAGGACAACGAGCTACCGATGATTACCTGTCCCGTAGATGTTACGTTTGTCGACAGTGAAGATGCGGCCGAAGACTGCCAGCACACGGTGACGGGAACGGCTCTTGATGCCACGGCGACAGACAACTGCGCTGTCGTAAGTCTGACCCATGATTATCCCAGTGTGAGCAATACCACGTTGGACGGCGCCATCTTCCCGGTTGGCATTACCCTGGTGACGTGGACAGCAGTGGATACTGCCGGCAACATCGAGACCTGCCGCTTTGTGGTGACAGTCGAAGATGATATTGATCCCGAGGTCATTTGCCCGGAAGATGCCGAGATCACGACATCAAATAACGGCACGACTGGCGATTGCCTCGGTGAGTATGACTGGACACACCCGACGCCAACAGACAACTGCGCAGTGACCCAGTACAATTACCGGATCATCAACAGTGACGGGACGATCAGCGGACCGTTCGACCTGGTACCATTGCTGAATCCCGGGGCTCCGGCCGAGTTGTTCGATGCATCGTACAATTTCCAACTCGACACTTCAATCGTCGAGTACTATGCCGAAGATGCAGCAGGCAATTTTGACACCTGCACGTTTACTGTGATCGTCACAGACGACGAGGCGCCGATGTTCCTCAACTGTCCGCCAGATACGGTTACGTTTGGCAACGAGGTGGACCTGTGCGGTGCCTATGCCAACTATGCTGAACCTATCGCGGAAGACAATTGTGAAGTGATGGTGACGCAGGTGGCCGGACCGGCACCAAGTGACTTTGTTGAACCCGGGTTCTACATCGTGATCTGGGTTGCTGTCGATCCTTCGGGCAACAGCGACACCTGTGAATTTGTACTGCGCATCATCGATACGCAACTGCCCGATGTGGAGTGTCCGTCGAATGAAGTCGTGGTGGCCACCGATCCCGGTGTTTGTACCTGGACATCTCCCGATAGCAGTCTGTCGCCGATCTCGGCGTTTGACAACTGCGCCTACACGGTGACCTGGACCAAGACGAATCCGGACGGTAGCGTAGATACCGGCTTTGACGACGTGAGTGGTGAGGTCTTTGACCTGGATACCACACTCGTCTGTTACATCATTACGGAGAATACAGACCCCGATCTCAACGGCATACAGGCTGACACCTGTTGCTTCCTGGTGATCGTCGAAGATCTGGAACTCCCGATGATCACTTGTCCAGATGACGTCACTTTTGAGGACACCACCGACGGGACGGAAGACTGTGCGCACACCATGGGCAGCACTGCCCTGGACGCCACGGCGAGTGACAACTGCGCGGTGGTCAGCCTGACCCACGACTATCCTTCAGGGGACAATACGACGCTGGTGGGTGCTGTGTTCCCGGTGGGGACATCAGTGATTACCTGGACAGCCACGGATACCGCCGGCAATCAGTCCACCTGTTCGCTGACGGTGACTGTCAATGACAACGTGCCACCGGCTATCACCTGCCCGCCAGATACGATCATTCCGACTTCGGTGGGTGGACAACAGGAATGTTTCGGTGAGCTGGAGTGGTTGCACCCGGTTCCGACCGACAACTGTAATATCATTGAATACACGGTCACCTATACCAATCCTGACGGGACCACCGAGGGACCGGTTGATCTGCTCAACCCGCCCATGCCGATGGGTGACCGCCAGTTTGCCATTGGAGTGTCAACGGTCACCTACTTTGTAGAAGACTCAACGGGCAATACGAGTTCATGTTCGTTTACGGTGACCGTCGAGGACGACGAGCTTCCGATCTTCGTGAACTGCCCGGATACACTGACCTTTGGCAATGATCCCTCGCAATGCGGCGCGCTCGTCAACTGGGCCGATCCGATTGCCGTCGATAATTGTAACGATACATTGAATGTCGTGCAGATCGGCGGGCCTGCGAGTGGTTCGTTCATCCCGGTTGGTGTGCCGACTGATATCACTTACCAGGCTACTGACGACGAGGGCAACTCAGTGCTCTGTGTCTTCACGGTGATCGTCGAGGACAATGAGATCCCGCAGGCGGTATGTCAGGACACGGTGATCTATCTGGACGCCGCAGGCAATGCCAGCATTACCGCCTCTGATGTGGACGGTGGCAGCTTCGACAACTGCGGGGTAGCCGGTCTGTCTGTTTCTCCCAATACGTTTACCTGTGCAGATATCGGAGAGAACAATGTTCTGCTGACGGTGACGGATGTGGCAGGTAATGCAGATATCTGCGTGGCAGAAGTGACCGTGCTCGATACGATCTCACCGACCTTCACATGTCCTCCGGACTCGATGATCAGCGTTTGTGATCTCTTCGTGCCCGACTTTGTCACGGGGCTATCCGGAACGGACAACTGCTCCGATGTCACCTTCACACAAATTCCGGCTGCTGGAGTACAGTTCTTTGCCGCGGTTGGCGACACCTTCCCGGTGATTGTTACGGCGACAGATTCGAGCGGCAACGCATCATCGTGTGTGGTCGGGCTGATCATCTTTGATGAGGTCTGTAATCCCGGCTGTGCCACCGACGTGACACCACCGGAATGGATCAACTGCCCGCGGCCTCCGATCAATGTTGACGCGTTGTTGGGCACCTGCTCTTCATTTGTGAACTTCTCGTTGCCGGTGGCGCTGGATAATTGCGAGCTGGATACGATTGTCCAGATCGACAACACCGGCCTGACTTCCGGTGACATGTTCCCGGTCGGTCTGACCATCCTGCAATGGCTGGCAGTTGACGTGGAGGGGAATATATCTGACACCTGCGAGATCAAGATCTTTGTCAACGATCTCGAGCCGCCACAACTTCTTTGCCCCGACGACACCACGGCAATGAATGCCCTGGGTGGCTGCGGCGCAGAGATTGGCGGGCTGTCGCCGATCGTCATTGACAACTGCCTTACCGCGGTGACGTACAAGGTCATCGACTCGGCCAAAGGACCGGAGATCATCGATGCCGGCGGGGATGACGCCAGCGGTGACTACGGCTGCGGAACGTTCGAAGTGACTTATATGGTTTCTGATCAACCGATCCTCCTGATCAGCGAGGTCACACACGAGCTCGAGGCACTCATCGGAGGTACCGATCCGGTACCTGGATTTATCCAGACAACGAGTGGTGATGACTTTGTCGAAATCACCAACTACGGGCCGACGGCAATGGATGTGAGCTGCCTGACGATCGAGCGGATTGGCGGCAATGATGAGGTGTTTGTGGTGCCAAATGGAACCGTACTGCAGGTCGGAGATGTCCTGACCTTGCATTATGGTGATGGCACTGACGATCCTGCAAACTTCTTCTTCAACGTACCTGGTGCTGCTGACCTCAGCCAGTTTCAGGGCGCGGGTTATGTGATTAGTGTCGATACCGTGGCCCTTGACGTTGTTGCGGTCAATGGCTTTAACCCGGTCGGGAATGCCAATGAGTCTTCGGTCCTTGCATCTGACTGGCAGGGTAACATTGAGATGTTTGAAGGCGGTTCGGCATACCGCAAATGGCCGTGGGATTCGAACAGTGCTGAGGATTATGGTGTAGCTGACCTGTGTGCTCCGGCAACGATCGGATCACTCAACCCAGGCAGTGATCTCCTGGCTGACATCGGCATCACCTACTCATTGCAGTCGGTTCCACCCAACAAGGCCACCTGCACGTTTGAAGTAACGATCGAGGATACCGAGCTGCCTCAGTGTGGAGACCTGACCAGCGTCACCTACGACGGATCGGGCGGAACGATTGATCCGAGTTCGGTCTTTATGACCACCATCAATGTACCCGATGCCTTTGAGATCTCCGATGTCAACGTACTCAATCTGGTTGGGACCCATCCGGATATGTCGCAGATCACAGTCAAATTGAGCAGCCCTGATGGCGCCAATGTGCTGTTGTTCTCCGAACAATGTGTCAACCAGCCTGACTTCAACGTCGCTCTGGATTCCGAAGCACCGGACTTTATTCAGACCGCGCCATGTGGTCCGCTGGGTGCCGGCGGGACGTACTTCCCGCTCGGTGACCTGAATGACATGAACGGAGGGATGTCGAATGGTATCTGGACACTGACCATTGCCAATGCGGATCCCGAGGCTTCGGCAACGCTGACCAGCTGGACGCTGGAGATCAGCAATACCACACCGTACACACAAATGGACACGACCCTGGAAAATGACCCGGGTCAGTGCGGCGCCAACTTCACCTGGATGCATCCCGTCGTGCTCGACAACTGCGGAGAAGGTGAGGTGATCGTGGAGTACACCACGGAAGACGGCATTGAGGTGCCGGTGGGCGGCGAGGTCGTGGGAGGTTCGATTGCGATGGAGTTCTTTGAGGTCGGAACCACGACTGTCACGTATACGATCAGCGACAAGGCTGGCAACACGAACCAGTGTAGTTTTGATGTGACGGTGCTCGATACCGAGATTCCTGTGCTGGTATGTCCTTCCGATGTCGTGGTGAGCCTCGGTCCGGGAGAATGTGCGTCGATCCAGAATATCATCCCGGATATCCTGGGTGACAACTGCGGGATCGACTCGTTTACCATCGATCCGCCGTCAGGCAGCAATTTCGATGTCGGCACGACCGTCGTGACGATCATCGCTTTCGACGACAATGGCAACTCCGACACCTGCACCTTTACGGTCACGGTACTGGCCTTTATTCCAAACAACCCGTCGATTGCGTGCAACGATACTGTCAACCTGTCGCTCGGACCAGATTGTATGTACCAGATCGGTGCAGACGTGATCCTGGAGGGTGACAACTATGGATGTTACGACGACTTCTGTATTGTCGCAGTCGACGAGAACGGGGATACCATTCCTGATGCCACTTTGACGATCGAGCACATCGGCCAGTTTGTGACGGTCACGGTCACCGATTGTGAAGGTACCGGGCTGTCCTGTTGGGCGACACTGCGCGTAGAAGACAAGTTGCAGCCAGTTGTCGCATGTCCGCCGGACATTACGGTGGCCTGCAACGAATCGACTGACACTGCCATCACCGGCGTCGCACAGGTACTGAGCTGCGAGCTTTCAGTGAGTATGATCTATGACGACGATATCATCGACAACGGTGATTGCAGCGATCCGCGGGTCGAGATCTTCAGAACCTGGATCGCGACTGATGAATCCGGCAATGTGGGTACCTGTGTGCAAAGGATCATTGTCGAACCCTTCAACTTTGACATGATCCAGTTTCCGCCTGATTACATTTTCGCGACGGAACTGCTTTGCGAGGACGTGCTCGCCAATCCGGATCTGACGGAACCCGACAACACCGGGTGGCCGACCATCAATGGGCTCCCGATCTTTGGTGACCACTTCTGTGAGATCAACGTCGGGTACTGGGATGAATTCCTGCAGGACGCCAATTGTCCGGGCAGCTACGAGTTGCTGCGCCACTGGATCATCCGCGATGAATGTGAGCCACTGGAGCCGGGTGTCAACCCGCTCCGTCACATACAATCGATCAACGTGAAGGACCGTACTGCGCCTCAGGTGGACGCCTGGGCAACGTATGATCCATCGTTCGGTAGCTCCAATGAGTGCACCGGCTACGTGCTGTTGGGTGCCGGGGCTGCGGATGCCTGCACGGATATCGGAGACATCACGTGGAAAGCCTTGTACACCGAAGGTCTGTCGACGCAGATCGTGGCAGCAGGCCAGTTGCCACAAGATGGTTACGTCAATCTGACCTTGGGCAGGGTCTACACCTTTGTCTTCTCTGTCGAAGACGAGTGCAACCATGTGGCATATGACACGGTAGTTGTCGACCTGACCGATGGGCAGGCGCCGATCGCCATCTGCGACGAGCATGTGATCGTGAGTCTGACGGAAGACGCCAATCTCGAATACGGCCTGACCAAAGTGCCAGTGCTGACATTTGACGATGGCAGTTTCGACAATTGCGGCGAGATCTTCTTCGACGCACGCCGGATGACCAGCTGCATCAACTTTGACTGGACCACCAACGGTGCCGGCATCGATGATGAGCCAAACGGCATCATCAACGCCAGCGACCGCGGGCAGTCCTACGGTCCCATGGTCCCATTTGCATGCTGTGACGTGGGCGCCGGACCGGTCATGGTGGAATTGCGAGTCACGGACACCGAGGGCAACGTCAATACATGTATGATTGAGGTGGAAGTACAGGACAAGCTTTCGCCGTTTGTAGAATGTCTGCCGGAAATCGTGGTGAGTTGCGACTTCTGGTTTGCCGCAGAGGAGACCAACGGGTTTGTACCTCCGGGCGACGACATCCTGACACCAGTCTTTGGCCAGATCCTGGATGCCCACGACTACGTGGCTTCAGATCGCGAAGAGATCGTCATCGACGATCCGGGGCGTCCTGCAAATCCGAACGATCCGAACTTCCTGCCCCAGCCGTACGTCTGGGGGCTTGACGGATGGGCTGATGATAATTGTGACGTCGACATTACGGTGCGCGTGCGCATCTTTGACGACTGCAGTGGTGAGGACCTGCCGGGTGCAGCCCCACCGTATGCCACTCGTCTCGTTGAGCGGACGTTCCGCGTGCGCGACGGTCAGAACAATACCCGCACCTGCGTGCAACGCATCTGGGTCGTCGATTTCTCACCATTCTACATCTCTGATCAGACCTGTGTCAACAGCGATCCGAATGATGGCGTGATCTGGCCCTGCCACCAGGAGTACACGACGTGTCCGGGTGGGATCCCGGTCGACTATCCGGTCCTCTTTGATGACAACTGCAGCACGATCGGTGTCAACTACACCGACACGCGCTTCGATTTCGTGGAGGGCGCATGTTACAAGATCCTGAGGCAGTGGGAGGTCATCGACTGGTGCCAGTACAATGCGCAAACCGGCGCCGGCTACTGGACCTATGTGCAGGAGATCAAGGTACTTGACAGCCAGGGACCAACAGTCACGGACTGCCCGGCCGAGCCAGTGGTGTTGTGTGTGGCTGACTCCAATGTGACGCTGCCCAACAACAACCAGGTCTTCCTCGGAGAAGGACATCCCGACGCATCAAGTTGCAGTGTCCATGTCACCCTCGAGCACAACGTGGTGGAGACATGCAGTGACATTGTGATCTATGACGTGAAAGTCTATCCGTTTAACGGATCAGATTTTATCCAAATGGTCAACACAACGGAGGTCGCGCTGGATTCCAATCACGCAGCAACGCTCGTATTCGATACGAGGACGGCGGCTGATCTGAATACGCGTCTCAACGGACTGCCCTACAATGACCGCAACTGCCTGGGCATAGGCGGACCGAAAGACTACCACCGGATCCTGTGGTCGATCGAGGACGGCTGCGGCAATCTCACCACCTGTGAGTACCTCTTCCGCCTTGAGGACTGCAAGAAACCGACGCCGGTGTGTACAGGTTTGAGCACGGTAGTGATGCCGTCGAGCGGCGAGGTGACGATCTGGGCAGTGGATTTCAATGCCAGCAGTTTTGATGACTGTACGGCGGCTGAGGATCTGCTCTACAGCTTTAGCGGTACCAGCTATCAACCGAGCATGACCTTTGACTGCGCTGCGATCGAAGAGAATGGCAGCCCAAGTTTCATCATTGAGATCTGGGCAGCGGACGAAGGCAACGATCTCGATTGTAACGGAACCATCACCTGGAATGAACGCAACAAGGACTTCTGCACGACATTCATCGTCGTCGACGACAACGAGAATGTATGTCCCGGTGACGGCAGTGCCGGCGGCGCGATTGAAACCGAGGAGCTGGAGCCGGTCGAGAATGTCATCGTCAATCTGACCGACCAGAGCGGACAGATCATGTCGACGTTTGTCACGGGTGATAACGGTTTCTACCACTTTATCAACCCGCTGCTGGGCTACACGATCACACCTGCGCGTAATGATGACCATGGGAATGGCGTCAGCACGCTCGACCTGATCAAGATCCAGAAGCACCTGCTCGGTCTGCAACCGTTGAGCAGTCCGTACAAAATGATCGCCGCTGATGCCAACAACAGCGCGTCGATCAGTGCGATCGACCTCGTGCAGATCCGCAAACTCCTGCTCGGTATTATCACGGAGTATCCGGAGAACACCAGCTGGAGATTTGTCGATGCGGACTACATCTTCCCGGCCAGCGGTGAGGTGTGGCCATTCGACGAAGTGATCGAGCTGAATGCAGGCATGAGCCTTGATGAGAATTTTGTCGCTGTCAAGGTTGGCGATGTCAATGGTTCGGTCTCGGCGAATGTGCACGACATTGAGACCCGCAACAGCGTGGGTAGCCTGAGCTTCGTGATCGAAGACAAAGCGCTCGTCAGCGAGGAGGTTGTCATTCCGATCCGTGCCGATCAGTTTGAAGACATTCTTGGCATGCAGTTTACGCTCAACCTTGGCGGGGCGGAGTTGGTGGATGTGATACCGGGAGCACTGGAGGTCACCTCTGAACTCATCGGTGTACACGCTGATGCAATGACCTTGTCCTGGTTTGACACTGCACCAAGGACAGTACCGGACGGTACCGGGTTGTTCTCGTTGGTGATCCGCCCGCGGGCAGAGGCGCAGTTGAGTGACCTTCTGTCGATCGGTTCGCGGATCACACGTGCTGAAGCTTACAACGGGCAGGAAGAACTGCTTGAGATCGGACTGAGATTTGAGGATAGCGTGCAAGACGCACCGGAGTTTGCACTGTTCCAGAATGAGCCCAATCCGTTTACCCGCACGACGGTGATCGGGTTCAATCTGCCGCAGGATGGCATGGCCAAACTGACGATCACCGACGTGACCGGCAGTGCGCTGCGGGTAATCGAGAAGGAATGTGTCGCTGGGTTCAACCAGATCACGGTCCGATCAGGAGACCTGCCGGCGGGGATGTTGTATTACACCCTCAAGGTCAATGATTTCAGCGCTACCAAGAAAATGATCCTGGCGCGGTAGATACGTCGCCAGTCAAAACAAACAGGATGCGCCATGCCTTCGGGGATGGCGCATTTTGTTTTATGTATCGGGGGCCGTCGATGGCCTGATACCGAACTCAACATACCGGGGTTCGATATCCGTGCGGGTTCCTCCGCCCTGGAGGGTGAAGCCCGCAGCGACCCAGCGGCCTTCTGCATTCAGCGAGCAGGTCACATAGTCGCCCCACTTGTTATCGATGGGTCCGTGTGAGCCCACCTGCGCCAACTGCAGACGCCAGCGGGATTGAGATGCATCGAAATACCCCACAGTCAGCGAGGGAAAGCGGGTACCTCCTCCCAGAAAGAGGGCGATGCCCGGGGTACCGTCCCTGTCCGGATGCACACAGGCATAGGCAAAGGCAAATTGGTCATTCCAGATATCGGGCTCGTCGATTCGCCGCATATCGTTGGTGTCGATCCGTGCCACCCGGATGTGTGGTTCGGCACGCCGCCCCCGGCCATTGGCCGTCCATCCAAATCCGATGGTATCGCCAGAGCACCATCCTGCGGTGATGCGACTGTCGCATCGCTTCAACCAATCGGTCCCATCCGGACACCGCGAAGCATATCCGCCTGTCTGCGGATCGGGTGGATTCCACCGGCTCACTCTGACCAGATCGATCGATACCTCAGAATCATTCTCCGGCCAGGCATAGACGGCGAGACGGCGTGTTGAATCATGTGCAGCGCAATACATGGTCGTGGTGGCACCCTGTGTGCAGCGCAGCGAAAAGTGCTCAGTAGATTCGAAATACTCAAAACTGAGATTGCCTGCCCCGGCCAGCTCCGCAAGCGGGATCCGCAAGACCACACAGCGCGTCCAGCGGTCGTCCATATCGAACAAGTTGGTGCCGACATACAAAAAGTTGTCGGAGAGGGCGGCATGGTTATAATCGAACCACTCACGGGTCCAGGCCTGATTGACCTGCGTCGGAGTGAAGTCCCACCAGTGCCACTGGGCGTTGTCATCATTCCCTCCCTTGACGGCGAGTCGCAAGACATTCTCCGTGGCATTGCTGATGTATTGCAGCAACCATACCATCACATCATGGCCTGGAACGTAGATCAGTGTCTGATCACAGCAAAACCCACCTGATGGCGGTGCCGGCAAGTGCAGCGCAGGACTGATGTGCGCCCAGTTGACGGCATCATCTGCTGACTCTGTGGCATACCAGTTTCCCGAAATGAAGATGCGTGATTGGGAGCAGGCCAGGCTGGTTTCGCCGACACTGCTGGTTTGATTACGGGTCGCAGTCTGCGGCAACCCGATGTTACGAAGAATGGAGACCATGCAGGAATCGAATTGGGGTTATCAGGGAAAATCAGTTATTCGGGTTCTTCCAGATCTGTGGGGGGCACCTCGTCATCGTCAGGCAGAAAGCTGCGACCGGTATCTTCGTCCTCAGCAGATTCATCGACCTGATCATCAAGAACGGGCCCTCCCTGCCGCCGGCGTGTCGAGATCGCCGCCTGCTTGGCGTCGAGTTGCGCCTCCGAGGGCTCTGGCAGGAATTCCCTGGAGACATTCTCCAGCTTGCTGGCTTCTCCCAGCTGTCCCTTGGAAGTCTTTTTCTTGTCAGGCATATGGCAAGATCCTTCTTGGGTTGATCAGAATGGGTTGTCATCGTAAAAGATACGATGATTCTGACAAGGATGCAATGTGGCTAGGCAGTGGTCAGGGGGCCGTTGATACGCTGCAGGAGTTGCAGGAAGCGCGGTTCGGTGCGAATCGAATCGAGGTTGTTGTCATTGTGGTACCATTCGATCTGCTTGAGTCCGTGCTCCTCGGCACGTTCGAGCGAGTTGAGGGCTTCTTCTTTCATGCCGAGCATCGCGTAGATACAACCGGCGTTGTAGAGCAACATTGAATCGGTCGGCTCCAGGATCAGCGCGCGCTGCAGCCATTCGAGGCCTTCCTCCTTGCGTCCCAGGGCGACCAGTCCATTGGCGCCCATGTACAGGGCCCGTGTATCACCCGGGTTGAGGTCGAGTCGTTCTGCGGCGATCCGCACCCCTTCGCGCCGCACTTCTTCCGCCCGCTCATGAAACCCGAGGTCCTCAAAGCACTGTCCTGAAAGGAGCAGCGACTGGAAATCCTCCGGACGCACCCGGTGCGCTTCACGGTAGAGGCCGGCCGCTTTTTCAATCTTGCCTTCAGCAAAGGCTACCCTCGCATACAGGAAGTACGCGTCGAACAACTTGGGGTTGAGCTGAATGGCCTGCTCAAACTCACGTTCTGCCGACTCAAACTGCTTGCAAAGCGAATAGATCAGACCTCGCGACACGTGCGCCTCTGCGAGGTCAGGGTCCAGTTCGGTCGCCTTGCGACTGGCTTCGATGGCGGCATCGAGATATTCCTGTGACTTGGTTTCATACATGTAGAGGTAGGAGTAGGCGTCGGCGATCCCGGTATATGCCAAGGCGTAGTCGGGATCCTCGTCGACAGCCTGTTCGTACATCTTCAAGGCAAACTGCACGCCCGTCTTGCTAAACTGGTCGGACAGTTTCTTGCCCCGGAGATAATAGTCGTAGGCCTCTACGTTGCGCGTCTGCGTGCGTTTGATGCTGCGCACAGGATAGTGCGTCGCGGTCTCCTCGAGCGTGTCGGCGATGTTTTGGGCAATATCGTCCTGGAAGCGGTGGATCTCACGCAGCTCGCCGGCAAATGCTTCTGACCAGATGGCCACGCCTGACTCGATCTCGATGAGCTCGACATCGATGCGGATCCGTTCATCCATCCGCCGGAATGCGCCCTCCAGCACCGCCTCGGCATTGAGCTTGATACCTTTTTCCCGGACATCGCCCGGCCCGGCCAGGGCAAACGATGACGAGCTGGCCACGACCCGTATACCCGGATGGCGCGACAAGGCGTGGATGATGTCGAGGCTGATCCCTTCCTCGAAGTACGCGTTGTCGGGATTTCCGGCCAGATCCTTGAAAGGCAGCACGGCGACGACGGGCACGGCCGAGAGCGCTCTCGGCGGCGGGAAGTTGTTCTCCACACCCGGGATGACCAGCTGGTACAGTGATTCTGCCTGGTCAAAATCCTTTAGTTGGTACTTGCCCAGTCGGCGGATCTTCAGCTCGGGAGGCAGATGGTTCTGCAACCGGTCTTTGGCGGCATGCGACAACAGGACCTGGCCGCCCCGCGCGGCATCCGAGATGCGGGCCGCTTTGTGAATGGTCAAACCGGTAAAGGTGTCTCCGGAAACGATCGTTTTGCCATCATGGATCCCCATCCTGACGAGCACTTCCGCACCCTGGGGCCATGATGTGCGTGCAAACTCCTGTTGCATCATGCTGACCGCCATGGCGGCATTAAGCGGGTCGCGGAAGGTCAGGAGGAATCCGTCGCCGGGATTATCGACCACGATCCCGTAAAAGGCGTTGGTCGCCGACCGCACGATCGCCCGGTAGGTACTGAGCAGCTCGGTGTACTCCGTACCCAACTGCACCGCCAAGCGGGTCGACCCCTTGATATCGGTAAAGCAAAAGGTTCTATGTTCGATCTTGTTCACCTGCCCGGTTCTGTATGGCGTTTGCAGTAACATTCATGTACAAACGCGCTGCAAAGATATTTGTTTGAGCCACGGGAGACATGGTTTTGGCCAAAATCATACCGACCGTTCCGGCAATGGCGCCGAGATGCTTCCATAGTCGATTGAAGGGAAATTTGATGTAAGTTTAAAGAGGCAACGACCTCAGGCCGCGTTGCCACTACAGACCAAACCACGACACTCATGTCTGACAAGGAACCGGTCGTCGCGACGCCCGTTAAGTTTGGCACGTTCAAAGGCGTGTTTACCCCGACCCTGCTCACTATCCTGGGGGTGATCATGTATTTGCGCGGGCCGTGGGTGGTGGGCAATGCCGGAGTGCTTGGCGCGATCGGGATCATCACCCTGGCCACGGTCATCACGCTGTTTACCTCCCTGTCGATGTCCTCGATCGTCACCAATATCCGGATCAAGGCGGGTGGCGCTTTTGCGATCATCGCCCAATCCCTGGGCCTCGAGGCCGGCGGTGCGATCGGCATCCCGCTTTATGTGGCCCAGGCTTTGTCGGTGGTCATGTACATCTTCGGTTTTCGGGAGGGCTGGCTGTGGATCTTCCCGGATCACCCGGCCATTCTGGTCGACCTGGCGTCCTTCCTCATCATTTTCGGGATCACCAACATCAGTGCCAATGCCGCTTTCAAGACGCAATACGTGATCCTGGCTGTGATCATTTTGTCCCTGATCTCCATCGGACTCAGCTTCCTCAACAACCCCATCAACACCGACATCCGGCTGGTCGGAAACTTTGAAGGATCGATCGAGAACAATTTCAGCGGCATGAGCTTCTGGATGGTCTTTGCGGTGTACTTCCCTGCCGTCACCGGGATCATGGTCGGTGCCAACATGTCTGGCGAACTCAAGGATCCGCGGGTCAGTATCCCTCGCGGCACTCTGGCCGCCGTCGGGCTCAGCTATCTGATCTATGTGGGGCTGACCATTCTGGTGGCCTTTATCGCAACCCCGCAAGAATTGTTGACCAACTACAACGTGCTGATGGACAAGGCCTTCTTTGCGCCGGTGGTGATTGCAGGCCTGCTTGGCGCGACGTTTTCGTCTGCACTGGCCTCCCTGGTCGGAGCCCCCCGCATCCTGCAGGCCCTGGGGCAAAACAAGGTCCTCTTTTACAATAAGGAGCTGTCGAAGCTGGACCGGAAAGGCGAGCCCAAGACGGCCTTCTACATTACATGTGTCATCGTGGTCCTCGCACTCCTGATGCGCGACCTCAATGCGATCGCTCCCATCCTGACCATGTTTTTCCTGATCACCTATGCCATGATCAATGTGGTGGTCCTGATCGAACAGGGCCTGGGACAGATCAGCTTCCGGCCCACCCTGAAAGTGCCGATCATCGTCCCTCTGCTCGGCGCGATCGGATGTTTCTTTGTCATGTTCATTATCAACTCCACCCTTGGCCTGGTGTCGCTGGGGATTGTCGCCGCAGTCTACATCTATCTCACCCGGCGCAAGAACCTGTACACCCAGGAAGGTGATACCAGGAGCGGGATGTTCAACTCACTGGCCGAGTGGTCTGCCAAAGTCGTCAGCCGCTTGCCTGAAGCCAGCGAACGGGCATGGCAACCCAACCTGCTGGTTCCGGCACAGACGGTCAACGATGTGGTACGATCGTACAAGACGATCTACAACCTCGCCCGGCCGAAGGGGTCCGTCAAGATCCTGGGATTTGATACCGGTGGAGAGACTCGCAAGCTGGCAAAACGCTTGCCTGAATTGTGCCAGGCCTTCATGCAGCAGGATATCAGTGCCGCCTACGCCATGGTCCATGCGGAGTCGTATCTCTCGGGCGTGCTCACCTCAATGCAAAGCCTCAAAGCCTCCTTCTTCCGGCCCAACACACTGTTCCTCAGCCTGACCGACAACGTGGATGCCGACCCGGAAACCAGCACCCTGCTCGGCAAGGCACGTGCGTACGGCTTCGGTGCCTACTTGTATGTAGCCTACGGAAAGGTCGGACTGGGGCTGGAAAAGACGATCAACCTGTGGCTCGATATCCGGTCGGTCGACCGGGACATCAAGTTCAAGGTCGACAATATCAACATCGGTCTGCTCACCGCATACCTGCTCAAGCGCAACTGGCGGGCAGAGCTCAACATCCTGGTCATGATCGACGAAAACGGTGATGCTCCGTTTGAGCGCAAGTCGGCCCAGGAATACATGGAGAAGCTGATGGTCCTGGCGCGGATGCCAAGCGACAGCAAGGTCCTGTATGTCACCAGGCAGATCTACCAGGTCATTGAGGACATGCCGCGGGCTGACCTCAACATCATCACCATGACACCCGGGTCGATCGACCTTGCCGACGTACGTCACAAGTCCCTGCTGTTCGAAACCTCCATCCTGTGTACGCTCGACAGCGGGTTGGAGAATGCGTTGGCTTAGTGCGCATGTGTTCACGTGCTTGCCCTGTACGCGTAGCGTAGCGGAGTCGTTCAGGGTTCAAGTGCTTGCCCTGGTACGCGTAATGTAGCGAAGTCGTACAGGGTTCAAGTGTTCGTGAATTTTGGTCGCGCGAGAGACCGGGCGAATCGATATTCGCCCTTGTCGACAGCTCGTTCTCCGCTTTGAGTCGGGCGAATCGATATTCGCCCTTGTCGATCGCTTTTTGTGGCCCTCTTTTTCCCTTTTGCGGTTCTTCATTTCTCGGTTTTCCGGTTTTGCGGTTATTTTGCCGTCACTATGGACATCCGCACGATTTTCGACCGCAACGAAGCCTGGATCGCTGAGAAGCTGAAGGGCGATCCGGAGTATTTCAAAGAACTCGCCAAGGGGCAAAACCCGGCGATCCTCTACATCGGCTGCGCCGACAGCCGCGTGACAGCTGAAGAACTGATGGGCATGGGCCCAGGTGAGGTGTTTGTGCACCGCAACATTGCCAATGTCGTGTCCAACACCGACCTGAATGCCATGTCGGTCATCCATTTTGCAGTGACCCAGCTCAAGGTTGAGCACATCGTCGTGTGCGGTCATTATTACTGTGGCGGGGTCCTGGCCGCCATGCAGCCCGACGACATGGGTGTACTCAACGCCTGGCTCTATGAGATCCGCGACGTGTATCGTCTCCACAAGCAAGCCCTGGACGCAATCGAAGACGAAGATGCCCGCTATCATCGACTGGTGGAGCTCAATGTACAGGAGCAATGTGTCAATGTGCTGAAACTACCTGAAGTCCAGTCGGCCTATCGCAACGGAACACTGAGTGTGCACGGATGGGTCTTCGACATCCGCACCGGTCAGCTCATCGACCTGGGTATCGATTTTGAAAAGATCCAGGAAGGCATGGAGGAGATCTACCGGTTGCAGTAAGACGGTGCCGTTGTCGCGCATGCTCCTTCGATAAAACACTATCTTAAGAGCACCAACAACCCTAGCCATGCTCCGCTACTTCAAGCTTGCAGTTTGTACACTGCTCTTCTCGTCCGTGATATCGGTTTCCACCGCGACCGATCTGACCGTTACCAACATTCACACCAACAACTACGTCACGGCCAGCCAGGCGTTGCAGATCCAGTTTACCCTCGCCAATATCAATGTCCAGGTCGCCTCCGGGCACTTCTATTATGTGCAGGTCACGGACAACAAGGGAGCGCCAGTTTTTATGGAGGAAATGTCAGCACCCCTGATCGAGGCATTCAGCGAACAGATCATCACTACCTCCGCGCAGTGGGTCCCGGAACGCACGGGCACCTATACGATTACCGCCGGAGTGGATTATTTCGGTGACATCGATACGACCAACAATGTGCTGTCACAGACGACGACAGCGATCATCTCGCGTGAGGAGTTTGTATTCAATCTGGAGGGCGCTACTACGATCCTGCCATCATGCGACACGTCCGCCAGCGCGTTCGTGCCGCTGCATCCCCTGCATCCCGGTGACTTGCTTGCAAATACTGAATCGTCTGGGGGCATTGAGATCCAGAACTTCACCTGGTTTGCCTTTTACGATTGCGACCCGACCGCACGCTGGGCTCATACAAGCTATTTCATCCTGGTGGACGCGGTGGACACCATCGGCCAGATATTCAGCTCGACGTTCCCGCCTGAGATCAACGGGCTGCCGTATATGACGGATATTGAAATACGTGATACCACCAGCGAGCGCATCCTCGGTACCCCACAAGTCTTCGACACCGTTTTCACAGCCTCGACGATCGCCGACGAAACCCCGATGACCCCCGATCCGGCCGTTACCTGCGCCATCCTCGCCGGGGGAAAGCCCTATAACCAAAGCGAGGCAAAAGCGTTCCGCAGCGACCTCGAATACATGGAGCGCAACCTGCTCAGGGAATCGCGTGGATTGCAATTGGATTCCAATCAAATTGCCTTCATCGGCAATGCTACCAAGGGAGAGATCTGTGGCGCCATCGACAATGTGCAGAATGGCTATGACAAAATCCTGTTTTACTACAGCGGTCACGGCAACCACTTCGTCACCGACACACAACGCTTTGGCTGGCTGGTTACCCAGGACCAAATTGTCGATCAACTCCTGTACTCCGAACTCGCCAACAAGCTCAATGCGACATCCGCCAAAGACATCTGTGTGATGATCGATGCCTGCTTTTCAGGTGAGGCGATCAACGCCTTTCAGTCCACCTTCGGTGCATTCAAGAACAAGAATGTGACGGTGATCACCGCAGCAAACAAGGACACGACCTCGCTGACCAACCGCGTGTACGTCACAGCCAACGGTGAGCAGATCTGGCTCGGGTTTTTCAGCTGGCATTTTGTGCTGTGTTATGGGGAACCCATGGCCAATCAGGATGATGATCCGATGATCTCTTTCCCCGAAGCGTTTCACTGGGTCCGCAAAATGAACCCGAAAACGACCACCGGCAAGTGCATGAATGACGCGCTGGACCCGCAGATGTGGCTGTGCCGCACCAAACCAGTGGCACCCGCACCAGCGGTAACGCGTCTTCCGGACACGGGCCTGGGGGTACGCATGCGATCCGAACCGGCCCCCACGGATTCTGTCAGTTGCAGCATGGACTTTTATGTTGATGACGAATTTGCGTGGGACGACGACCAAATCCTGGACATTTCGCCGACGCGCACCTGGAAACTCGAGTGGAACCCACAGACATCATTTGCTATGGATCTGCAATTTGGCTACGATCTGACATTTGACGAGCTGGCGCCGTCAGATACCACTGAAGTGGGTGTGGTCAAATGCGACAGTGGGGGGATGTGGCATCGCGTCCCGTCGAAAGACGAGCCTGACTCCAACAGGGTGGTGGTGACAGACGTGGATACGCTCGGCACCTATGCGCTGGCGACAGTGATGAAAATGTCGACCCGGGTGCGTGAGGTGCATGAAATCCCCGGGGTAGAGTGGATGATCGCCCCCAATCCGGCATCGGACCAAAGTGAAGTCAGGGTGACGATTGATCGGCGCAGGTCCGTAACCATCTCGCTCCATGATCTGCAGGGTCGTTGCGTAATATCGCTTGTATCAGCGACGCTCCCCTCTGGTACACATCTCCTGCCAGTCGTTCTGTCCAACTTGCCCGTTGGCACTTATCTGTGCAGGCTTGAGGTGGATGGGCATCATATGACACGCGGTATCGTGCGCACCGACTAACGCGGACCCGGTCTAGGTGGCTCTGGTCGGATCTCCTGCCGCCCACGCCACCCCGTCACCCCGATCCATTTGCGCGATCTCAGCCATGTCCACGGCATCGATCTCAAATGAGAACAGATCAATGTTTTGTTTGATGCGTGCTTCTTTCGTGCTTTTCGGCAGCACAGCATAGCCCTTTTGAAGCGCCCAGCGCAGCAAGAGCTGTGCTTCACTGACACCATACTTGTCGGCCATGACTTTGAAGGGCGAGGTGTCTGCTGCCCCATCGGCCTTCATCTGCTCGGTCTTGGCGCTGTTGTGACCTGCGGCCGAGCGCCAGGTGGAGAGGGGCACTAACGAACTGTAGGCAATGATCGTGATCCCGTTGTCTTGAAGGAAAGTGACCAGCTCTGGCTTCTGCGACCACGGGTGCAGCTCGATCTGGTTGGCGTCCGGCAGCGGCAGTCCGGCAGCAACCAGTTCTTCGATGTGCGCCTGGCTGAAGTTGCTGACACCGATCGACCGCGCCTTGCCCTGATCGCATAACGCTACCAATCCTTTCCATGCCTCAATGCGATCGCCATAAGGCGCATGGATCAGGTACAGATCCACGTA
>JAWWBX010000047.1:0-20570 GCA_033720735.1 Saprospiraceae bacterium
ATGTGGAAAGAAGGGTGGACAGGTTGACAAGCACGAATATCCATTCGCGCGATGAAACAAAATGTAGACAGGCTCAATTGATGCGAGACAATACGTGCGCTGAGGATTCAAGTCCGGGCAGAATCGATATACTGCCCGGCCTACTCCGTTCCCCTCCTCAAAAACACAAACCCGTTCTTCTCATACAGCACCTCAACCCCTGGATAGGCCAGATAACGGTCCTGCTTGTTGACCTTCGTCACGAAATAGGCAGGCTTGTCCAGTGTACCGGTAAGGAGCCATTCCTCCGATACCCGGTCACCGGCCGGTGGCTGCTTGCGGGTATAGAAGTACTGGGCGTAACTCTTGTATCCCAGTACGTCGACATAGCAGTCTTCGTCCTGCAAGGTCTTGAAGAAGTCGATCGCGGCACCCTGTGAGTACCGTTCAATTCTGGGAATGAAGATGAGAGAGACGAGGAACACGGTCAGAGCCACCATGCCGCAAAGCCAGACCATACCCCGGTGCGCCTGACCACGCTTGAACAACACCACCGAGGTGATCACGGCTCCGGTCAACAACATGCCAGGGATGATCTGCCACGTCGACCATGTCACCTGTGCCTGAAGATTGGCAGCTGCAAAGGGATCACTGATGCGAGCTGCCAGTACCCCGATCTGTTGTCCTACGATCGGGACGCTGGTGATCAACAGCCCGAGGATCACTCCGGTGATCCCCAATGCCCATGTCAATCCCTTTGTCCAGCGACGCTCTCCTGAATCGATGGAGTATACCGTGAGTGCGGCCAGGAAAGTGAGGGGGAAGTAGACGAGCGATGAGTAGTGCACGATCTTCGACTCCACAATGCTGAAGAGCAGGATCACAACCCAGAACAGGATGACCATCCACTTGCGGAAGTCACCGAGATGCGCTTGCTCAGTCCGGCGACCGAACAACGCCGGCAAGGCGAGCACGCTCGCCGGAAAGCACCCAAACCAGTTGACCACAAAGTGATAACCGGGAAAGCCGCTGTGACCGGCGCTGGGCGTACTGAAAAGGATGTACTGGTAACGTGTAAACTCTTTCACGAACCAGGGGCCGTGCTTGAGGGTTTCCAGGCCGTACCAGAGCAAGGTGATGCTGATAGCGATCCCCGTCAGGGCAACCAGTTGCGGAATGGACGCCGGCAGCCGGAAGCGGTTGATGATCCAGTAGACTCCCAGAGTAAGTCCGAAGACCAGGAATGCCACCGGGCCCTTCGCCAGGATGCCCAGGCCGAGGCTGATGCCCGCGAGCGTGAGGTAGAGCCCTGGCTTACGGGGCAGAGTGATCCCCGGGAGTGCGCTTTGCTTCCAGAAAAAAAGGATGAAGAAATACAGACCGGCCACAATGAACAGATTGAACCAGGGATCAATGATGCCGGTCTTGAAATAGAAATGTGGAAGGACGGAGCCGAAGTAGGCAATGGCCCACAGCATACCAAAGCGGCGATTCACAAGGTGCTTTCCCGCCAGGTAGAGTCCAGCAATGGTCGCCATCCCGCAGAGAGCATTCGGCAGCCGGGCGGCAAACTCTCCCACACCAAAGACTTTCATGCACGCCACCTGCAGCCAGAAGAAAAGTGGAGGCTTTTCCCAGAACGGTTCGAAGTCGACGTGGATGCGCAAATAGTCGCTCAGAACGATCATCTCACGGCTGATTTCCGCAAAGTTGATCTCGTCCCAGTCGAAGAGGTGTACGCGTCCCAGAAACGGGATGAAGGCCAACGCACAAAGCAGGAGGAGCAGCAACAGATACCCGTCGATCCTCGGCAATCTGACCATGGGAAGCAAAGATGCTATTTCTTGTTTTGAAACAGCCGCCCCAGCACTTTGCTGACCACCCCGTCGCGGATCCCGAAACGACGCTTGATCTGATGGTAGGATCTGAGTGCCAGGTTGTCCATCCGGATCAGGAAACGCTTGCTCCTTTCCGAAGGTCGGGCACGGTACGACGTAGGCCGGACACTCCCGGCGACCCCCTCGGTGTAGTAATAGAGTGCGATGGATTTACGCGTTCTTTCTGCGGGGCAGGCCAGCGGCTCGGGGTGCCCGTGAAACGATGTTGCATGTGTATGGAAAATCACACAGCGATTGAAGACGGGGCTGATCTTAACCTGGCAACTGGACATGTCCTCTGTCCAAAATTCAAGGTCTCCACCGTACGCAGGATCCCAGGATTCGTTGAGGTAGAGCAAGACATTGAGTCTGCGCTGCCAAGCCGGCCGGTGAGGATGGGACAGAAAGTCGGCATGGATCCTTAAAAATCCACCTCGCTCACTCTGGTGAAGTCCGCCTCCCTCCAGATCCGGATCACACTTCAGCGCGTCAAACCCGGTCAGATCTGAAAGGAAACCAACAAAATCCGGGCTGTGCATTTCTTCGATCAGCGCTCTGGCCGGCTGAGGGAGAGCGTCCAATTTATTGAGCCCGTGCTTCTTTTCATTATAGTGGAAGTAGTGTATCCAGTGGGGGTCACCAATCGACGGGAATGCCGCACTCACCTGACGCAAAGCCGATTCTGAACAAAAATCATCAACGATCACATGGGCAAACGGGCGGGCTTGCCGGTAGGCCTCCCGCAGTCCAGGCAGGCGCTGTTGCAATCGGTGCATGTCGATCATCGCGGCTGCCTGGTTTGTCGCAACATGCGGCGTGTGACGACTACCACCAGGAGGATCAGGCCTGCCACCCCGATCCTGACCAGCCATGTCATGGTCTGGTTGACGGCCGGGGGCATGCCGTAAGGCAAGGTGCCATCGTAACGCACCACAGGGTTGAGATACATGATCCCGTGATCGTGGTGGACTTCCACGCGCACATAGGTATCATCCGGTTTGAGCAGGTATGCGATGTGCCGGTCACCGGCCACGGTAGCGCGCTGTTGCCCGTCCTGCCCAATGAGATCGATGCGGTTGGCAGTATCTCGGACGGCGAAATACAGGGTGTCGCCAGTGATCTTGAATTCGGTGATCCGGTTGTCTTCACACGCTTCATCATAAGCCCATACACCGTAGTGCCGGCCTTCTGTGAGAGAACGGACAACACTTTCTCCCGATACCTCGGAGCAGTAGATCCGCGACCATCTGTTGAACGGCGGTTCGCGGGTGAGACTATGGGTGTCATCGTTGCACAGGATCCATACGGGCTTTCCTGATGAAAGGGCTACATCCCATTGCGCTTCTTCGATGCCGGTAGAATGGCCTACTTCCATCAGTTGAAAACCCGACAACAAGGAGATTTCGCGTGGGTGATACCGGCCTGTCGTGGGATGTGCCAGTGCTACCAGCGTTGCGATCTGTCCGACCGCTTCAATTTCCTGCTGTTTCTGATGGATGGAGAAATGCCATGGGAACAAGGTCGGCGCGACCTTCCGTGCTCCGATGGCCAGGGTGTGGATCTTGTCGGGATTGAGTCCGTGTTCATAGACGGGGACAAACGCCGGATCATCAGCATGATACGTGCAGATGGCGTGGTAGTTGGAGATCCCGACAACGGCGTACCCTTCTTCCTGATAAGCCTGATGCATAGCGGCTTCAGTGTCTTCGCCATTGGTAATGCCCCACCAGCAATACGTGTGGGCATGGAAGTTAGCCCTGAGGAGTGTATCACCCAATCGGGCATACGGATTATACCAGTGTTGCCCTGAAAATGGCTGGGGGGCCGGAAAGTCGTAGATCCTGACCTTGAGGTAGAAGGTCAAAAAGACCGCCAGGATCGTACCCGTCAGCCCGATGAATATTCTAAGCAATAGCACCAATTCGACACGCTTGTGGCGCAAACATACATCAATAGTACCCAAGCAGTTTCAGGGCTTCTGCCACTTCATGGTCTGCCGATGAATGCATGGTTTGGAACCCCAGCTTCCGTGCAGCTTCGATGCAATCCGAAGAGTCATCGATATACAACGTGCGTTTCGGGGTGATCAGCGCGTCCTCTATAACATGCCGGTAGATCTTCGGGTCAGGCTTGCGCATCCCGAGCAAGTGCGAGTAGTACACCTCATCAAAAAATGCCTTTTCGAAATCAGTGATCCCATGTGCCGTTTCCAAATGCTGGTGAAAACGCTCCAGGTGCAGAGCATTCGTGTTGCTCAGTGCAAACAGGTTGAAGCGCTCCCGCAGGGCAGTCAGCATCCCCAGGCGGTAAGCAGGAATGGTGAGCAGCATGTCATTCCAAATTTCCTGGATGACCGATGGTTCAGTCCCGGGCTGACAATGAACGAGCACCTGCTCTACAAATACATCTGAATCCACATTTCCGCATTCGAATGCATGGACGACCGGTGTCACTGCCGAGACGAATGCTTTTTCCGAGAGATCAGGACGCCGCCGCGCGACCAGCAGCGCTTGAGCAGAGGGAATGTCGAGATCGAGCAGGACATTTCCGATATCGAAAACTAGATTTGTAACGTTCATCCTGATTGCATCGAATCGTGAATAGTTACCTGAGATTTCAAGTTACAGCAATCCGGAACAGGATGCCAGCAATGATTCGGCCCTGCGGGAAGCGGTTGGTCACACGGTGCATCCTGCTGGTGACTGTTCTGATGCTGGGGGTGGTCATGGAGGATATGATCGCACAAGAGAATCCGACAGATCCGGTGACGGTGTCCGTGCTGACATTCAACATATTGCATGGCGCTACCATGCGGCAGGACTTTGATCTCGACGTGATCGCCCGGGTCATCAATGATGCTCAGCCGGATCTGGTGGCGCTTCAGGAAGTAGATTATCTGACTGGGCGTACCGGGCGGCTGGACCTGGTTACAGAGTTGGCACTGCGGACCAGCATGACGTCTCTTTTCGCACGCGCCATGCCGTACGACGGCGGTGAGTATGGTGAAGGGATCCTGTCCCGCACAACATTTGTCGCCACGCGCAATATTCCCTTACCCTGCCTGCCCGGACATGAACCACGGGCAGCTGCGGTCATCACGACCGTGCTCCCCTCCGGCGATACGATTGCGTTTGTCGGGACCCATCTGGCACATGAAGGGGAAGAAGACCGGCTCTTGCAGGCAAAGGCGTTGGTTGACGCAACTGCCGACATTCCCTGGCCGGTGATCCTGGCCGGTGACCTCAATGATGTGCCGGGTAGTCCCACGATGCAGATCATTGAGGCGGCATTTACCGCGACATACCACCGATCTGCCCCGGAACCGACCTTCCCGTCGCATACACCGCAAAAAAAGATCGACTATATCCTGTACGCACCGGCTCACCGGTGGGAAGTGGTTGAAACTTCCGTGATCGCCGACACCATTGCCTCCGATCATTGCGCCTACCAGGCGATTCTCAGGTTACTCCCACCGCCCCCGCGCGACTGAAGTGCCTGAACATCATGCTGGCGATCAGACCGATGATGGCAAACAAAGCCACGACTCCAAAGACGTCCTGATGCCCTCCGGCTCCGGGGGTGGTGTCAAGCAAATGTCCCATCCACGGCCCCATGAAAATGTCGGGCGTGAAGCCCACGACGGATACGATCCCGATGGCGGTCCCCGTATAACGCAACGGCACCCGCCCTTCTGCCAGTAGTGCGAAGTACACGCCACGTATTGCATAGATGGCCAGGCTGGTGAAAACGATCACCGTGATCAGCATCCAGCCAATTCCTGGTTGCAACAGCCCCATGGCGATACCGCCACATCCGATTGCCATGAGCGTAAACCCGACACTGATCACGCCGGAAGCCGCATACCGGTCCGCCAGTACTCCCGCGGCAATGGCGGCGATGGGGCGTGCCCAGAATGAAATAGTGCCAATCCGTGCGGCCAGCACATCGTCATACCCAAAGACATCCCGGGCGAAGAGCGAGAAGTCATCGGTCGCCTTGTACCCTACGTAGGCGCACAGAACGACCAGAGCCTGCAACCAGATCGTCGGATGGCGCAGGATCCCCAGGGCTTCACTCACCCGAAAATGGTGGCTCACAGACGCTGCATTCGCTTCATCCCGTGCAGGAATGACCACCCAGATCAGGACGGCCGTCGCCATCGTTACGCCCGAGAAGATCCAGATGACGGTGCGTAGTGCAGCTGCCTTCTCAGACGGGCTGGCGTCGGCTGCATCTACCGGCAGTAGCATCGCGAAGATGCTGACAGAGGCAGTCGCCAGAAGTGCCGCAAAAAGACCGCGGCCCCCGTCGAGCAGACCGTACGCGATGCCCTGGCGTTGTGCACCACCCCACTGTCTGGTGGCCCTCAGCATGGCAGCCCAGAATAACAGAATGGTGGTCAGACCCCACGCCCCGTAGAGCAATGTCAGAAGAGCCCCTGTTGGCGTCCGGGTAAACAGGATACCGAGCAGCGCAGTGCCAGCCAGAGCCATCGACATCAGGTTGCGCGCGGGATAACGGTCAGCCAGAGGGCCGCCGAAAAAGTACGCGGCAAGTGCCACGATTCCATAGACCGAGAAGGCCAACCCCAACTCAAAATTGGTCAGACCGAACACGTCCAGCATGGTAGGGCGAAAGATTCGGGCGAAGACAAACGGCAGAATGAAAATGGCCTCACC
The DNA here is from genome assembly GCA_033720735.1 of Saprospiraceae bacterium. Lineage (GTDB taxonomy): Bacteria > Bacteroidota > Bacteroidia > Chitinophagales > Saprospiraceae > B8-G4. The sequence continues at coordinate 6,536 of JAWWBX010000047.1, forward strand.
GGCGATGATCAGGCTGGCCATGATGGCAACGCGGCGTACACTGAGACCGGCACGGTCACGGGAGGGCATCACTAAACTTAAAGAATTCGCACCGGACCGTACCGGAAGGTCCCGGGAGGCGTGACAGAATGCACAACTGCCAGCGCACTCCCGGGCCTGTGGGACACACCCGTTAGTTCCCAATGCAAAGCGGCGCCTGTACCAACCACAGTGCTTCAGAGGCCACGTGTGTATCTAGAGATTGGGCATGATTCGTTGGGCTGTATTTGGTGTTGTTACATCTTGCCGCCGGACTTCGGCCTGACGGCGACAGCTCGAATATTTGTGGAATTCAGCACAAATCGGGATACAGGCTACTGATCGGTCAGCTGTTTTGAGTTACCGGTCACCGGGGTGCTCCGAAAATCGCGATATTGTATGGAGAGTTCAGCGCTGTCATGGCCCGGATATGTATCATCGATGACGAACCGAAATCTGCCGAAGTCCTTGAGGCTCTGATCCAGGACGTGGAGGTGGAGCGGCACGAGATCAGCATTTTCACCGACCCCTACGATGCGGTGAAGGCCTTGCCAGCACTGGAGCCGGAAATCGTCTTCCTCGACATCCGGATGCCTGGCATGAGCGGCATGGATCTGCTGCAATTACTGCCCGAGCGACCATTTGCCGTCATTTTTACTACCGCATATGAGCAGTATGCCATTCAGGCGATCAAACTGAGTGCGTTTGATTACCTGCTGAAGCCCGTGGAGGAAGAAGATCTTCGCGCGATGTTTACACGGCTGCGTGACCAACGACACCACGATACAGCCGCCCAGCTGGCCGTCCTGAATGCCAACCTCAACATCAGGGAACCGGAGCAATTCAAGATCTGTCTGAGTACTGCGGAGCGCAAATACTTTATCGCCGTCCATCGCATCGTGCGCTGTGAGGCCGATGGCAACTACACAACCTTCCATCTCGCCGACAGGTCTCGGCTGCTCAGTTCTCGCACGCTCAAAGACCATGAGGATGTGTTGACCACCCAGGGCTTTGTCCGCGTGCACAAGTCGCACTTGATCAATCCCAGGTATATCGACACCATGACCTCGTCCAGTGCGATCAAGATGGCAGACGAGAGCATTGTACCACTTGCGCGCCGCCGCCGCAAGGAGGTACGAGCCATGCTGCAAATGTCCTGAACCATGTTCCTGAGGCAGTATATCCTGATCTGTGTGGCCAGCGCTACCGCGATGGCTTCTCTGCATGCGACGGGCAAGGAAGATCAACTCCGGCGCATCATCGGGTCGTTCGAGGTGCTTTCTGTGTCGGAGCAATCCCACTTTATCAAATCGATCTACCAGGACACGCGTGGATTCATCTGGATGGGGCATCTACACAGTCTGGTGCGCTACGACGGTACCTCGATCCACGAGTACACCTACCATCCGGAAAGGCAGCCGGCCATGTTATTGAGTGGGCCTGAGGTGATTGAAGAGGATTCTGCCGGGCGTCTGTGGCTCGTGAGCTGGAGTGATGGCCTGGTGATCTTTGATCCTGCGAGTGACGTATTTCTGCGACCCGAGGGAAGCGGGCAACTAGGAGGATCGCTGCCTTCGGCACGTGCTTCTGACGTGTTGATTGACAAGGCTGGCACTGCGTGGGTGTCGACCCGTGACTTCTCATTGTACCAGGTCGATCCGACCACGTTTGCGATGTCACGCTACCATTTTGAGCCACCGGGCGCCCCTGATGATTTTGCTGCGCTCGGTGACCAGTTTGGTCAGATCATCGAAGACGTCCAGGACCCTGATCTCCTCTGGATTGGCAGCAAGTACGGGTTGGCCCGGTTCTCGCGATCCGAGAAGCAGTTCGACTTTTTCGCCATCGATACCGTGCGGGAACATCGCTACCGACAGATACCGGCCCCGATGTTCATGGACCGTTACGGTCAGATCTGGTTTGGGCATTATAACGGTGGCGGGGTCAGGGTCTTTGACACCCGGCGCCTGACCTGGACGCATCGCATCGCAGCCGAGGCGGAACACGGACGTACGGTTGGCTCTAACCGGGTGTTCGGGATCTACCCATACCAGGATTCTCTGGTCCTGGCCATGACCTGGTGGAATCACCTGACCCTGGCCAGTCAGCGCAATCCCGATGACCATGTGATATTGCCATACACGCCGGATTCGCGCAATTGCCAGGGGTTCCTGGTTGATGCGCTTGACAGGGTATGGGTGGGAATGCAAGACCAGTTGCTTGTGAGCCGGCGCCCAGACGATCCGTTCAGGTACTTCTCGCTCGTGCAATTTGCCGATCCCACCACGAAGTTTAATGGCCCTTCAGGTCTGTTCCACGACCCTGTGCGTGATCATTACCTCGTATCCACCGTGTATGGAGATGGTCTGTACATCTTCAAGTGGCCTCAGGGTCCCGGGCGTGTTGTGCGCTATAGCTCTGAGGCAGGTTCTCCCAATCCGGACGTCAACATGAAAGGTATTGTCCCAGACGGACGGCGCGTCTGGATCCCCAGTTCCGGCGGATTGCTCACATTTAACCTGGATAGCGAGACCTTCCACCGGTTTGACGCGACCCCTCAGGAAGAAGAGATCCTGCATCCCTACCCACTTGACATGCACCGTATGCCGGATGGATTCTGGATCACCCCACCGGGGGGCGGAGTGGCGTTCTTTTCCGTCATCGATGAGGCGATCACACCGCTGCTCGGGGAGCTGCGCCTCCTTCCGGATCTTACGTTCAGGGTTGTTCGTCCCATCGGCGACTCACTACTCCTTCTGATCAGTGACGAGACGCCCATTCTTCTGGACCTCTCGACCGGTTCGATGGTCGAGGACTGGCTGGATTCGGTATCTCTGCAACGTTGCCGCCAGTACGGTACAACAGACGGTCTGGTGCAGGAGGACACATTGTGGCTTACAACCAAAGGCAATGGGCTTGCCAAGGTGATCCTGGGGACAGGTCGCCCTTACCGGACGCAGTTCTACTGGACCGATCACGCGCCTGGCGCCAATGTGATGAACCGCCTGATGCTCAGCCGGGAAGGCCAGATCTGGATCGCCAGCAATTATGGCTTTAGTTATTTCGATCAGGCCGCGAAGTCGTTCCTCACCTTCGGGGTCAGCGACGGAGTAGGCTTCCCCAACCGGCAGTTCTGGGTCGGCCAGCTCGAATCTGGCGAGATCTGTGCGCGTGCAAACAAGGGATTTGAGTTTTTCGATCCCCGGTCATTGGTAAATGAAACGGCGATCGTGCGACCATACCTCAAAGCCGTCACGCGCTCGCATGCCCCGCTCGCGGTTGAGCCCGGCGAGATCGCGCGCTTTGGTCCTCGCGACGACCACCTGGCGTTTGCCATGGGAGCACTCAACTTCCATCGCAATCCGCGTACAGTCTTCAAGTATCTGCTCGAGGGTTATGACAAGACCTGGCGAACCACCGAACAAAGTGTCGTCAATTACACCAATTTGCCCGAGGGGGACTATCGGTTCAGGTTTACTGCCAGTTCGAACGGGTATGTATGGAGCCCGGATGAAGTGGTGGTGCCGATTTACAAAGCACCCCCGTTCATACGATCACGTACGTTTTATGTACTGGCGGCGGCTTTGTTGCTGGCCTGTGCCGTCCTGTTGTTCCATGTGATGAGGGTGCGCAGACAGCGCAAAGACCAACTGCAACGACAGGAGGCCGAGTTGCTGTTCCTGCAAAAGGAAAGGGCCGAGGCCGAACTGACGGCATTACGTGCACAGATGAACCCGCATTTCCTTTTCAACAGCCTCAACTCGATCAACTGGTACATCATCAAGAACCGGCCGAAGGAAGCATCGCGCTATCTCACGCGCTTTTCAAAACTGGTACGTCAGATCCTCGAGTTCAGCAAATCGGAGACTATCACCCTGGAACAAGAGCTCGCCTGTCTCCGCATGTACATCGATCTGGAGCGCATGCGCTTTGAGCGTGCGTTTGAGGTTTCCATTGAGGTCGATGGTTCCATCAATCCAGGCCATACGCGCATCCCCCCACTCGTCATCCAGCCATTCGTCGAAAACGCGATCTGGCACGGACTGATGCGCAAGGAGGGGGATAAGCGGCTCGTAATACGGATCACCTCACTTGGCAGCCAGCTGCACATACAGGTGGTTGATAACGGAATCGGTCGGAAGGCCGCTGCCGACAGTAAAAAGGGACCGGTCAGCCAGGGCATGTCGATCACCCGCAACAGATTGTCCCCTGGCAACGGCGCGGCAATCCCGGCGCTGGAGGTCACCGACTTGTATGATGAGCAAGGGCGGCCGGCGGGAACACGTGTGGACTTGTACCTGCCTCTTGACACCCGGCGCACGTCACCAGAGGGCCTGGTAGCGCCTAGATTGAGCTAGGGACCGGTCAGCGTGGCAAGCGCAAGGGCATCTCGACCCACAGGGAAGCAAACGATCCGCTCAACGCGCTCCATCCTGCCATACCCACTTCCATGCGTATGTTGACGCGGGGCATCACCCGGTGCGAAACGCGCAAAGCGAGGGTCCAGTTCAATGCTTCATCCCCATTGAACAGCTCGGAGCGGAGCCCGGCACCGGCCTCGAGCCACATCTTTTCAGTCTCAAGTAATGACAGGTGGGTCTGATAGGAGAAATGGATGGCAGGCAGCGATTGGGACTGCATGACCCGCAATCCAACGGTGTGCCGCGCTCCTCCGAGTGGATAGCTCAGGTTGGTTGAGATGAACGGTAAGAACGAGGATCCTCTTCCGCTTGCTGGTCGCTCGGCGAGACTGGCAGCCGGTGCGGGTGTTGCCATGCCTAACCCGATCGACAGCTCGGCAGCCGTAAAGGGCACCTCGACGTTGATCACATTTGACAGGCAGCCATTGGCATCCATCAACTGTACCGTGTAGAAACCCGCACCAACCCCTTCAATGGTGATGACCATCCCGGTAGCCACGGTCCAGGGCATTTCATTGAGAAGAACGGTGTACGGCTCAGTGCCGGGCACATCCACCGAGATCGTGATCGTGCCGTCGGTGCCGGAAGGCGAAGAGGGCGGGGTCGTTCCCACGAGAGAAATCTGTACTGAAGTAGCAGCGACAATGGTGGCCATGAAGGCATCTGTACAACCCGGCCCCGCGCTGTCATCAGTGACAACCACCATATAATCTCCTTCGACGATCGCCACGTAGTCACTAAGCATGATCTGCCCGGTGGGGATCGCAAAACCATCCGATCCCCCGGGATGCGTCACCAGCATATTCATCGGGCCGGTTCCGGGCGACGAAACCGTAAACAGGATCTCGCCGGTATTGGGGCATTGAGGCTGGATCACAGTGACATCGCTGATATATTGCGCGGGATCTTCACCCACGTCTTCCGAGAAGACCAGGTTGCAGTCAAGGTCAAGATCGGTGATGGTCACCGTATAGGTGCCACTGGCCACGTCCTGCAGGGTGGGCCCCTGCGTGCCATTATCCCACTCAAACAGATAGTTGCCGGGTTCCAGAATATCGACATCGATTTGTCCGTCCGACAACCCGCAGGAAGCATTGGTCACAAAAAATTGCGGGGTAAAATCGCAGACCCCCGGCATCACATTGATGAAGACATTCGCAGCGACGGAATTGCCACACGTGTCCGTGGCCGAATAGTTGAACCCCCCGGTTCCAGAGAATCCGTCATCCGGGGTAAAGGTAAACGACCCGTCACTCTGGTATGCGACCGTCCCGCCACCTTCTCCCGCTACCGCCGTGAGCTGGAGGTGCAGGCCCGAATCATTGTCCAGGACATTACCCGATACCGGGGTGTTGAAAGGCGTTTCGTAATTGTCGTCGACTGCCTCGGGTGCCTGTGTGTTGTCCTCGATGGTGATGTCTGCCGTCTCGTTGCAGGCGCTGCCAGCTCCCTGGTCATAGACGTTCAGGGAATAGCTCCCTGCAGGCAGGTCATCGAGGGTGTGCGCACCCGGAGGTAACGTGTCGACAAGCGTTCCTGGTGGTCCGGTGAGCACGACCACCAGCGGGCCATCGCCCGGGGTGCTCAGGGTGAGTGAGATGCTTCCGCCCCCGATGCAATTGCCGGGGGTTGTCTGCAGGTCGGCGATATAGGTGTTCGGTATCTCGTCAACAGTCACCGAGTATACATGCTCACAATTCAGGTCGATGCTGGTCACCGTCACCTCATAGGTGCCGGCGGGAAGATCGGCCAGGTTGGCAGTGGTACTGCCGTCAGACCATTGATAGGTGTAGTTCCCTTCCGGTGTTGATGTCGCGGTGATTGTGCCATCGGCCACACCGCAGTGGGCGGGTGTCGTTTGGAAAGTGGTTTCGAACAGGCAGTCCTTCGGATTGACCGTGATGGTCACATTGCCTGTTCGTTCGTTCCCGCAGGCATCGCGCACGGTGTAGCTGAATGTGAATTCACCCGTTTGCCCGGCGGGAGGCGTGAAGGTAAACTGACCGTTGGTGCCGAGGTTCACCTGCCCATCCACAGGCTCGGTGTGATCGATGACTTCCAGGTTTATCCCGCTGTCGTTGTCCAGGACATTGCCCGAAACGGACTCGTCGCAAAGCGTTTCGTAGGCGTCGTCAGTGGCGGTGATGATCGTGTTGTCGTCGACGATGATCTCTGTGACCACGCTGCAACGACTCTCGATACTCTGGTCGGTGATCGTGATGGACCAGTTGCCTGGAAGAATCGTAAAGAACGAGGACAGACTCACCTGCCCTGAAGGCGATGAGGCGCTGTGTGGTCCGTCGGGACCAGTGGCGTCGATTTGCATCGGACCGCTGCCCGGTGTTGTCAGGGTCAACGAGACATCCGCCCCTTCGCCAAGGCAATTGCCGGCTGTGCTTGAGATGCTGGTCAGGTAGTCGGCCGGGCTTTCGGGGACGACGACCGAGAAACTCTTTGAACAACCGTTTTCGTCCGTGACCGTAACACTGAATTCACTCCCGGTGAGTTTCTCGGCAGCGGCCTCCGTTGCTCCATTGGACCACAGATAGGTATACGTGCCAGCCGGATCCGTGATGACCGTGGCCGACCCGTCGTCCAGTCCACAGCTCGCAGGTGTGGTCTCGAAGGTGGCGTCAAATTCCGGAGGGAGCTCGTCTACTGACACTTCGAAAATTTTGGAGCATCCGTTCTCATCGGTCACCGTCACCGTGTATGTACCTGCGGCCAGCGACACGGTCTGGCCAGTCCCACCTGAGGACCATTGGTACGTGTAGGTGCCCCCAGGCGACACCTCTATGGTCGCCGAGCCGTCGTCAGTTCCACAGCTTGCCGGCGTCGTCACGAATGAAGCCTCGAATGCCGGTGGGAGTTCCTCCACGATCACCTCCAGTTCCTCGGTGCATAGTCCATCGGGACTGGTAATGGTGACCGTGTAGCTGCCAGCCCCGAGTGTTTCAACAGGCGTCGTACCGCCGTTCGACCAGGCGTAGGAATAGTTACCGGCCGGATCAACAGTGATGGTTGCTGACCCGTTATCCTCAGCACAATCGGCCGGTGTAGTGATGACACTGGCCGAGAACGCACAATCGGGCGGCAGGACCTCGATGGTGACGAGTCCGAACGCTGTTTGGTCGCACGGTCCTGATACGTTGTAACCGAAGGTGACCGTACCCTGAAAGTCATCGGCCGGTATAAAGGTGAAGGCTCCATCGGCATCAATACTGACCGTTCCATCAGCCGGTTGCGTGTGGCTGGTGACCTGAAGGTCACCCTGATCGTTGTCGAGTACGTTGCCGGAGATGGGTGTGCCGAACGCGGTTGTGAAATTGTCATTGACCACCAGGATTGGTGGCCTGTCAACCGTCACATTGACGGGATTCTGCCCGGTCTGCCCATGCGCATCCTGGACGGTCACCAGGATCGTAAACGGCATGGCGGTCATGACGTCAGAAATGGTGATGGTGCCCCCTGGTCCTTGTGTCACCGTAGCGCTGCTTACCGGGGCAATGTTGACAATCTCCAGGTTGTCACCGCTGTCGTTCTGCAGGATATTGATCGTCGTGCTGCCATCACACGGGACGGAAGCATTGTCGGGATTGATGATCAATGGCGGCGTTGACGGGTTGTTGTCCCGTGTGAGCAGATAGGTCACAAGGCCTCCGGTGACCACCCCGCCTCCGACTGGCAGCCATGGAAAGTTGTTGTCCCTGGTGTATACGGGTACGATCATTCCCGGCTTCCTCGTGAAGTCGACCAGATCGAGGAGTGGGAGCGTATCCACCGATTGCGGGTCGACAGGATCTGTCTGGGCCTGCATGGGGATCACCATACAGAATACTGCGAAGATGACTAACAGGCTGATCAGGTTTGCGTGTTTCATAGTGCGACTGGCGTGGGATTTAGAATGCTGCTCCGAAGAATGCGCGGACGATCTCGATGCTGTCCGCGTTTTGTTGTACCGCATTGAGCAGTGCGCGCAGTGCCGGCTTGTAGTGCGGGGACACGCCTTGATTGTTGAGCTCGAATTCAAGAGCCTGGACCAGTCGGGACCGCCATTGCCGGGCCACCTGGTCGTAGGACGGATCATCCGCGGCCTTCTGTAATTGCAGGTAGGCAAAGAACATCGACTGCAGCCATCGCCTGAGGACGGCATCGTTTTCCGACTGTGCGATGAAGACCTCGTCATCTCGCCAGCTCCGGAACAACCTGTCCAGATACCGCCTGAACTCCGAGGGAGTATAGATCGGCGGGCCGGCATGCTCCAGGATCTGGTTATTGACCAACCCCGAGACGTCGAAGATGCACCTCTCCTCGTCAATAGAAATACTGATCTGGAACTCGCGGCCATTGACCGTTTGTGAGAAGGTGAGCTTGTAATGCGGGGCGCCCGAGGTCGGGTCCGAAGTGTGGCTAATGATCATGTCCGAGGAGCTGTGCTGCTCGTCAAGGCCACCTTCACTGCTGCGCGAAGAGGCGGTTTGCACCAACGCACCGATGATCTGCTCGTCGCCCAGGTGACAGAACAGGGCTTCAATGTTGTAGTTCAGCTCGAAGGTCTGATCCACACCGTTGGCCCGTACCCGCAGGGTATTTCCGCTGATCTCGACCGATTGCCCGTTGTTCATCGCAAAGCGGATCCGTCCGTCTTGCTCATCTCGGAAGGTATCGCAGCAGTCATTCGGCTCGGTGAGGCGGATGGTGCGCAATGCGGTCTGCTCAGCACAGGTTTCGCCGTCACAAAAACAGGTATATCTGACTTCGACGCGGATCTCACCCGGCCCCAGCAGGTCTGTCGTCAATGGCTCGTCTGACCACTCCGTGGTCGTATTGAGCCGGGCATCGCGATACTGAGGCACCAGCCTGACCTCCACCAGCTGATCGCCGTCACAGTCATCCGGACACGGGTTCGTCACCGTCGGGATCGGGATCTGCAGTTGCACATTCCGGGTGTTCGGGTCCCCGTCATGCCAGTGCATGGCCGAGGCGGTGAGCTCGGTATGATGCGTGACGTTGAGAACGCGGATCGGACCAAGCGAGCAGCTCGCCTCGCATGGGCAGTCGCGCTCGCTGACCGGCGGCGCCTGGGTTGGCTCAGTGACCGGCGCCGGGTTTCTTGGCTTGTCTTTCGCTTCCTCGCCGATCAGGACGATGATCGAGAACACCTCTTCGAGACTGACATCGACTTGTTCCTGTGTTTCTGTAGGCAGGTCGGAGTACGGCCGGCCAAGTCCCTCGCTGATCTGGTTCCTGGCGTTTTCCTTGAATGCCAGCTTGCGGCCGGGCCGGTTTTCCAATTCCGCCACTTCATTCCAGACGACCTGCTGTTTGAATGAGATACGCTCGCGTTCCTTGTCGCCGGAGAGCTGACTTTTCGGGATCCCATCGATCAGCGAGAGGCTGTCGATGGTCTCAATGATGTCTTTGGTGATCTCGTAAATGATCGGGGCGGCTTCTTCCGGGCGGTTGACAACATCCAGCGGGGTGGAGGGATGATAAATTTCCGGACCGCGCGGGATGTCTTCCGGAAAGACAGGAATCCAGGTATCGATGGGTGTGAGCGTGTCTCCCTCCGGATAGGGCGGCAGATCGTCACGCACACAGACCGCTTCGATCGGGAAACGCACGCTCTGGAGGGGCGGGATATAGACCACGATCGGATCGGGGATGATATACGCCTGGTGGACACTGTCGGAAGTGATCAGCCCGGGTCCAATGGTCAGTCTGACCGTGTCCGGGTAGGGGTTTCTCGCGGTCGCCTCTGCCACCGGGCCGATGGTTTCGCCCGTGCTCCGGATATCCTCAGGCTTGATCGGCCGGTTGGCCGGTTCGGTGGTGTAGATCTTTTTTAACTTTTGGCCGCAGTAACAGTTGAAACGCACTTTGCAGCGCAGCCGCTGGTTGCTGTATTTGCTTACGGGGATCATATACTCCATGAACCGGATCCCGTTGTTGTCGGTGCTCATCTCGGCCCGCTCATTCTCGCCCAGGGTCGTCAGGTTCTTCCCCGGAAAGGCCGCTTCCAGCAGTGCCCGTTTCATTGCTTCGGGATCCTCCGGATCAAAATGCTGCTCCGGGAGGCAGATGGTGACGGTACCCAGCGCATCGACATAGTCGCTATATGGCGATGCAGGGACAGCAACGTACATGAGCCGGATACTTTTGAGCAAGCCGAGCAGGATCCTGTCGAACCCGCCACGCAGGATGAGCATGTCGCGCTCGGCCCACAGGTAGAGGGGGACGGTGACCAGTTTCTCAAACAGCATGATGGGCAGGCCAGCTCCTGAGGCCGCACCCTTCATCAGAAAGTTGGCGACTTTGTTCTTGATCGCGTCACCGATGGCTTTGTCCACCACGGCGGAGGCAATCTCCGACAACACTGCATCCGAGATCATGGCAATGGCCTCGCGATCGGCCGGCGACATGCCCTCGAGGGCGAGGTCGATGATCTGACTTGAGGCCGACCCGGCAGCACCACCCAGTCCGCCCCCGGTGCCGGTCGAGGTGGCCGCCGTACTGACGGCGTTGGCAAACGCTTCGATGGCCGTGCGCTCCGTTGATCCCAACTCATAGCCCATCCCTTCGAGCGCAGAAGTGATGCCTGCGGAAATACCCTCAGTGATCTTGTTGCCGATTAGCGCAAACAGGCCATCAGCAAACTGGTCGCGACGCTCGGTGGCTTCTTTTTCTTCTTCGGCGCGTTGCGAAAGCAATGATATCATGGATTCAGTGGCGGCGACGATCTGATCTGCCAGCCGGGAACGGTAGTCCCGACGCGCTTCGTCAAGTGCAGCCAGATCGTCCAGCAGTTTATCCAGGTCGACCGGTTCATCGGGGTTGAATTCGGCATCCGGGCAGCAGTCGTAGTTGATGTCGCCGAGGTTGCCGTAGGTGCCATTGCGGATGGCCTCTGCGAGATCATCGTGTTGTTGCTTCAACTTTTCTGCTTCTTTCAGCAGGTCCATCATTTGCTCGAACACGGCAAGCATCTCATTGAGCCAGTCGGTTTGCCCTGCAAACCGCTTGATAAACTCCTTGAGATCGTCGATGGTGTTCTGCAGGTACTGTGATTCGGGCAGGCCGTCCTTCGTGAGACGTGGCCCGCCATTGAGATCACCAATCCCCCATTCGCGGAGCACGCGGTCCGTCTCACCCTGCATATCCATGAGCAGGTCAATGCGATCCTGTCGGTCGTCGAGATGCTTGTCGATCGCGCGTTGCAAGGCCTGCATCTGGGCGTCGATATCACGCTTCATCTGGAACGGCTGCAGCAGCTTCTCCATGCTGTTGGTACAGGGGGCGCAGTCATTTTCTTTCTGGGTGATCGATCCGAGGAACGTGTCGCAGTCATCCTGAGTGTGTGCCGGGAAAACGATGAGCAGTGCGATGGCCAGAAAGGCGAGCACAGTGAATGGACGGTTTGGCTTCATAGCTCCAGTTTTTCGGAGGCATTGATGGGAAGATGTCAACGCATTTCCCCTTTACCTATGTCCAAATTGCTTCGAGGTAAACGTCGGCATGAGAAGTTACGGGATTTTTGTTCAAGTGCCCAAGTGTTCAAGTGCCCAAGTGTTCAAGTGCCCAAGTGATCAAGTGCCCGAGTGCCTGAGTGCCCAAGTGGGTTCATGTGCATGCCCTGAAGTCGAAGCGTATCGGAGTCGTATCGGGTTCATGTGGTCAGGATTTAACCCAATAGCGAACAGCCAACAGCCAATGGCCAATAGCCACTAATACCCTTTCTCCTTGAGTTTTTGCTGTATGCGCTCCCCGAGCATGGCGCCCCATTCCTGGCCGATGAGCATCGCTTCGCTGGTGATGGACGGAAGCACTCTTACGGCCTTCTGGCCCAGTGGCGTCCGGTAAAATTCGGTAAGTCCAAGGACCTCCTCGTGTGTATAGTATTTCATGTACACCGGAACGATCAGATCGACCAGGTCGGATGGACTGACCTCTTTCTTGAATTCTTCCCAGAACTCGTCAGGGGCATCGTAGTGGGGCTGAAGCATTCCGACCATCTGATCAATTACCTGAATGGCCATTTCGGCAGTCCCGGTAAGTTCAAGGAATTTGCGCGTGTCCCGTTCAAAATCGGTTTGAGCAAGGGTTGTTCCGCTGAGCGCGAAGCAAAATGAAATCAGTAAGTATTTCATGGCAAAAGGGATTAGGTGGATTGTTAAAATACGAAGAATTGCAGGTTACAGCGGATCGCTTTTCAGTGTTAAGAGAGTATAATGGAAGAGATGTGTTAAATCCTCAAGACCATCAGACATATTAGAAAATTGTCATGTGGTCGTATTTCTACGAAATACCTGCTTGAGTCAGATGCGATGAAGGTGCCGCGTCATCGTATTTCTTTCCGGATTACATGGTCTTTGTACGGGTCGCCCGGCATTCTGCATACCGCGACCGCTCTACTCACCACCAGCCACCTCAAAGGTCTTCAGCATGCCGATCGAATCCGCCTTGGGCACCTCCGCAATGAAGGCATACCGGCCCGGATCCAGTTGGACGTGAAAGTATCCGGTTTGCCCGGCCGGCATCTCATGGATGCCACCGAGGAACTCAGCCGGGGTGGGGGTCTCGAGTCCGGCTGGCTGTGACCAGTCCATCCAGGCAGCAACCCCACGAAGGTCGGTGGTGTCGTGTACCCTGAAAAGGTGGACATCATGACCGAGAAAGTTTTCGTAGAGTTTTTGGTCCAGGTATTTCACTGCGATGGTATGGGCACCGGGTGGAATGTCTCCTGACCATTGGATTCCCTGGTCTGATGACAGGTTGATCTGTACCGTCGGCTCCGGCTCCACACCTTCAGAGGCTTGCTCCAACACCTCGATCTGATGCACCATGCCGTTGAATTCGGGGCTGGGGTTGTAGGAGTGAAAGACGCCAGTAGTCTTGATATAGCATTCGACCAGGTAGGTGCCGGGCTCCAGATACATGGTGGCCTCGGCAGTCTTGCCCGGCGAGATCATGCCGGGTCCGCCCAGAAAGACAATACCACCGAACCACTCGGGCAGTTCGAACCCCATGTCCTGAGCACTCAGTGGCTTGCCGTTGATATTGTCCATGATGTTCTGGAAAACCGGCGCGATCTCGTCCTGCTGGTCTTGCAGGGTCTTGCCTTCCGGGAGCCGCTCGACGATGGCAAAGTGGATCATCGGCGAGTTGTTGATAAAGCGGAAAGTCGTCCATCCGGAGGGGATCTCGGAGGGGCCCTCAAACTGCATGGCGGTGGTCACGATCTCGACCAGGTGTCCGGGTGGAGGGGGAGGCTCGGTATTGGTCTCGGTGGCTGGACTGCAGGCGAAAGACGTGAGCAGGCAAATTGCGAAAAATGGAATACAGCGGTGCATGACGACAAGTTTGAGTGAACGATGTTGGGTGATCCGACTTTCGTGAAAGTTACGTGATGCAGCGTTGGCAACGATATGCCACTTTATCAAAGGCCGTAATGTGGAATGTTTGGTGTAGTAGACTATACGAATGGAGAAGCTGCTTTACGTTGAAGGGGGCGATTTAACCTCTGACAAAGGCCCACAATTCCGCCGAAGGGCTTCGTCGCAAAGGTTGGTGGGCCCAGCAGGACTTGAACCTGCGAC
>JAWWBX010000048.1:0-20410 GCA_033720735.1 Saprospiraceae bacterium
GATAGACCAATTGACAAACGCACTACAGTTGTCCACATCGGTTCCGATGGTGATCGTATCGACCGGACAATTAATGAAAGCGGGGTTCTCGTCATCCGTCACTGTGACGGTCCATGAGCAGTCGAAGGTATTCCCGGCTGCGTCTGCAGCAAAGTACGTGATCGTTGACACACCCAATTGGAAATCATAGGAGGCATCAAACACACTGGGCGGTGCATTCGGATTGAGCAACGGTGCCAGATCGAAAGGTCCGCTCTGAGTTCCGTCAGCATTACTGATCGTATAGTTATACTGGGTGACCTCACAGTTGTCAGTGGGTGTCGGGTGAGTCCAGCTGTACTGTCCCAGGCAATCACCTGTACCGCCCGAACTGGTGCCAATCGCGACACTGGCCGGGCAGTCGATGAACGGATCGATATTATCCTCGACTGTTACGGTAAATGAGCAGGTTTCGATGTTGCCAGCGGTGTCTACTGCCGTCCACGTGATCACGCTGACACCTACCGGGAAGATCGCACCTTGCAGCGTGGTGTTGCTTGGCGCGGGATAATCATGGGTCAGACTCACTACGGCACAATTGTCCGTTGCAGAAGCATCCAGGGCGGCTCCACCCATGGTGTGCTGGCAGTCTTCAGCCATGTCGTCATCATCGAGGAAGGTCACATCGGCCGGGCAGGTGATCATGGGATCCTCATTGTCCTGTACGATGACCAGGAAGCAGCAGGTATCGGTCAGGATTCCGTTGCCGTCGAGGTCCTCTGTTTCGGTGATATAGTAACAGACGAGGCTGGTATCCAGGTTGAACACATGCTGTCCGCTGACGTCATCGAAACCTGATGCTTGCAGGGTGTCGTCTTTGTAGACTTCCCAGGTGATTTCATAAGGGCAATTTCCGATCGCCACGGTGGGCGTCAGACTGCCCGCTGGTGGCAACCAGGTGCACGTACCCGGGTCGGTACTAACGACAACGTCATTTGACGGGCACAACAGCAGAGGTGCCTGGGTGTCAATGACATTGAGCACGAAGGTGCAGGTGTCGGTATTGGCGGGCGTCGCCGCGTCAGAAGCCACGTACGTAATGGTATAGAAACCGGGAGCAAGGCTGTCGCCCTGCATCGGACCGGCGATCTGGACGACAGATTCGACGCCACAATTATCCTCCGCGATCGGGGTTGGCCAATTGACGAACGCGCCGCAGACATCCACATCGGTACCCACGGTCAGCGTGTCAGGAGGGCAGGTAATAAATTCAGGGTCTTCGTCATCCACCACCGTCACGCTGTAATTACAGGATACGGAGTTTCCACTTGCATCTACCGCGATATACGAGATCGTGGAGACGCCAAGGTCAAAGTCACGGGATTGCATCGCACCCGGAGTGACCTCATAGGGCCCTTCTACGGCACCGCTCGGATTCAGGATCTGCAGCGTGAAGGAAGCGATTTCACAATTGTCAGTCGGAGTTGGATGCGTGAAGGTGTAATTGCCGGCACAATCACCGGTGCCGCCATCGCTGGTATTGACGGTCACATCGCCGGGACAGGTCAGCATGGGATCCTCGTTGTCCGTGACGGTGACGTCAAAGAAACAAGCGTCCATGTTACCCGACGTGTCAGTTACAGTGTATACCACAGAACTTACACCTTCGGGGAAGGTCTCCATCGTCATCGTGCCATAATCGCCAGGAGCGACCACCATGCCAACAGAAGATCCGTCGGCAAACATGATGGCGACCGTCATTTCTGCAACAGCACAGTTGTCCGTTGGTACCGGGATCGTCCAGGTCACCTCGGCTTCACACACACCCGGGTCCGTGTCCACATTGATATCGGCGGGGCAGGTCACGGATGGTGCCTGGGTATCGAGTACGGTCACCGTAAAGCAGCAGGTGTCAGAATCCGTCATCGACGAATCGGTCAACATATAACAGATGGTGTTGACACCAACCGGGAAGTCGAAGACACCAACGGCACCACTATCTGCAACCACGACACCTGTCGAAGTGGTGATCTCATACCCCAGTATCGGCTCGCAATTATCGATGGCGATCAGCGGGTCAAGCTGACCAACGGCACTGGTCCAGTCGCACTCGTCAGCGTCGGCGTCGAAGGTCAGGTCAGGCGGGCAAGCCAGGAAAGGAGCCTGGGTGTCCACGATCTCCAGCACAAACGTGCAGGTGTCTGTTTCCAGTTGTGGATCGTAAGCTACATAGCTGATCTCATAAATACCCAAAGGAATACTCGTGCCCGGAGCCGGCCCCGCGATCTGTACGATACTGTCGATCTGGCAATTGTCCTGGGCCACCGGGATCGACCAGATCACATTGCCCTCACAAGCACCGGCATTGTTGCTTACAGTCAGCGTGTCCGGCGGACAGTTGACAAACACTGGTGCCAGCGTGTCCTCCACCGTCACATTGGCGACACACTCCACCTGGTTGCCGATCAGGTCGATAAGTGTCAAGGTCACTTGTACTGTACCGATATCGTCACAACTGAAGATGCTCTGACTCAGCGTCACATTGAATTCGCAGGAAGCAGATGCCCCGGAATTGATCTGATCAGCCGTGACCTCTGCGACGCCAGCTGCGTCCAGATATACGGTAATATCCTGACAGTCCACGGTCGGCGTCTGCGGACAGATGATCTCGTCTTCGCGATAGATATATACCGATCCACTCTCAATACCCGAGTCGTCATCCGTCGGAGCTCCGATATACAGGAACGGGCCTTCGATGTCTACCGAGAAACCGTATTGGTCACCCGATACGGCATCGAATGCCTGCAACCGCTGGGTTTCGCCCCAGTTGTTAGGACCGCCCTGATTTTGGCGGAACAGGAAGCTGGTACCACTGGAGGCGCCGCTGTCATCATCTTGTGGCGCTCCGACCAGAATCACATCTTCACTGAGTGACACAGTATGCCCAAACTCGTCGTCGGCAGCCGTCGAGCTACCCACCAGCTTGATACCGATATAGCCCCAGTTGTCAGCGCCACCCTCGTCGCGCTGAAAGATATAGGCCGCACCACTGTTCGGGCCTTCTTCATTGTTGAATGGCGCCCCGACTACCATCGTGACACTGTCGGCCGCGACACTGGTACCAAAGCGATCCTGCGCCACGCCATCTGCTGCCGTGATTGTCTGCTGGAGCGTCCAGTTATCATTGTCGCGATAATAAACATACGCGGATCCCTGGTCAGAATTGGAGGCGACATCATCACCCGGTGCACCAACAACGAGCAGGGTGTCCCTCAAGTCAATACTATAGCCGAATTCATCGCCCGAATCATTGCCAACCTTGGTGGACACAAGTCCCCAGTTGTTGACGCCGCCCTGATCTTTGTAGTAAATGCGTACCGTACCCTGGGTCTCGTCGGGTGCACCGACGGCCAGAGCAGTTCCGCTCACCGATACGGCAAAACCGAAATGATCCTGTGAGCCCGCATCCTCGATCTTGGCCACCTGACCCCAGTTGTCGGCGCCGCCGGCGTTCCTGTGGAAAACATACACCGCCCCACTTTCGCTCCCGGGCATCGCCTGGTTGGGTGCCCCAACCGCGATGATGGTATCACTTACAGAGACTGAGAAGCCAAAGAGATCCCCACTGTTCCCGTCGGTGATGGTCAGACGTTTGACGAATCCCCAGTTGTCCATGCCCCCGGCATTGCGAAAGTAAACATGAACGGACCCCGTGTCGTCCATCGGGGCTCCGACCACGGCCACCGAGTCGCTGACGGCTACACTCCAGCCATAATTGTCCCCCATGGCGCCGTCGGGATCAAAGATCTTTTTCAGGATGCCGTAGTTCTGGCCATGGACGTGTGCTGTGCCACAGAACAGAAGGATAAAGCAAAAGAGAAATTTTGCGCATTGAGCCGCAAATTCATGGGTAAAGTGTAAATGAGTACGCATAGCGTGCCTTGTTTTCAAAGTGACCAAACAGTCTTATCTCGGTGTTCAGCAGTAATATGAGGTGATCGGAAAGACGCCCCTCCTGTCTCCCGAGCCGCTAATATAAACACATTATAAGACATTGATTGTCAACATATTGTATACTTTCGAATGTATTTCTATGCTATTATCAGCCTGTTATCAATATCAATAATTGATATATGAACTATCTGCATATCACCAGCCACGCACTGGTCACGCAGGTTGTCGTACATATTGAGGGAAATTCTAATACCGGACAGGTGAAATCCGGGAGGTCAGACTGGTAAAGACAGTCTTCACCATCAATAAATGTAGAAAAAAATGTGCCAGAAAAGTGACCATGCGCTATGGTGCCTGACGTGGAACATCACTGGTTGCATCACCATCGGTGATGGTCTGCATGTACCGTAGTGATGCGGCAAGAAGGATCAATCCCAGCAATAGATCAATGAGATTGGTGGTGAACAGGCCAAATGTGAGGTCGTTTTGGCTGGAGCCAGCAACAATCAACACTTTGCTGACGATCTTGAATGCCGCCGGAAAGATCAGTGCGAAGAAAGCCCACAAGCCGAGTGCCATCCGTGCCATCCGGTGCCCGGAATACACAAGATAGAGCAAGGCGGCGATCAGCATTGCTTGCAGGATACCGCTGGGCGCACCCACCGCGCTTGCCAGTGCGGCATTCCACAGGAGTAGTCCATACAGGATAATGAGCACCGCCCACCAGGCCGCGACATGCGTGAATACTGAGCGCTTCATGATTCTCAATCAGGGAAGCTCGATAGAATTTCCTTCACGTGCCAAATGGATCTCAAACGGTTGGGGCTCGATCGATGCAAAGAGGGCGTCCAGTTGTTCATCGGTGTGTTTGGGGTCGTGATGGAACAGTTCGAGACGTTTGACCTGCGCGAGCCGCGCAAATTTGATAGCCTGCTCGTACGAGCTGTGCCCCCATCCCTGTCGCTCGCGATATTCCTCTTCAGTAAACTGGGCATCGTGGATCAGGACGTCGACCTCTCTGGCCAGGCTGTAGCCTGATGTCCATTCAGGGTCGCCGGGAAACGCACGCGCCCCCAGGGCCGGTTCGTGGTCCGGCAAGTATGCCAGGGTGGAGGTGCCATTGGTCACGCGGTAACCCAGTGTGGGGCCGGGATGGCAGATATGGCGTGCTTGTATCTGAAAGGTGCCGATCTCAAAGGCCTCGAGCGGGGTTTCAAAGATCTCCAGTTTGCAATCAAAGTCCCGGATACGCACGGGAAACAGGGGGGGTGAAAGGTAGCGATTGAGGCGTTGTTTCAGCGGGGAGTTGCCCTGCGGGCCCCAGATATGGAGCGTCAGGCCGGGCTGAAAGAACGGCTTGAAAAAGCCCAGCCCCTGGATATGGTCCATGTGGAGATGCGTAAGCAGGATGTGGATATTGAGTGGCCGGCGCGTAAGCAGGAGATCGCCGAGCTGGATGATCCCCGACCCGGCGTCGAGGATGAGCAGGTCGTTGCCCTGGCCGACTGCAACGCAGGGTGTATGCCCGCCGTAGAACTGCGTCTGGTGGGTAATGGTAGCAATGGATCCACGGGTGCCCCAATAGCTAATTTTCATCCGGATCATTTTTCCAGAAGATGGCAATCGCCCCCAGGTAGCCCGAGACACCCACGATTGGGAAGCTGGTCACGGTGAGAAAATGGCGCTCGTCCTCCAGGCTGTGGATCCAGAAACTGCCGGTCGCCGGCTGCTGGGTGCCGAGGGTTTTGACCAGCGGCAGATCGTCTGGTGGGATGGCTGCGCCGTGTTCGTCTTCGGGATTGAAAATGGTGGACCACTCACTCACCGGCATGGGCCCGGTGTCCTCAAAGCGCCGGCCCAGGATCTCCTCTGCCGGCTCGTTGTAAAAGATCAGATTGCCCTTGGGGTCCGTGATAAAGACGGGAATCGAGAGATAGTCGGCCCATTGTCGACTGAGGATAATCTCAATCTCATGACTGTTCATCCGATCAGAGGCGCTTGTGCTTGTAGAAGATAGCACATTTCGATTAAAGTGCCCCATGATTTCGACGGGTGGATCAAACGCTGATATCCTCGTTCCAGATCTCCGGTGAGCGGGTAATAAACCGCTGCATCAGCGCATGACAACGCGCGTCATCCATGACGATGACCTCTACGCCACGCGCTGCGAGTAGCGCCTCCTCTCCTGTAAAGGTCCTGTTTTCGCCAATCACAACCCGGGGAATCCCGTATAGCAGGATCGCGCCAGAGCACATTGAACAGGGGCTCAGGGTGGTGTACATCGTGCAGGCGCGATACACCACGGCCGGCAATCGCCCCGCATTTTGCAACGCATCCATCTCGCCGTGCAAGACCGGGTTGCCCTGCTGGACGCGCCGGTTGTAGCCGCGACCAATCACGATCCCGCGATGAACCAATACCGATCCGATGGGGATCCCTCCTTCCTCAAATCCCTCCTGGGCCGCAGCAAATGCAGCCTGCATAAACTGCTTGTCCTCGCTGGTTGATCCTGGCATGGTATTGCGATTAGTTTGACGATGGTGTGCGCGTGATCAGGATGGACAGCCAATCATGATCATCCTTTGCAATCTGGCCTAAATGCCCTGATTTGTTTATTTTCGCCCCCGATGTAGCTCCCCCGCCGAACCTGGCTTGTTCAGAACTGGACATTTTTTAAACTAAAAAAAGATTCAGGGATATGAAAATCAAAGCGATGAATGGCTTTTTGCTTGCGATGCTCATCCTGCCAATGGTGGCCTGCGTAAGTACCAAAAAGTTTGATGCGCTGCAAGCTGAGAAAGATGCACTGGCGGCAAGCCTGGCGTCAGTAGAGGCTCAGGTCAAACAGTTGCAGCAGCAGAACGAGAAACTGAACATGGAAAAGAACCAGCTGAGCGAAGATCTCTCGGGTGTCAAGAGCCAGCTGAATGACACGGAAACCCGGGTGGCAGCTGTCCAGAGTGAAGTCAACGACAAACAAACACAGATCGACCGTCTGATGCGTGAGATCCGCGCGGCATTTGCCGACATTGAAGGAGCCGTCTCATCTACCGGTGAACGGGTCAAGGAGATCGAGGATGCCCTTTACATCGACATGAAGGACACCATCAATTTCCGGACGGCATCAGCTGCGATCAGTGCCGAAGACCAGGAGGCTCTGGACCGCATCGCTACGATGCTCAAGGAGCATCCCAATCTGCACCTGGTCATTGAAGGCAACGCTGACAAGCGTTCGATCAACAATGCCAACTTCAAAGACAATTGGGAGCTCAGCGCCGCCCGGTCCATCGCGGTCGTGCGCAAGCTGATCGACATGGGTGTGGATCCGGCTCAGCTGACGGCTGCCGGACGTGCCGAGTTCAACCCGACCGCCGACGGGATTGATGCGCTGGACAAGAACCGCCGTATCGAGCTGATGGTGATGCCGAAGATTGGCACCCTGTACAAGGTGTCCAAAGAGAAGTAAGCCGCACCAGACGAAAAATCATCAGGCGCCTGCCAGGGAATCCCCGGCAGGCGCTTTTCTTTTCCCGCATCAGGACTTGCCGGCCTTCCGCTTGGCCACCCCAGGAGCCGTGGGAGCGATGAACGGGATGGCACGCTCCTGAACCAGATCATTGTACGCCTTGAGATCTGAGTTGATATAGTGTTGCAGGAAGGCGCGCTTTTCCGTCCATTTGTTCAGGGCATTCTGTGCATACTCTTTCTGGCCCATCGTCACCGGCGGATAGGAGCCATCGATCAACCCCTGGATATTTGCCAGTTCACCATCAAGCTGATTCGGAAAGTTGATCACATCCTGGAAGGTCTGCTGTTTGACCTGTACCATGGTGTTCTGGAGGCTGTCGAGTGTGGCAATGATCGTGTTGCCCTGCTGGACCAGCGTGGTATCACTTGCTATTTCGGGTCGCGTCTGGAATGACCTGATCTGCTCCTGGACATACCGGATGTTCTTGACGGCATCAAACACCTCCTGCGAGGCGTTGTGCAGTTGGTCGAGGAGTGCCTGCTTTTCGGCGTGCGCATCGGCCGGTTTGGGATCCCGTGGGTCGTCCTTGACCTGCACGGTGTAGGAAAAATCTGTGCTCCCCGAACGGATATCAACCCGATACGCTCCAGGCCCGATCCGCGTGCCGCTCGTTCCGCCAAGCGTCATGACACCACTCACAGCTTCAAGATTCTCTCTTCTCAGATTCCAGATGTGCTTGTTGAGGCCGTCGGTCGTTTTGATCTTGCGGCCCGACTCTTCTGCATCACTCGCAAAGGCGCGGATCACCCGGCCATCGGCATCACTGATGGTGATAGCCACGGCAGAATCGGGCTGGGCACTGTGATAATAGATCACCATTCCGTAATCCGGGTTGGCACCTGCATCCGGAAGGGTGTCGATGCGAGGTCCGCCCCAGAGATACGCATCACGCGGTGGCAAGGCTGCGAAGTCTGCGGATTGATACGCTGACCATTGCCTGACCGGAGTCAGGTCGTCGAGGATCCAGAATGCCCTTCCCTGTGTCGAGATCACCAGATCTCCGTGATGCACCTTGATATCGGTGATGGGGACCACAGGCAGATTGAGTTGGAAGGGGTGCCAGGATTGTCCGGTGTCAAAGGACACGTACATCCCGCATTCAGTGCCCGCGTACAGCAGTCCGGGCACTTCCGTGTCTTCACGCACACAGCGCACGTGCGCTTGCGGCCCGATGCCATCTGCGCGCAAGGTCCAGGTCTTCCCATAGTCGGTAGTCACGTAGACGTAAGGCGTGAAATCGCTGAATTTGTATCGCGTGAAGGCCACAAACGCCGTACCCGGGTGGTGCGGACTCACATCGATACAATTGGCAATCCCTTCGGGCAGCCCGGGTGGCGTGACATCGTTCCAGGTGGCCCCTCCGTCCCGGGTGACATGGATCATCCCGTCGTCGGCTCCCGTCCAGAGCACCCTGGCATCGTGGGGTGATTCAGCCAGGTACATGATGGTGTGATAGGTCTCCGCTCCTGCGCCTTCATTGGTGATCGGGCCACCACCCCAATCGATCTTTTCGGGCGTGTTGCGCGTGAGGTCCGGGCTGATCTCCTGCCAGCTCAGTCCCCGATCGCGTGAACGCAGCACCTTGTTGCCCGCGTGGTAAATGACACCGGGATCATGCAGGGATACATGGACGGGCGCGTTCCAGTTGAAGCGGTAGCGCAATGTCCTGGGATCCTGGCCCAGCCCGATATCCGGATAGACCATAATATCCTTCGACGCTTCAGTCCTGGTATCGTACTCGGTGATGACGCCGACAATACACGTGGCATACACAAAACGCGGGTCATCCGGATCGAAGGCACAAAAGGCGCTTTCACAACCACCCACAGGATAGAACTCCCGGTTCTCGATCCCCCGCCGTTGGGAACGACTCGGGATGCAGACCGTGGAGTTGTCTTGTTGACCGCCATAGACGTGATAGGGGAACCGGTTGTCTGCGTTGACACGATAGAATTGTGCTGTAGGTTGATTCATCTGGGTGCTCCAGGTACGGCCACGGTCGTAGCTGACATTGGCTCCGCCGTCGTTGCCATTGATCATGATATCGTTGTCATCCGGGTGGATCCACAGGGCATGATTGTCCCCATGCGGTGTAAGAATGCGGCGGAAAGTTCGGCCGCCATCAGTGCTCCGCATATAAGGTGCATTGAGCACGTGCACGGTGTTGACCTCCTGCGGATCGGCAAAAATGTGCATGTAGTACCAACTCCGGGCACGCAGCACCCGGTCCTCATTGATAAGCTGCCATGACCTGCCGGCATTGTCAGACCGGTACAGCCCGCCCTGCTCCGACTCGATGATGGCATAGACACGGTCCGAATTTGCCGGTGAAACGGCAACCCCGATCTTGCCCATGATCGAGTCCGGCAAGCCCGCGGTCAACTCTGACCATGATGTCCCGCCATCCATGGATTTCCAGATGCCACTGCCTTCACCGCCACTGCGCATTTTCCAGGGATAGCGGGTGTGGTCCCAGAAAGCAGCATAGAGGACCCGCGGGTTGTTCACATCCAGGGAAAGATCACAGGCCCCGCTGTTTTCATCGACAAAATGAACGCGCTCCCAGTGAGCACCTCCATCCGCAGAGCGATAAATGCCACGCTGTTTATTCGGACCATAGGGATTGCCCTGGACGGCGACGTAGACAAGATCCGGGTTGTCAGGATGCACCCTGATCTGTGCTATCTGGTAGCTGCTGTCGAGGCCGATATGACGCCAGGTGTGGCCGGCGTCAGTAGACTTGTATACGCCGTCGCCGGACGAAGTCATCACGCCGCGGATCGGGGACTCCCCCATGCCCAGGTAAATGACATTCGGGTCGGAAGGCGCCACGGCCACCGCACCGACAGAACCGGTGTTGATTTGACCATCGGTGATATTGCGCCAGCGTTTGCCGCCATCCGTGGTTTTCCACAGGCCGCCGCCTACCGATCCGAAATAGTAAGTCAGCGGATCCTGGATGACGCCGCAAACGGTGGTAGACCGGCCACCCCGAAACGGACCGATACAGCGCCATTGCATAGCCGACAGTTTCGAGGCGTCAAAGGATGGCGTTTGGGTTTCAGTCGGTGCAGGTTGTGCGGTCTTCTTTTTTTTCTGCGCCAGGACAAACGTGGAACAGGCAAAGATCAAACATAGCGACAGGAGAAAAGCTCTGGTCATCGTGCTGGATTTGTGACAAGATACAGTATGCGGATTTCAGCCGGGTTGCAATGACGTCTCCTCATAACTTTTTCTCATCTTGGATCGCGTGAAACGCATGTCAACCAGGCGTATCGGCCTGATCCTTGGTCCGGTACTTTTTGTTGTTTTCCTGTTGTGGGTGCACCCGCAAGGGATGAGTGAACCAGCACGGGCGGTGCTGGCCAGTACCCTTTGGGTGGCGACCTGGTGGATTACGGAAGCAATCCCGATCCCGGTGACGTCACTGCTCCCGATCGTCCTGTTCCCGCTCACGGGAGCCTTGCCGATTCAGCGCACGACGGAAGCGTTCGGCCATCCACTGATCTTTCTTTACGTAGGGGGATTTATCATCGCCGTGGCCATCGAACGGTGGAACCTGCATCGCCGGATCGCCATGAACATCATTTACTGGGTAGGTACCAACACGCGCATGATCGTGCTGGGCTTCATGCTGGCGACAGCACTGCTGTCGATGTGGATCTCCAATACCGCCACTGCGGTCATGATGCTGCCCATCGGAATGGCCGTGGTGTCGCACCTGGGAGGTGCCGCTGCGGGCCAACGTGAAAACTTCGGCAAGATCCTGATGCTGGCGATTGCGTATTCGGCTTCCATCGGGGGTGTGGCGACTCTGATCGGCACCCCGACCAACCTGGTGCTCGCCGGGGTGATCCAGGAGCTGTACGACAAAGAGATCTCCTTCATGGAGTGGTTTATGTTCGGACTCCCGATCTCTGCGATCCTGCTGGCGATTTGCTGGCTCTACCTCACGCGGGTCGCCGGCAAGATGAGTGCCAGCGGCATTCCCGGAGGGCGTGCCGAGATCCGCAGACAACTTGAGCAACTTGGCAAGCTCAGCTATGAAGAAAAACTGGTCGGGATCGTATTTGCCACTACCGGGTTGTGCTGGATCCTGCGCTCCTTCGTCCTCAATCACTGGCTACCCGGGTTGAATGATACCATCATCGCCATTGCAGGGGCCTCGATCCTGTTCTTTCTGCCGTCAAAACAAGAAGGCAAGATGCTTCTCGACTGGGAGGCGGCTGTTCGCATTCCCTGGGGCATCATCCTGCTGTTTGGGGGTGGGCTGGCATTGGCAGCGGGATTTCAGGATACCGGCCTGGCCGAATGGATCGGAAGTCAGCTGACCCTGCTGCAAGGGGTGCATCTGTTGCTTCTCATGCTGGTGCTGATTGCCGCCGTCAACTTCTTGACCGAGATCACCTCCAATGTCGCTACCGCATCCATGATCCTGCCGATCCTCGCCTCCCTGGCGTTTGCCATCAATGTCCACCCCTATGGCTTGATGGTCGCTGCTACGGTTGCCGCCTCGTGTGCCTTTATGCTGCCAGTGGCCACACCGCCCAACGCGGTGGTCTTCGGATCGGGATATCTGCGGATACCGGACATGGTGCGCACCGGGATCTGGATGAATCTCATTTCAATCCTGCTGCTCACGCTGGCGGTATACCTGTTGCTGCCGGAGATCTGGCAGATCAGCCTGCACCATGCACCGGAACACCTGGCGCCCGGGTAGGCGCGGCTAAGGTTCAATACTGCAATTCCCCTCAATGGTCAGAGTGCCGCTGTTGCTGACCAGGCTGGTGACCGGAGGCGAAACGGCCGGCAGGATGGTCATGTCGCGCAAGAATAACGTGCCCTGATTCAGAATCCCAGCACCGTCAGGACCAAGCCCGGCGAGGATCTTGAAACCGCTCATTTCCACCGCTGCACTACTCTGGATCTCAAAGGGTCTGGTCAGTCCCACGCCACTCACCGTGACGAGCTCACTGATGTCGGATTTGAAATAGATATCCTCATCGATGACCAGGGGCGAACCAAGTATGATCGTCTCGTTGTGGACGGATGCATTGAACGTGATCGTGTCGCCATCCGATGCACAGGCTACGGCTGCCCGCAAGGAGCCCGGACCATCATCATTGGTATTGAAGACTTCCTTGTTGCAGCTGTAATCGCTCAAACAAACCTGGATCGACCAGTGGTCAAGCGTGCCGCCATCCTGATTGAAATCATCAACGATCTGCAGGGTCCAGGTGCCAGTGAGTTGCTCTCCGTCGAAATCACTCAACATCCCTTCTGGCTGGTAGGCCAGGCCGGTGGTTGGTGGACAATCAAACGTGGAATTGGGTGCTTCATCATCCAGGTCCAAGTCAAAATCATTGTTGGATCCGCAGATATCAGAAAAGAGTTCTACTGAAGTCGCTGCCGGGCTGATCAGGGTCACATCCAGATCGTCGATCCAGGTGTGGGTGCCCTCGAGATCAAGCACGTTGACGTCAGTGATCACACCGCTGTCGAGGATCTCGACGACCGAAGTGATCGTGACATTTCCGGGAGAACTTGGTATGGTCTTGGGCACATCCGTGCTGACATAGATCAGACACGGGACGGTCTCAAATCCGAACACAGCCGACCATGCACCATTGCCACAGAGATTGGTTGGTCGTACTCTCCAGTAATAGGTGGCAACCGGATCGAGAGCCACCGGTGACGTCAGGAAGGTATCGGCC
This sequence comes from Saprospiraceae bacterium, assembly GCA_033720735.1. Classification (GTDB taxonomy): domain Bacteria; phylum Bacteroidota; class Bacteroidia; order Chitinophagales; family Saprospiraceae; genus B8-G4. Next base: position 13,177 of record JAWWBX010000048.1, read on the forward strand.
ACGGTGGTATCAACTGCCAGGCTGACAAATCCGGAATCGCTGGATACCTGGATATCGTACGCCGTCGCTACCGCATCTGCCTCCCATTCAAACAGTGGTTGCAGATCAACCTCAATCGCCCCGTCAGCCGGCAACTCGAGCATGGTGCCGGCGGGAGTGTTCAACACCTGCAGGCCAATGGCAATATCCTTTGGTCCCGTGGTGCTCGAGCCCGAGAGGATCAGGGGATAATCACCTGGCGTGACGCCCCCCAGGCCGCTGATCGTCAGGGTACTCGTATTGCCAGGGATCACCGGATTGACACTGAAGGCAATCGAGCTGCCTGCCGGGTGCCCGCTCAGACTCAGTGTGACGGCATCCGAGTAGCCGTTGACTGACCCGACTTCGATGGTAAAGCTTGCACTGTTGGGCTGACACACGGCCTGGCTGGGTGGTACCGAAGCCAGGTTGTAGTCCGGCAGACCAGAAAGGATCTCAAAGTCCTCGTCCGAAATGTCAAAGAAGACATTGTCGCTGCACTTGACCATGACCCTTGCCATCGTTGTGACGCCTGCTGGAACGATCACCGAGGCACTTCCGGTATTGGGCAAGCTCGTTGCCACGGTATCATCCCAGGTAAATCCACCATCATACGAAAGGAGGATATCCACGTTGGCACAATTGACCGGGCTGGCATCTGTTCCGGCAACGTCCCAGGTGACGGTCTCGTTTTGGCCCTCGGTCCATTCGGCGGTTGAGGGATTGGGCCCAAGGACGAGGAACGGCCCTGCCGAGGCGGTGGTGTTGACATTGATATTGTCCTCATCGGCACAACCGGCCATGCCGTTGTGAAAATCCTTGACTGTCACCCGGAAATCCATATTACGTGTAACGGAAGGAAGGACCTCCCAGGTTGGACTGACATTATTGACCAGGTCTGCGAGACGGGGAAAGAAGCGCGTGGGCGAAGTGTCGGGATCGAACGATCGGAACATGGGACCGACCGTGTTGGATGAAGAGGGAGGCATGGAACCGATCTCCTGATCCCACTGCTCCCAGAGGTAGTTGAGGGGGTCTCCATCGGCATCGGTGGCAACCGCGGTCAGCATGAATGGTGTCGAAATGGGGATCGTGTAGTCCGCCCCGGGCGTGACCACCGGAGCGTTGTTGTTCCAGGGCAGGATCGGATCGTCGCAGATGTCACCATCATCAAAGGCAGTGAAATCATTGATCTCAAACACGCTGATGCCATGGAAGTAGTCATCGCTGTTTGACTGCACATTGGGTGAACAAATACCGGCATACGCCATGATGGTAGCGCCGCTGCCGGGCTCGTAGGCCGTGGCATTGTTGCGATTGTTGTTGCAGGAATTATTAAAGCAGTGATTCCCTCCGAACTGATGTCCGATCTCATGGGCTACATAGTCGATGTAAAAAGGATCACCGATGGGCGGATTGAGACCGGTGGCGCCCCGCGCCTTGTTGCCGGTACAGGGGACCTGAAGACTGGCGCAGCCACCACCGACCGCGGTAAACACGTGACCGATGTCATAGTTGGCCGAGCCGATCACGTTGTCCATTGTGGTTTGATTCTGGGGCAGCATATTACATGCCGTGCCGGAGTATGGATCAGACCCAGCGTTGTAATAAAACACGTCATCGGTGTTGGCGATCAGGATGAGGCGGATGGCCACATCGCGTTCGTAGACCTCATTGACCCGGTTGATGGTGATGACGACCGCTGCCAGCACGGTGTCCGAATCGGCCGGGCCGGTCGCGTCGTGAAAATTGGAATACTCACCGGTGGCCGCGACAGCCAGCCGATAGGATCGAAATGTGCAATCACCTGAACTTCGTTGACCGGGAGATGGCACCGGTCGCTCACCGGCACTCTGCGTCAGACATCTGAAATCCCTTTCCGGACCGGTATAATCTGACTTGTAATAAGAGATGTAGTCAGACTGATTCCGGCGGGCGTACGGATCAATGAAATATTTGTTTCCTCCTCCCGAAACCATCGCACTGAATCCGCGTGCCGTCCAGGCCAGCCGAATCGTGCGCCAGGGGTTATCGACATGTACACCCCGGTAGGTGGCGACCTCGGGGTAACGCGCAGACAAACCTTCTTCCATCATGCGGTACCGCACGATGCGAAACCGCTCGAAGGTGCCGTCAGGTGCCGGGACTTCCAGCACGACGGGACTCCGTGAAGGCGGGATCTGGGCCTCATCAGGCGCCAGATCCAGGCGCGCCCGCAGGGCACCGGGAATTGCCTCGACCGTGCGATATACGTCAGGAATGATATCGCGCTGCAGGTCGCGACGTATTGTTGCTTCCTCTTTGTCAAACCAGATCGTGCTGACCTGGGCCGGCAGTTCAGCCATCCAGAACAGGCAGATCAGGAGGTAAAAGTGTCTCATACCACGATGTGCTGCTGTATACAGCTTTTGGTGCTAGCAGGATTCCAGGTTGGGGAGATGATTCAAAATTAGGATTTCCCGGTGCAGCAAACAATTTTCATGCAGACATGTCTCCATATCATAGATGGATTCGAATCTTTGTACCCTGCAGAACTGACAGCCATGGACAAGCGCTACGATATGATCATCATTGGGGCCGGACCGATCGGAATGACCGTCGGCATCGAAGCGACCAAGGCCGGTCTCGACTATCTCATCATTGAGAAAGGCATGCTGGTCAATACCATCTTTCGCTTTCCGACCAACATGACCTTTTTCTCCACGTCCAAATTGCTCGAGATCGGCGATGTGCCATTCATTGCACATGGCGACAAGCCCACCCGTCGCGAGGCTCTCGAGTACTTCCGCCGTGTCAACGAGCAGTGGAAACTCAACATCCGCTACTACGAAACCGTAGGCCAGGTGACAGGATCTGACGGTGATTTTACAGTCCACACGGACAAAGGGAAGTTTCGCACACGCAAGGTGGTCGTGGCTACCGGGTTTTATGATCGCCCTCATCTCATGGACGTCCCGGGAGAGGACCTGCCCAAGGTCAAACACTACTTTGATGAAGCGCACCCCTACGTGGATCAGCGCGTGGCTGTGATCGGTGCAGCCAATTCCGCGTGCGACGTGGCGCTGGAGTTGTTTCACAAAGGGTCTGAAGTGACCATGGTCGTCCGTGAAGAGGAGATCAGCGAGCGGGTCAAGTACTGGATCCGGCCCAACATCATCAACCGGATCGCGGAAGGATCGATCACTGCGTATTTCGCAAGCACCGTGGAAGAGATCCGGCCGCAGGAGATCGTGATCAAAACGCCTGAAGGGCAGAAAGTACTGGAGAATGATTTTGTCCTGGCCATGACCGGTTACGAACCCGATTTCGACCTGTTGGCACGCATCGGCATCGAATGGGAAACAGATGGCGAGCAAATGCTCAAATACATTCCCGATACCCATGAATCAACCATCCCGGGCGTATACGTCGCGGGCGTCGTCTGTGGCGGGATGAAAACCAACAAGTTCTTTATTGAGAATGCCCGGGATCATGCCGACAAGATCATCGGCAGCATTCGCGCCGGCCTCCTGACACCATAACCATGTGAAGAAGGCGCCAGCAGCGGGCTGTGATTCTTTCGTATCTTCTGGTGTGTCTGCGACGCATACAGAATTGTATTTCCACGCCTTGTTTGCCGTCAGGGACCGCAAACCCCTCATCAGCAAGCGGATGCGCGTGCCCTTGTACACGTACATCAACTATCTGTTTCGCCTCGACGAACAACACCTGATTGCCATCAACGGAGCCGCCGACCATCTGCACTTGCTGTTTCGCACCTCGCCAACCAAAGCCATCGCCGACCTGATGCGCGATGTCAAGGCGCTTTCATCCCGCTACGTCAACGACAATGGGTTGTGCAGCAAGCCCTTCTATTGGGAGCGGGGCTATGGAGCCTTTTCATGTTCTCACGCGCAGGTGCCACGCATCCGCAAGATGATCGAGCAGCAGGATACCTACCACCAGCACAAAACGTTCCACGACGAGTACCTGGAACTGATGGGTGAACTGAACATCGACTTCACCCGTACCTCGATCCTGAATTGGTTCAATGTGATCAACCGCTAGCTTTCTCGGTCAAGCGAAGCTGATGCGGACTGGTTTTCGGCACGCGCTCGATCAAACCGCGCGCCTCAAGATCCAGCTTGACAGTGGTGACATACCACAGCACCTTGCCATCAAAGTTGTCTGACAGCTCTTCCACGGCCTGATCGGCCAGGTCGGAAAACGTGATCACACCGGTAGATCGGATAGTGCTCAGGATATAATCCTTGATCCGGTTGTAGCGGCGATAAAGGATGTTTACACCTTGCTTGCCTGACGGGTGCATGGTGAGAATGCGGTCTTCCATTCGGTGAAGATACGACACACGTACATCCGCACCCACAAGCGCTTGCACACGCTCACCTGCCTGGGAGTGCTTTTGCCTATCTTGAGCCTTATGCAATACCTTTTCGAACCAGACATCTATACAGACCGCCGACGTGTGCTGCAGGCATCCATGCAGGGCAACGTTTTGCTGTTTCCCGGCAACAAAAACAGCCCGATCAATTATGCAGCAAATTACTATCGGTTCAGGCAGGATAGCAATTTCCTTTACTATGCAGGGCTCGACTTGCCTGGACTCAATCTGGTCATTGACGCTGACAAGGGGACGACGATCCTGTATGGCGATGACGCGACCATGGAGGACGTGGTGTGGACCGGTCCGCAACCGACCCTGAAAGAACTGGCAGCGTCCGTTGGCATTGCGGACGTCCGCCCGGCCAGCCGGCTGTTTGAAGATTATGCGGATTGCTCAATGCACACGTTACCCCCCTATCGGGCCGAACACTACGCGGTATTGCAGAGGCTTGCCACGCATGCTGATTGCTCAGTAGCGCCATCCGAGCAACTTATTCTGGCGGTGGTGTCCCAGCGCGAGATCAAAGGGCCGGAGGAGGTTGCGCAAATGGAAGAGGCGCTGGAGATCACCGCACAGATGCACACCAAGGTGATGCGAACAGCCAAATCCGGCATGCGCGAGTCGGTACTTGCCGGCGTGGCGACAGGGATTGCGCGCGCTAATGAAGGAGAACCAGCATACGGGATCATCCTCAGCCGGGACGGCCACATCCTGCACAACCATCATTATCACAACGTATTGCAAAAGGGTGACCTGGTGCTGGGCGATTTTGGTGCTGAAAACCGAATGCGTTACGCTGCGGACATTACCAGGACATTTCCTGTCGACAAGCGGTTTTCCCCGGAGCAGGCGGATATCTACAACATCGTTCTGGAAGCCGAAATGAAAGGGATCAACGCCGTGCGTCCCGGGCAAATGTTTCGCGATGTACACCTGTTGGCCAGTCAGATCATTGCCGACGGACTCATTGCGATGGGGCTCATGCGCGGCAATCCCGAGGACGCGGTGGCTTCTGGTGCGCATGCCCTGTTCTTTCCACATGGGCTCGGACATATGATCGGGCTGGACGTTCATGACATGGAGGGCCTGGGTGAGGACCACGTCGGCTACGGAACGGAATGCACACGCAGTGACCAGTTTGGCCTGGCATATCTGCGCATGGCCAAATCGTTGCGACCCGGTCATGTCGTGACGGTCGAACCCGGCATCTATTTCATACCCGCATTGATCGATCAGTGGCAGAGACAGGGCTTGCACCAGGCGTTTATCGCATATGATAAACTGACAGCATTTCGCAATTTCGGCGGGGTCCGGATTGAAGACAATGTTCTGGTGACTGCCGAAGGACAGCGCGTGCTCGGGCCGCGTATCCCCAAGACCGTGGCAGAAGTGGAATCACTCCGTGCGAAAGCCTGACGGCAACGTTGACCACCGGGCTGTCGGCTGTTTGACCAAGGCATGCTCCGCATCATCGTCGTATGTGTGTAAAATCCCTATTTTGCGTGGCCTCAAAATGGCTTGATCATGACGACATCAGAGTTTGACAACTACATCATTTACCACGAGTCAAAGCCCAACTCTATTGAGAAGGCGGTCATCACCTGCTTTATGGGCGAGAAGACCGTTGGATATATTCACTTTTACGATGGTGCTGTTCCAGAGCCTGAAGTGCTGCCCACCGGGGTAATGAGACTGTGCTTCCACTTCGACAGATTACCTGAGATCATCAACACGATCAGGTACGAAAAACCACTTTATATTTCACTGTACGAAGACAAGAGCGTCTTGAGCACGATCCGTGAGCCGGTCGGCGAGCAGGAAGGATCAATCTCCCCGGCTGATTAGGAGTTGCATGTTGAAGGAAAATTGAGGTTGACGCGAGGTCCAAGCTTCAAACTTTCAACATCCTACATCCGCACAAAACGCAATCCCGCATGGCCCGCCGTGTGTACCCAGTAAATACCGGTTGGCAACTCGGCAATGTCGAGCATCACATCGTTTTGACCGGCTAGGAGCGCGACATCACGCACCATGCGTGGATGACCCAGGGCGTCATGGATGATCAGCTGGATCTCAGCAGCGTGATCCGAGTCGATCATCACGATCAGCTGACGGCCTTGCGTGACCGTGCTGTGCAAGCGCATATCAAACAAGGGACCGGGTGCGCGGCCCAGCAGCCAGGATGCCGGTTGAGCGGGAGAGGCATCCGGTTTGGGCGCCTGGTGGCACGGCGTCGAGCCTGGTGCACCGGACTTGCCACAATCACGTTCGGGCAGTTGCTCTACATAATCAACCAGCTGGTCCGAATCCTCGAGGCGGTACCCAGGCACCCCGTCGTCCCACTCCCAGTGCCATCCGGGCGCTTCCGGATTGTCGTACAGGTCGTAGCCTTCCTCCCGCATGCGATTGATGAAGCGCTTGAGATGGATGTCGCGAAAACCGGGCGGACCCATGTCGATCGACAGGATCTTGCCACCCTGCGATCCACTGAAGAATCCGTTGGGAATGTCATCCGGAGCAAACACCGTCAGAGGATAGTCCACGTAGGGAGACCCGCTGAATTGATTTTCCGGTCCGTGGTGCGTGACATTGCCGCCGTCGTAACCGGTCCCCGCTACTTCCTGATTGAGGCGGGTGACCAGGTCCTGCTGCTCGGGTGTGATCTGTCCAACGCCTGATAAGAAGTCGACCTCCGGTGGGGCCGGCGCACCTTGTCCGGGCCCCTCGTAGAAGCCGATCATCAGGAGATCATAATCAGCAGTCAGGAACCGCGGCGTCACGCCGTCTTCCTCGTGGACGTCGGGTGTCGCCATCACCATGAATTTGGTCAAA
>JAWWBX010000049.1:0-20377 GCA_033720735.1 Saprospiraceae bacterium
GACGGTCAGCGTGATTGGAGACACCTTGCGCGTTGGTGAGGCACCCGCACACGGGGAAGGCAACGTCCTCAAGTACACCTCGGGAGTGGCGATCCTCAACAGTGTCGCCTTTGCTTTGGCACACGGGTATACCGTGCTCACGGATCCGTCGAACGCAAATGGATTCACCGCACCGTACCGCTTTGCGCTCTACCTCAATGCCCTGGCCTTCATTCTGCTGGGTCTGTGGTTCATTTGGAAGTTGCTGAGCAACCGGTTTGGCCGGGGCCCGGCATTGTGCACCGTGCTCGCAATCGGGTTGGCCACCAATCTTTTCTATTTTGGGGTGATCAACAACGTGATGGCCCACCCGTTTCTCTTCGCCTTGTGGGCCGCGCTGCTCTATGCCACGGATCGGTTTTATCGCCACCCCGGGGTGCGCTGGTCGGTCGCCATCGGCCTCCTCGCCGGTATGATCACCCTGATCCGGCCGACGGAGATCATCTGCGTGCTGGTTCCATTCCTCTGGGAGATCAAATCTGTCCGTGCACGCCTGACCTTGCTGCGCAGGCATCGCAAGTTGTTGATGATCATGGCCTTCTGTCTGGTACTTTGCGCACTCCCGCAACTCCTGTACTGGAAATACACGACTGGCCAGTGGGTATACTACAGTTATGCCGGGGAGGGGTTCAACTTTCTCAAACCGAGGATTTCCAAAGGACTGTTTTCTTTCCGTAACGGGTGGCTGATCTATACGCCGGTGATGATCCTCTCCATGACGGGCATGGTCATGCTTTGGATCCGGCGGCACACTTTGCGGATGGTCGTGACAGCCGTTGTTGTGCTCCACGTCTGGCTCGTGTTTAGCTGGTGGAACTGGTTCTACATCAACGGATTCGGCATGCGTGCGATGGTCGATCTATACCCGGTATTGGCCATTCCCTTTGCAGCGATGATCGCTTACCTCGCTCCACGCTGGCGGCGATGGATCTATGGCTTCGTGATCCTCTGTGTGCTCCTCAACGTCTACCAAACGGAACAGCACCGGCGCGGGGTACTCTGGACTGAGGACATGAACTCAGCGTACTATCGGCAGTCCTTTGGACGTCTGCAAATGGACCAGGCTATGAGTGTGGCCTACGATCTCCACACCTTTCAGACATCCCGTAAGTGGCATACCTTGCTGTGGGAGGAAGATTTTGAAGGCAACTCATTTGATTCCGCGCACATGGTGCAACATGACTCCAGGGCGTATCGCATCACACCTGAGGCCGCAGTGGATTTTGGCGAGCACGTGTTTCCATTCGCATCCACTTCATTCCAACCTGGAGACCTGCTGGCCGTCTCGTGCCAGGTGTACGTTGAAAAACAGATCTCTCAATACTACGATATGACTTCCTTCGCTTTGTCCATCAAGCGTGGGGAGCGTTTTCTGGCACGACGGTATCTGCGCTTGAATAACAAACCGGGCGACCCGGGCGACATCTCGCTCTGGTGGGGCGTACCGGGACAGTGGGCGTTTGTCGAAGCACATATGACGATCCCCAGGTCGTTTCGCGCTGGCGATGAGATCCGCATATCACTGATCTCCCCAAACCCGGAGTCGGTTGTCTATATCGATGACCTGAAAGTGGGCATCGTACGCTGATTGGCAGCTAACGACTCACTGGCCGCACGACCGGCAAACGGATCTGCGACGGGTACTGCGCCGAATGGTGTACAACATTGTGCGCCACCACCCCCTGGCTTTCATCATAGTTGTTACCTCCCGTATTCAGGTTGCGGGCGAATCTCGGAAAGTTACTGCTCGATACCTCGATCCGGATACGGTGTCCCTTCTTGAAAAAATTGCTGGTCGACATGGGACTCACCGCCACCTTATACACATGTCCCTTCTCCATCATCACTTCCTTGTCATAGCCCTCGCGGTATCGCATGCGCTGGATCGTCTCGTCGAGGTTGTAGGCCCGGCCATCGGGGTGCACATCGATCAGCTTGACCGTGAAGTCGGTATCCTTGGCATCTGAGCCAACGTAGAGGTCGATCTCGATCGTCCCACTCACCTCGATCCCCTCCACGAGCGGTTCGGAAGTGTAAACCAGAATGTCGTGTCGCGTTTCCATTTCGCGTTGGTCAAACGCGCCCCCCTGCACAGCATTGCCGGTGCAACAGACATTCCCGCCGTAGGAGGGCACCGGGTTCATGGGGTCGTAGGTAAAGCGGTCTGGCCGGTTTTCGGCCGGCGGTTGTGAGGTCAACTTGCCATCCCCGTACAAACTGTTGGCACTGCCTCCGCTCGACAAATAAAAGGTCTCCATCTGCGCGCCTTCGGGCGGCCAGGTATCGGACGACTTCCACTCATTGGCGCCCATCACATAGTACTGGACGCGCGGCGTTTGATCGAGGATCCCGTTGTCCTCCCCCTTCAGCCAGAAATCAAACCAGCCATAGATCAAGGCATCGTAGTCCAGGCGTGCATCACCGAGATTGCGCTCGCCGACGATCGTCTCTTCGGTGGCCCGTGTAAAGCGACAATGCAAGGTTGGGGCGATGACCAGGTACTGATTGTCCCGCACCTCGGCGTCGGCCCCGTTTTCGCGTACATGATTGAACAGGGCCAGATTGGGTCCGGCAGATACATCATACCAGGACACAAACCACATGCTCGGTACGCCAAACGGCATGTCGTCGTGGTAGAGTCCACCCTCGTACCATGCCGGATCATTGGGCTTGCGGCGGATCATTTTGTCATAGATCTCGCGCTTGCCGTTGATGTTTTGCAGGATATCCGTGATCGGCAGATGACGCAAGGCTTCGGACATATCCACCGGCGGGTTTTCCGGTGCGAGGTCGTAGAATCTGGAAATGCGGATCAGGTCTTCCTGTGTCGCTCCCGGCGGTATGCGTGGCTTGAAGACATCATGCTCGACACCGTACAGCCAGGCGAAAAACAGCATTTGTTCCGCCCCACCGCGATACCAGTTGCCCTGTTCGTGCCAGTCACCGATGCGGCCGACGCCGGCTCCGAATCCCTGCGGCACCATGGCCGCGTGGGACGGATGATCGAGGGCGGCTACCGCCATTTGCCATTCGGCGGTCGAGCTGCAGCCATACGTGCCGATCCGTCCGTTGCACCAGGGCTGGTTTTTCATCCAGGTGAAGGCATCGTAGCCATCGGTCGTCGGCGTGCCGAGGATGTCCCACTGGCCCTCCGAGAAGTAGCGGCCGCGCTCATTCTGTACCACATAGGCATAGCCGCGCTTGACCGCATCCAGCGCGCGCTGGTAGGTGCGGGTCCGTTCCTCTCCGTCTCCCCACGAGTTGAAATTGTAGGGCGTCCTGGAGAAGATCACCGGTACCGGTGTGTCGGTTTTGGGCCGGTAAATGTCTGTGCACAGGCGGATGCCGTCGCGCATGGGCATCATCACTTTCTGGTCGATGACGGCGATTGCTTCGAGTTGGGCCCGGAGATCGCTGTCCTGAGCGGTGATGCCAAGGGTCAGAACGAAAGCGGTCAGGGTAGTCAGGCGTCTTTTCATCTCTGGATGGTTTGACACCAAGATATTGAATACGCCGCGGTATGACTCAATCCCTGTTCACCAGCACACGGTTCTGTGCGATCAGTCGTCCATCGCGGAGGGCCTGCAGGACCAAGGTTCCAGCTGGCAAGTCGCTGAGGGTCACGATGGCATCGTGCAAAATATCCCTGGTCTGAACGGTCCGACCCATCATGTCGGTCACCCGCAACTGATGTTGTTGCCCGGCGGCAACTTGCAGGTGCACCGAGATCGTGCCGTCCGATGACGGGTTGGGCATCACCAACATTTCCTCAGGATGCCAGGCCTGGCGGGTGGAGGTGGTCACATCCGAACTATAGATGCGAAGGTTTCGCCAGTAACCGCGCCATGTCCAGCCAAAGCCGCCGTGGGTGTTGGTGACCCGCAGATCATAGTCCGGCTGTACGAGTGTGTCGGCCCGTGCCCAGATCTGGGTGCCGTCGATATAATAGTAAGAGGCTTCTTGCCCGCGGTTGTGCAGCACCGTAAACGTGTGCCATTTGGCGACTTCGAGAGTGACCTGGGCGTCCGGGATGTAGAGCGCGTCATTGTGAACCAGCCGGAAGGTCCCGTCAGGCCACGTAAACAGTCCCAGGTACCGCCAGCCATCACCCAGTACCAGGACCGGGCGTCCACGGTCCTCGATGGTGTCCACCTTGAACTCGACCTGCACTGCAAATTGTTCGTGCAACAGGGCGTCAATCTGCGGCGTCCCTACAAACGAAGAGTCCTCATCAATGGTGTCAAACAGATACCCGCCGAACGAAAAGATGCCGCAGGTGTCGTGGAAGGGTGTGTTGATCATCTCCAGGGAACCGAAGTTGCCGGTGGCGTCGTCACCGGAATTGATCAGAGAATAATGTGCCTGCAGGGTGAGGTTGCTGAGATCCTGGGCTGCAAGCGGCAATGAACAGAGCGATAGCAGAAAGATAAAGATGGCGTTGATGTGTCCCATGATCTGTGATGTTGACTGGTTTCACGGGCAATGTAGTCGCCTGGTTGTGGGTCGTCAACCAGCAATGAGTGGACCAGGCGTTTCAATGAGTATTCAAGGGGCTTCACCGCTTCGCAGACATCCCCTCGGAATTCTTTACCTTAATCTGGTCTGGACCGCACTATGCACACCCCCACACCACACCCTGACCAATACCTGTTGGACGGCCTGCTCCGTGCCGACCGTGCCGTGATTGACGAGATCTACCGGCGTTTTTTCCCGCCCTTGCGGAGGCACATCGTGCGCAATTCCGGACGCGGGGCCGACGCCAAGGATGTGTTCCAGGAGTGCCTGCTCACCATCTACCGCAAAAAGGAAACCGGCGGGACCATCCTCCACGAACCGTTCGGGTCGTATCTGCACCGCCTCGGAAAGTGGCTCTGGCTCAACGAGTTGAAGAAGCGCAAGCGGCTCACCGAACTGCATCACCAATTTTCCGCTGCGCAGCCCAGCCAAACCGACTCGCAGGCAGCCCTCTCCCAACGTCAGCATGATGACACCCTGTTCAAGAAAGCCTTCGACACCCTCGCTCCCCTGTGCCAACAGGTGCTGCGTTTGAGCTGGGCCGGTTTCAACCTCAAGCAGATCGGCCAGCAGATCGGCAAGTCGCACGGGTACCTGCGGAGGAAGCGGCCGGAGTGTGTGCGTGCGTTTGTTGGACTGTTGCGGGAAAGGAAGCAGGGGTGATCTCTTTGAGGTAACACTTTGCCTGCGGGCATTTATCAATGGGTGGATTGTCGTGTGCAATCCCTGAAAAACTTATTGATCATGTGCACCAAACACCTTGCCTGCACTATTCTTTACCTTGCAATTGGGTTATCTACGTCTCAGTTGGTAGCTCAAGGGAATGTCGGCGTCGGCACCGCCAATCCGGTCGAAAAACTCCACGTCGTTGGCAATCTCCAGCTCGACTCCAGTCTTCTCGGACACAAGATCATCCTCAAGGACACGCTGGGAGATATTCGATTCATTCTGGATCCTGATAATGGTTCGATGCAGATGCTGTCTCAGGATACCGTTTGGTCGCTGAACACAACGAATAGCCCTCATCAAGAAATTCGATTTACTGGAGACGGAGGGTACGTGGTCCGGTATTTGTCGCGAGACTCTGCCTTTACGTGGTATGCCGAAACCTATGTGAAGAATCCAATTCCTGGACAACCACCGTATCTCTGGTACCAGGAGTGCAGAAATGGATCGACCGTAGACTCACTGCCGATTGTGCCGGGCAAGGGCTACCGTATTGTACAACGCCGCACAACCTACAGTCCGTTGGGTTGTGTTATTCAGGAGGAAGAACAGCGATTGCGTCCCGATCCGAATGACACCGACGAAGACGAGTACTACTGGGTGACTACCGTAAATGATTGTGGTGATGATTCTGTCAAGAAGCAAACCGTCGAATCCAATGCACGCTCGTCCAAGTTTTTTAGTCCGGACACCGAATACTTTTGGGGGGCCAATGGCCAGGGAGTGATCGGCGGCCTTGATACCGTTTGCTGGATCACGATCCCTTCTGAAAAGGAATTGCAATTAAAAGGAGTCAACACTTTCAATTTCGGACAAGAGGGACCCTTTCAATTCCATTTCTCTGATTCCACCTTTAACGATACACTACATCTACAGATCGACCCGGCGGCACACTTATGGACTTTCAGTCATTTGCTGTGCATTCCCGCGATCAAGACGGATTCTGTGAAGACCAAGAAACTCCAGTTATTCAATGGGGAGGACTCGATAGCTTTCGAAATTTGTGCTCCCGATACTAGTGCACCCGGCATTGTCCCTCTTACTGTTTGGGACGTTCTTAAAATAGGCGCGAAAAAAGTAGAGCAAGTGAATCCGGAATGCGGCGATTCTTTGAAGCTTATTGAAGGGTGGGACGATGACTGCGGAACGCCTCAATACACATTTGAATGGCATGCACCCAACGACTCTGCTAAGATGTCAGTTAGTCCGGTCCCAACACCTGAGTTCGGATTCTGGGGTAATGTGGTCGTGAGACCAGCCACGTCAGGTGGTCTAACCATTCCTCCCGAGATCCGAATGGAAAGCGATAGTACCTGCGGTTCTGGCATCGATCTACGAATCCAGGCTGAGGATTGTTCAACCGCTAAAATTGAAGTCGTTAAGGGACCTGACACAAATGCTATTCGATTGTCCTCAAGCGAAGTGATATTCACTTCCCCGCTACAATTTGACACCCTCATCACACCTCCGCAGCTGAGTTTCACTATAAGGACCGCGACCCCGACGCTACCACAGATGACCCTGGATTGGGCTGATGTCCCCGGAGCAGTGTCATATCAATTCAAGGGAACGAGCAACACCAGTAAAATCAGGTATCATCCCGATCAAAAAACCGTGAGATATTTTGGGTTCAACGAACACGAAATTCAGGGTGACCTGCCATTGCTCATCCAATTGTTCACGACCAGTAGTGGTGATACGATGTCGTTCCACGTTGATCACACGAATCAACGATTTGAGTATTTGCAACCAATCCGAACGCCAAGCATCCACGTTGACACCTTACGTTCCGTCAACAGTAACTATTGTATTGTAGATGGTGACCTGATGGCTAACAAGGTGAAAACCGACAGCCTGCTCCCGTCCACCGGATCGGCTTTAGTTATCAATAGCGGGATCAAAACAGACAGTTTGATTCCGTCCACCGGATCAGCATTGGTTGTCGTTGGTGGCGTTCGAGTAGATAGCCTATACCCGTCCACAGGGTCGGCTTTGGTAGTCAATGGTAACGTTAAGGCTGACTCCTTGTATCCTTCAACCGGTTCAGAATTAGTCGTGGGCTCCGATCTGGGAGTTATCGGTAATTTCAATTGTCCAGCTGTCAATTCAGATACGATCCTATCAGATAGTCTGAATGCCAATGTAGTGTGCACCAATGAAGCGAAAATGCCCGATGGTTTTGGCGGACAGGCCAGGTACACGCCATTGGGTATCGAAGTGACCGGCTTTGGACCGCCAATTGGCTTCTCATGGGATATTTTTTCACAGATGGTCAACGTCAATGGAACATTGACTACAAACGACATACTAGGTGACGATGTGGTCTTCGACGAGACCATCGTGGATACACTCATCGCCAACTTTGTGGCCAAGGCTGCCGGGTCCTTCAAGATCGACCACCCATTGGACCCATACAACAAATACCTCTATCACAGCTTCGTGGAAAGTCCCGACATGATGAATGTGTACAACGGGAATATCACTACTGACGCCACGGGGCATGCAACTGTCGTGCTGCCCGACTATTTCGAAGCGCTGAACAAAGATTTCCGGTATCAGCTGACGGTGATCGGGTCATTTGCACAGGCGATCGTGGCTGATGAGATTGCTGACAACAAGTTTGTGGTTGCCACCGACAAACCGAACGTAAAGGTCAGTTGGCAGGTGACGGGAATAAGAAATGACAAGTATGCGCAAGAAAATAGAATCGAGGTAGAAGTGAAGAAATCCGCTGCCGAGCAAGGGAGGCTGCTTTACACAGACAAACTGCCCGCCGATCATAACGGACGTTAATAGGAACTAGTCATATCTTCGACTCAGGCGAAGACCTGCAACGTCAAAACGCCGACCTCAATCAACTGGATGTAACGTGCCGGACTTTCACGATCAGATTGAACCCTATTTGCAGGGCACCCTCTCCGACCAGGAGCGACTGGCCTTTGAGGCACTGATGCAGGCCGACCCCTCCTTGGCCCGGGACTTCGCACTTTATCAGCAAGCACGCGAGAGCCTGGTCGGTCAGTTTGGCGAAGAGGTGGATACCACGGAGATCCGAAGGCTGATCATGGAGCGCGAGCGCGCGTACCTGGCCAACCGGCTGCGGCTGCGGATCGCGATGTGGGTCGTGGTCCTGGGTGTCGTGACCGCCGGGGTGCTGTTCAGCTGGCAGCCCTGGAAAGGTGCAAGAGGCCCGATCCAGGGGACAGCCGAGCATCCGTGTTTCGACTATGATTTTACGGAAGGTCCGCTTGATACATCGGTATGGGAGATCCGCCAAATACTACACGAAGGCAGGTTAGCAGTAGAAGACGGTTATCTCAGATTAGTGATCGGTGCAACGGGTGGTTATGCCACAGTGCGGCTCAAGAATTTGAAGTTCACCGGTGATATCGAAGGCGTCGTCGAATTGGGTCAGATCGAGATGGGTAATGGTTATCGTCGCCAGGGACGGATCGATTTGGTCGTGACGGGTGACGATATGTGGGAGGTTCCAGAGCTCACTTTCCTGGGATCACGCAACAGACTCCAGCACTACAACAACGGACGTGATGTTGTCACTGACCTGGTAGGCCAGGGATTTACGCCAAAACAATTTTACAAATTCCGCCGATCTGGAGACACTTTCATCCTGGCCCATGCCAACAACAGAGAAGGGCCCTACGCTGAAATGGAGAGACACGTTGCATCAGGTTTTTTCGACACCTTCAATTACTTGGAACTCTCTGCCGGGGCAGGTCCTGACCTGGGGCCAGTGCTTGTAGAAATTGGTCGGATTACTGTGTTCAACGGCTGCGTATGGGAATAGCGGATTCGAGCCTGCTCACGTACCGTCGCCATAGGTGGCTTTGGTAAGTCGGCGACCGGCAGGCAGGATTTGAGAATTGAAGGATTCGAGGAGTTAGGACACTGCGAAGAACCGGGTCCCGAGTACCACAAACGGCGACTGCTGATTATTTCTCGCAGATTCCGCTGATTTCGCAGATTCGTGACTGGTGCCTGAAGACTGGCGACTCCCGACTAGTCCTTCACCTCAAACGTCAGCGTCGCCCAGTTCGACTGGTAGTCCAGTTCATCGCCACCAACTTCTTCCATGTGGATCGTGCGCAGGTACCAATGGCCCGCTTCCGTGATCTGCGGCAGGACGATACCATTCTTGTCGGTGCGCAGTTGCTTCTCGCCTCCATGCGTATGCTCCGAACCACCGGGGTGACTGTGCCCTGGTGATGCGTGCCCGACGTAAACCAACTGATCAGGCAGCGGCGTGCCATCCTGCAGGAGTTGCACCCGGATCAGCCGCCCAACCCTGAGATCGTAGGGATTAGACATCGGAACGAATTCGATCGGGTAGCCGAGGACGGTCCCGTAGTGGTCCGTTTTTCGCTCACCCACCTGCAGCACCGCCTTGACGTGCTTGGAGTACAACTCGGTTGCCGCGTCGCCCAGATTCCCCGATTTCCTTCTTTCATCCAGAACGTCCAGGATGCCATCGTGCTCCAGATAGCCATTGAAGTCATCGGCCGAGAGGTCGATCGTCCGTGCCTTGGTTGACACCCCTGCCAGGTAGGTACCCGGTTCGCCGGTCATGAAGGTGAGCACTGTTGCGCTGTTCACATCCTCCCACTGGTCATCACCTTGCCGCTCACGCCCGGCTGGGCCAACGATACTGACATCCAGCATCCGGTCACGGGTAATACTGTTCTCACTCATCTCAAAGGTCCCATTGTACAGATGAATGGTTGATGCCGAATCAGGCTGGAGAAAGTAGGTGTCCAGCTTAAGGAACATATCGTAGCTGCAGAGGACAAGGAGGCAGCCACACAGGAACAGTGTGTGTTAGATGGACATACATCACAAATTAACGATTCACGCCGACTGGCGTTGATCCGGCTCGCTGCGGACGCGCGCACGCATGACGCCCTGGTGCAGGCTCTTCTCATCTGTCGCCAGGACGATCAGGTGGTCATCGGCATCGGTCTGTCGTTGCTTCTCGAGGTCGGAAATCGGATTCAGCAGGATCTGCCGCGTAAACCCTTCTTTAGCCAGTTGCCTGGTGATGTCGTCATCGTCAATGACCAGATTCCCGTTTTGGTCGTGATACATGATCTTGATGGCCAGCAGCTGGATGGATTCACGTCGCAGGGCGGGCAGCAATTCATCGAACGTGTGATTGCGCAAATGCTGGTATTCCTTGCGTTTGAGATCGACCTGGTAGATCTCGCTGTCCTCATTGAACTTGAGCATTTCGTCCAGCACCTTGGTCAGCCCGTGGTTGAACATGCTCTGCACGATGATGTTGCGGCCGTACTCGGCGGTGCTGACAATTTCGTTGACGTCGGCAAAGCGCAGGTTGTCGGTGTACTTGTCTCCATTGACTTCTGCGATGGTATAAATGGCATCGGCACTATTACTGACCTCAACCCGCTCGTATTCTTCATCCTCCGATTGCGGTCTGACGGTAGTGGTGCGGCGTTCCCGGCAAAACCTGGCGATGGCCAGAGCCCTCAGCAATGTTTTCTCATCGGCCGCTTCCGAGCGATCCTCGGCCAGCAGGACCACAGCACTGGCCTTGTCTACGTTGGCCATTTTCAGGGACGTCTCGTTACGGGCGTCTCCTTTGATAAATTCAACCTTGTTGCGATCATGCAGATCCCGCAACGCCGGATGGGTCTCCAGTACGCCGGACGGGTCATCCATGATACACACGATACGGTTGATCTTCCGGTTGTCCTTGTTGGACAATGCTTCCTTGACCATGAACGGTGCCGAGTCGTTCCAACCGGCAATCACGGTATGGTTGCTGAGTTTGGATGCTACCATGCCTTGTCGTTTTTTTCTGCGCATGCGATACGTGAGAAACCACCGCGACGTCACCAGCAGCGCGCCCAGCCAGATCACGTAGTGCGAGAGCGACAACATGGCCTGACCGAATGGTGAGCGGGGAAAGATATCGTTGTGAATTCCAGTAAGGTTAGTGATCGCGGCCCAGAAATGCAGATCCGCCCAGCGCAGGTTGAGCAGGTCACTATGCTCCGAGATCTGGGCACAGAAATTGCGCTCTCCGATCTGCATCAGTTGGATCAACAAGCCGTACACAAACAACACTGCCAGGATGCCCAGGATCAGGTGTTTGTTACGGATCCAGAAGAGGTGTGGATCAACGATGGCCTGTCCCTCATGCCCCTGCCGCCGCATTATGATGTCACCGAACAAGACCCAAATGAGCATGGCAGACAGGAAGAGTGCGAGCAGTGGTGTCAGCCACCACTGTTTACGCATGCCCAGCCGGTCTTTCAGGGCCTTATTCAAGGGAACATACCTGAGATCTGCCTGCACCTTATCGATTTCCTGCTCCAGCGATGCTAGTGTTGGCGCAAAATTGCCTTGCGTCGTG
Source organism: Saprospiraceae bacterium (assembly GCA_033720735.1). Lineage (GTDB taxonomy): Bacteria > Bacteroidota > Bacteroidia > Chitinophagales > Saprospiraceae > B8-G4. Next base: position 11,672 of record JAWWBX010000049.1, read on the forward strand.
TCAAGAGCTGATTCAATGAAATGCAAGAGTTGGCTGCGACGGTCTTCCAGCTTGGAAACACTCTCATTCAGCCCTACCAGGAGTGCGCACGTGCCAAAGGTCTGCCGTGCGTCCTTGCTGTCTCCCGGCCATAAATTGACCGGGGTGAGGTGCCGAATCTGTTTGGACAGCAATTGCATGTTCTCGTCCGAGAAAAATACCTTGTGCACATCGGGCCGCGCTTCGAGGGATTCGATCGGTTTGGTAAACCGCACCAGGAGATCAACGCGCCCGGCAAGAAGCTCCTCCGTCAGGTGGTCATAGCTCCCCACGACCGGCTGTACATACTGCGAACCGTCGCTCATCAGGGACATGATATCTTGAAACAACGTATATGAGGCCGCGTTGACGTTGTTGACCCCGACATAGATCGTATCGGCCCGGAACCAGCTCAGCAATGCATCAAACTGGATGTCCACCTCTCCCTTCCGATACATGAGGAATTGCTCATAGTACAGTGGTGCGATGACCTGGAGATTGCGCAATGGTTGCGTTTGGTCGTAGATCTTGTTGAGCAGCACGTTGCGTTGAGTGATGGCGAAATGCGCGTCGCGCTGCGCCAGCTTTATCATGTTCTCATTCGAGCCATTGGTAGTGCGTGCGATGAAATGGAAGTCCTCGCCATACGCAGCGTTCAGGCAATCCTTGATAAACTGTCCGGTCGTGTAATAATTGCCACCCGTACTTCCTGTGCCAATGACAAAAATGTCCTGGCTGGCCATCCCGGCAGAAACCAGGGTAACGGCAAGCAATGTGACGACCCGGGTCAGGCGCAGCAGCCAGGTCGGCATGGAAAATGGAAATGAATGGCTTGGGGTTCGCATGGACGTGTCAGGTGCTCCGATGTGTGTGGTTCACTGCGGTCTCAACAGGACCGACACTATAAATTAGTGGAATTCAGGCTTGTAAGCAAGGTGCGAGTCTGTGAGAAAAAGTAACAATCTTATGAGTAATAACTTTGTGAGTAACAACTTTGTGAGCTAATGCGTACCTTCCCGGCATGGGACAGATGCCCTTTGTCTTTGGCCACCTGACCGACGGCACCGAGTTTACCAATCGCAGGCAGGAGATCGACCGTTTGCTCTCCGATTTTCGGGCGGGTATTAATGTGACCCTCATCTCGCCGCGGCGCTGGGGCAAGTCGTCGTTGGTGCGCGCGGTGGCGCGTAAGGCCGCCCGGGCCGACAAGAAGATGAAGTTCTGCTTTATCGACCTGTTCAGCATCCGGTCGGAAGCGCAATTCTACCAAGTGCTGGCGGAGGAGGTGATCAAATCAACTTCCTCCAAATTCAAGGAGTGGGTCGCGGCGGCCAAACGCTTCATTCCCGAGGCCATCCCCCGCGTATCATTCGAGACGCCGGTCGGTGAATTCGACATCGGGATGAACTGGAAGGCCGTGGTCAAATCACCAGGACAGATCCTCGATCTGGCCGAAAAGATCTGCGAGGACAAGGGCATCCGCCTGGTGGTCTGCATCGACGAATTCCAGAACATCTCCACCTTTGAGGACCCGCTCGGCTTCCAGAAGCAGTTGCGCGCCAGCTGGCAGCATCACAAGCTGACAGCTTATTGTATTTACGGCAGCAAGCGCCACATGATGATGGAGGTCTTTGCGTCTCCTTCGATGCCCTTCTACAAGTTTGGTGACCTGGTCTTTCTCGACAAGATCTCCACAGAAGACTGGTGCAAGTTTATTGTCAAGCGCTTTGCCGATACCGGCAAACGCATCACGGACGAAGATGCCGTCCTGATCGCAGAACTGGTGGACCGGCACTCCTACTACGTCCAGCAATTGGCCCAGCAGGTCTGGCTGCGCACAGCGAAGCAATGCACGACGGCGATCGTGCACGACACCCACGATTCGCTCATGCGTCAGATGAGCCTGCTCTTCCAGGAAAAGACCAATCAGCTCAGCAACTCACAGATCAACTTTCTCGAGGCCGTGCTCGACGGCGTCCAACAGTACTCGGCGCAGGAAGTGCTGCGGCAATACGAGCTCGGCAGTTCTTCCAATGTGCAGGTGGTCAAGAAAGCCCTGATCAGCAAGGAGGTCCTGGATTTCAGGGGAAGGCAGGCGGAATTCCTCGATCCGTTGTATGCCGCCTGGCTCAAGAAGTACTACTTCGGGAAATAGCGCTGACCAGGACCAACCCGCTGCAATGCCATCTCATGACCGGACAGCAGGTCAGTTCTGCTGACCCGCCGCGCCTATAAGTGGCATCAGATTGTAACCGGATATCCTAATCGTCTTCCCTGAGCGCCGCCAATTCTTTCTGCAGGTCTTCGATCTGCACCTGCTGCTCCTGGATCGCTTTCAACGCAATCACTGCCAGCTGTCCGTACTGCACACCGTACATCCCGTCATGTTCGGACACACATTGTGGAAACAACGGGAGCAGGTCCTGGGCCATCGCCCCGATGTAGGATTTATCGGCAGAGTCGTGCTTGTACTGATAGTCATAAAGGCTCAGCTGCATGACACGGTCCGTCACTTGTCCGAGGGGTGCGATCTCCTCCTTGGCCCGCACGTCGGAAAGCGCAGTCCAGAATCCTGCCACGGCATCAACACTAGCCAGCGCATAGGCCAGGCCTTCACGTGAATAGATGAGATTGCCGTTGATTGCAGCACCCATTTGCCAGGCCTCTCCATAGCGTTCAATAGCAAGCGGAAACGTGGAGGACCCGGAGGAGACGTGCATGATACCACCGCTCGGGTTGTTGGTACCGATCCCGACGGTGCCTCCTGACGGATTGATGTACGTATCCTGGTCCGTGTTGTGATTGATATAAAGGGGCGAGATCGCATCGATCTCATTACCGTCCATCAGGATCCGCTGGGTAGGGCTGGAAACAATACTCAGTGGTGCGCTACTTCCGTCATTGTCCGAAACATCCGTCAGGCGCAGGATCCCGTCGGCCGAGGTGGCCGTTGGGCTAAACACCAACTGGTCGTCGCCGGCTGCCCAGGCAGCGCTGCTGGCACCGATGTACCAGTCATTGACATCGCCCTGGTCATTCCGTAAATACAGCTGGAACAGATCGTCTTCTATGTTCAGTGCACCCCCCGATGCGCCAGTTCCGATATTGACATTGCCCCCGTGATGCTGCAAGTACAGCGTTGATGTGCTACCGTTACTCCGGGCGAGGATCTCATTTCCGTCCATTACGAGGTTTTGCCCGGAGACACTGCCCAACACCAGGTGACCATGGTCAGAAAGGGAGGCCTCATCTCCACCAAAGACATGCAACTTGCTCTGAGGCACGGTGATGCCTACCCCGAGCATTCCATTGCCAAATCCAATTGCCGTGTTGCCGCCGGCGCCCTGCAGATGGAGGGTGCCCGGCGCTCCATTATTCCGCGCGAGTATCTCATTGTTGTCGAATACCACATTCGTACTTCCCACGTCCCCGACCACAATGTATCCGTGATTGCTGTTCGATGCGTCCGTTCCACCGTCCACATGCAGCTTCGTAATCGGAGTCATTGTGCCGATCCCCAGGTTCTTACCGGGGCTGATGCGCATGACTTCGGCACTCGGGATATTGAAGTCGTTACCATTTGTCAGGAAGGTCAGATTCCCATTGTCGTTCCTGATCTCCCAATCAACGCCGAAAAATGTGCCGGTTTTCATGAGTTGCAAACCGGCCACTCCAGTGAATGAATTTGACGCACGCACACGCAATATGGTCTCCTCGTTACCCACAACCTCGAGTTGGGTCTGAGGCGAATTCGTGTTAATCCCCACATTTTGTGCACCCGCAATACAGCAGGCGCTCACCAGGACAAGTGCAAGTACATGTTTCATCATTTATTGATTTTCATTTGTGAAAGCTTGTTTTACTCCGGCAAGTTCTTCGTGATTGAATTGAAATTCAAACCGTAACGACTGGCCGGCCCTGATTACTGTCTTACGGGGTGGAAATGGCAGACAACTGGCTGAAGCATGATTACGTCGAAGGCACAGACTCAATAAACGGAATGGCCAGGAGTACCCTGGTTCCAATACCGCGTCCATCCTGATCGTGCAAATCCACGATCTCGACCTCCGTCTTGCTGCCGTACAGGTGGTTGACCAGGTCTATCCGGTTCCTGGTCAGGTGCGTTCCCAGTGACCGGGACTTTCCGAGTGATGCCTTGAATGCTTCGGCAGCTTTCCGGCCAATACCGTCGTCCTGCACTGCGATGCATACCTGGTCGCCGTCGCGATCGACTGAAATTGAAAGAAGCCCGGGGCCTTCCTTGTGCATCAGGCCGTGCCAGATCGCATTCTCGACATACGGCTGTATCAGCAGGGGTGGCATCAGGATCTTGTCGGAGCTGATGTCATCCGCGATGTCGATCCGATAGTGAAACTGTTCGTCAAACCGGAGTTGCTCGAGCTGAATATACAGGGTGAGGGCCTCCAGCTCCTCCTCGAGGGTGATGAGCTCGGCTTTGGAGAGATTGAGTACCAGCCGGATCAATCGCGAAAACTTGGTGAGATATGAGGAGGCGTGCCGCCGTTCGTTCCTGAGGATGAAGTGATTGATGGAGTTCATGGTATTGAAAAGAAAATGCGGGTTCATTTGCGCCCGGAGGGCCTCCATCTGTATCTGTGCCATTTCCTTCTCGTACTTGTTGCGCATACGCTGCTCTCGTCGATGGTGCCTTCGTCGGATCAGCACGAATGACCCACCTGTAGTGGCGAGGAGCGCGACGACCAACAGGATAAACCAGCCACGCTGCCACCAGGCTTTTGCCACTGCCAGCGGGATCACCGCCGTCTCGGACCACTGCCCCCCGGGTTCACGTGCCCGGAGTTCCAGATTGTATCCACCCTTTCTGAGATCGGTCAGGATGACTGCCCCACCCGCGGCATTCTGCCAGGCCTGATCTCGACCGAGCAATCGGTACTCACAAGTCACTGCGCTGGGACGCGAAGGGTTGATCAGATTGAATCCCAGGACGATCGAATCCTCATGAAACGCAAGGTGGATTGGTGCGAACGACCCGGCGAATGGTTGCAGAATGTCCCTGCCATCGATCGTCAAACGATGCAACCTGATCCTTCCTGTGCGCGCTTTCCCGGGAGATAGCGGCTGTTGTGAACGCGAGATCCCGGTCAATGAGGGCAACCAGAGATGCCCGCGGGTATCGACCATCGGACGCCGGACCGCCGAGGCAAGCGGGGTTTCGGTTGAGGACTCATCGATGTGCAACAAGGTGATTGTCTCGTTGCTCTTGTCGAAGGCACCGATCGCAGACACCATGGAAAACCAGTATTGGTCGCGGGATTTTGCAATGATGTCGTAGGTCCCGCGCCGCCTGTTTGGTGTGAGCTGTCTGTCCAGATCCACCCCGAATTCATGCCAGGTCTGTCCCCCGGGGTCGTAGCGAATGAGGGCATTGTAATTGTTCAGACCGAGCCAGACAGATCCCTGGGGATCAGTACGCAGCCCAAGTACCTCTACCGGCACACCGGATCGACCCTCCTGGTGGTACCGCTCCGGTAGGGGAATGAGGTCAAAGTGTCCACTGGACCGATCAAACCGCTGCAGGCCGCGCGCTGAGCCGAGCCACAAGAACCGGTCATCCAAGGGGTCCTGTGCGATCGCATAGTACCGGTTGTTCCGCATGGCACCGTCAACCGGATCTGCGTAATACCGGGTGAAGGTGCCGGATTCCCGGTCCAGCCGGTTGAGGCCATCAAAGGTACCTACCCATAGAACACCCTGCCTGTCCTCAAACACCGGTTCGGGGCGATTATCCGAGATCGTGGTCGAATCGTAGGGATCCGAGACGAACGAGCGCGTCACCTCCGTGGCGGGATCGAGCATAATGAGCGCGCTGTTGGTGCTTACCCACAACATCCCCTCGGAATCCACCGTGAGGTGGCGAACAAATACATGGCTGAGAAAGTGGGTGCAGTTCTCAAAGCGCTCACCATCATAGCGAAACAGCCCGGATCGGCCGGCAATCCATATAAATCCAATACTGTCTTCGGCAATGGCCAAAAAATAGTCGCCAGTGAGCCCGTTGTGCCCAGGTAGGAATTGTACGAAACGCTCATTGCTTTGTCCGGGCAGGGACCCACATGCGATTGACAAGACACAGATCAGAGTGGAGATCCTCATCGCTGCTGTCAGTGTGCCTGCTTCAGTGCCTGGAGCAGTTCAGGCTTTCTTCGGCGTGAGACACTGATCGACTGCTCGTTGGTCAGGATCACCTGACCACCTTCTCCCCGGATGTATCTCTGGATGTGCTGCAGATTGACCAGGCTTGAATGATGCACACGGATAAACCCGTAGTGATTGAGGAGCACGCTCATCTCCTTGAGCGTTTTCGAAATGAAGATGGTCTTGCCGCCTGCCAGATAGATCCTCGCATAATTTCCGTCCGCCTCCACATACAGGATCTCCGCGGCCTTGACCATTTCATATCCATGCGCCGTCGGCAGGGCAATGTTCGGAAACTGCGAAGTGTCCTTGCGGGTATTCTCCAAGACCAGTTGCCAGTGCTCGCGAGGGGTATTGAGCTGTTCGTGACCGACCAGAAGTTGACGGGCGCGGATCTGGGTTGCCACCTTGCCCAGGGCCTCCTCCAGTTCGTCGAGGTCGATCGGTTTGAGCAGGTAGTCGACAGCACTGACCTTCAGTGCCTGGAGTGCATAGCTATCGTAGGCGGTGGTAAAGACGATCTCAAACTGGGGATCATCGACTTGTGCGAGCATTTCAAACCCATTCATCCTGGGCATGGCGATATCCAGGAAGACCACGTCAGGTGTCTGATTGTCCAACACCTTCAGCGCTTCCGAGCCGGATCTGCAGCTTGCCAGTAGTTTGACGTCCTGCTCACACTCCGACAGGAGCACCTCCAGGGCGCCGATACAATGCGCTTCGTCGTCCACGATGATCGCCTTCATAACCAGGGCTTGTCCTTTCAAGTTAGGGGTAACCCGGCGCTTGTCGAAATGATTTCGTGTAACTGGTGGTGCTTTCTGGATAACTGGCGGAAAGGCGAGCCCTTCGCCACATAAGCTCTATTTTCCACCTTATGCGCAAGCGGTTTCCCGTGCACGGCTGGTTTGGCGCGCTCGTGACCGGCATCTTCTGGTGGGTCAACTGGGGCCTGACCGGTGAGCGCACCCATTGGGCGTTCTTCCCTCTCTGGCTCGGATACATCCTGGCTGTGGACGGTCTGTCAGTGGTGCGCGGCCGTCCTTCGCTGGTGCGCCAGGGCTGGCGGTTTGTCCTGCTGTTCATCCTGTCGGCCCCGGTGTGGTGGATCTTCGAACTGATCAACCGGCGCTTGGATTACTGGCGCTACGAGCCGGCCGGTTTCCTGCCTCCTGGCGAGTACTACTTCTGGAGCACGCTTTGTTTCTCGACAGTCATCCCCGCGATCTTTGTCACGGCGAATTTCCTGGCCAGTGTTCCCTGGTTTCGCCGGCATCATCTTCGCCTGCGTGCCGGTAAAACGGCGACCGGTCGTATCATCTACTTTGTCCTTGGCTGCGCCATGCTCATCGCAGTACTCATCTGGCCCGCCTACGGGATGGCCCTGTTGTGGATGGCGCTTTTCTTTATCCTCGACCCGATCAACCACTGGCTCGGACGCCCCTCTTTGTTGCGTAACACGGCCGGCGGGGACTGGCGTCCCGTGCTGCTCCTGTTTGCCGCAGCTCTGACCTGCGGGTTCTTCTGGGAGATGTGGAACTACTGGTCATGGCCCCGCTGGGTGTACACCTTCCCGTTCCTGGACTGGCTGCCCGTTTTCGAGATGCCCATCCTGGGGTACCTGGGATACCTGCCGTTTGGGCTGGAGGTGTATGCGTTTGTGGCGTTGCTGGGATCGACCGTGGTGAAAAGTGTCTTTGACCGCTGAGGTGGCATCACTTGTACCTCTGACTCCTGCACGTCATGCCCTCGTGAAAAACGTAATTCGTCCTGAACAATTTTGATACTTTTCCTGCTGTATGAAAAAAAGACTACGGCTGAACTGTTGCATTTGGCTGGGCTCGATCATGCTGGTCGCCACACCCTGGCAAGCAGTTGGCCAGTGCCTGCCGTCGGGGATCACGTTCACCTCTCAGGCAGCCATCGATGCCTTTCCGGTGACCTATCCCGGGTGTACCATGATCACCGGTGACGTGCGGATTACCGGCAACGACATCACCAATGTGGATAGTCTGAGGCAAGTCGAGGCTTTCCTCGGTCTGCTCGAGATCGATCAGTGTTCCAACCTGCTTTCGGTTGACCTGCCCAACTGTACGATGCTGCATCGCGCGATCATCTCGAACAACGAGCTGTTGGCCACGATCCGTTTTGAGGCACTGGAGCAGACGACCAACGGGTTTCTCGTGCATGATAACAACCAGTTGATATCGGTCAGCCTGCCAGCACTTTCGACGGTGCAAGGCTCGTATTATTTCTATGAGAACCGCCAGTTGAGGCAGCTCGACATTACAGGGATTGCATCAGTTGAAGGCGACCTGACCGTGCTCGGCAATCTCATTGACTCGTTGCATTTACCCGCGCTGACGTATGTCGGGGAAAATCTGGCCGTCCTGAGCAATGACTCGGTCCGCTCTGTGGTGTTGCCGTTATTGTCTGAAGTGCGAGGAGACGTGTCCATCGGCTTTATGCCGATCCTGACTGAACTTGACATCGCAGGCTTATCGACACTCA
>JAWWBX010000050.1:0-20137 GCA_033720735.1 Saprospiraceae bacterium
ATGGTTTTTCTGTTTTACAGATTCAAATCTATCCGTAATGACGGGCAAAATCCAGTGATGTTGCACCCCTTAATGAAAGCTTAACCGGCGTTAACATTTCTTTTTCTCGACTTCGTCCCGATTCTCATCGGGACTAAAACTCGGAATGACAAATCACTTGACTTCTCTGTTGGTCAGGCGCGTCATCGACCATGGAGCGCATTGTCATTTCGAGTAGCGGCCGAAGGCCGTGCATCGAGGAAAAAAAGAGGCTCCAACCGGAGCCTCCCTCGCTAGAAAGAATATGTGAATATCATTCGCATGCCACATCGCGTGGTGTGGCATACATCCGGGTCAGCCGCGCTCGAACAGGAAGTTGCCTTCCAGGTCGAACACCAGGATCTTCCGTCCGTCGGGGGTCATGATCCCCACTACGACCTTGCCGCGGACGATGCGTGCTTTGACGACTTCGGCAGCCGGATAGTGTTCGTTGATGTAACTCATGATCTCCTGGCGCAGGTCAGTGAGGTCGATCCCATCCCCCACCTGATCACAGAAGTGGAAGACTGATGTTTCACGGATGAAATCCAGGTCATTGTTGAAAATAAGCAAACGCCGCCCGCTGATCAGGACCACCCAACCCCGCACAAAATGCTTGGCTCTCAGGATCTCCGCATCGGGATAGTTCTCGTTGATATACGCGGTGATGTCGGCTGGCAGGTCCGCAGGACGGACGAGAATGCCCCTTCCACATGGGCCATGACGGTCATGACGCATGGAAGGCCGCAGGAAGAGGCCGTCATGGCGGAAATAGAGTTTGTCCTCATTGCCCATCACCACCTCGTAGCCTTTGCCCTGCACTTTGGCGGCCGATTCGATATAGGTCTCGAAGTACTCGTCCTCGATCACCCCCTTGGCATTGGCGGGGAGCTCAGATGGATCAATGTTGACTTTGTCGACCGATTCAGCGATCTCAAAGATCAGCGAATCCGGTGTGTCGATCGTCGTATCATCGCAAGCAGTGAAGATCAATGCGCCGGCGAAGAGAATGATGCCTGGTAATCTCATGGCAGATATTTTTTGGTTTAAGGATTCAAGCATTAACATGATGCATCCGCCTTTCAACAGGTTGCCTGAACAGTCTAGAATTTCCAATTCAGTCCGATCCTCAGGTCATAGGTGTAAGGAAAGATCCTGAATACTTCACGCGCGTAGAGCGGCTCCATGCTTCCACTTACAACCGGTGACGCCGTGAGAGAAAGCCGCTCGCCTACGGGCAGTTCTACCCCCAGGCCAAGTTGCCAACCCAACGTCGTGGTATTCACGCCACGAGGCATCGCGTCATGTGCTGACCGCACTCTGCGCACCTGATCGCTCAGAGAATGGACGGCACGGATATCAAGTGTGCTCTGATGCAGGTGTTGCAACGTCAACCCGCCCTGGCCATACATGCGCAGGCGCCCCATGCTGAAGTGATACCGGGCAAACAAGGGCACACGGATCAACTTCAGCGACTGGTCCATACTCAACCTGAGGTCGATGAAATCATGCTCGCGCAATGTCGCATCCTGGTCACGCTCAACCACGATATCCGTTTCGATCCGGCCGTACGAACTGTTGATCTGGACGCGGTAGCTACTCTCTGCCAGGCCCTCATCATTGATCGTCTCCCCGGCTCGCGAAAAACGGATCTGCTTGTGATATTCGGATCTGAGGTAGAAATCAGCATACTCGATGCCCATGCCGATATCCCAGCGCCGGTGGACGGCATATGCCGCTGACAACCCGAACCCTGCTCGGACTGCCGGCGTTTCCTGCTGCTTGAGCAACGCCCGGGCCAGGTTGGGATGCCCGTGATTGACCACGATGTGCCGCGTTCCGAGCGATGGCGCAAGATACAGGCCGGCGGTCCAGCGTCTTGCTGGCGTCACGGTCGATGACGGCTTTTCGCGGATTGGAAGCGCGCGTGTGCTCTTCACGAGGACAGAGCGACGTGCTATGGGGTTGATCGCGACCATACGCGGGGCGGCAACGGGAACATCCCGGACAGGCTGCAAATCTGACACTTGATCGCCTGAGGTCTCTGATTGATCCGTTGTTGACTGCGCTGATGCCTGATCTGTCTCTGTGGCCTTCACTCCGCCAGCCAGCGATGCAGCATCCACACGTTGACGTGATTGGAGTGCACCTTGCGTGGTTTGGACCGGCGGCTCTGCCAACACCTCCCCCGAGCCCGTATCCTCCTTCGACTCCGGGACATCGGAGGCCGGGCGGTCCCCGGACTGAGCCGGGTCGTCTGTGCTGGCCACTTCTTCATTCCTCAGGGCATTGCCTGGAAAGGTCGCCATCTCCGTTGCGGCGTCGGTGTGATCTGTCAGGACCGTCTCATCAGCACGTTGCATTACCCGTTGATCGGAAAACAGGAAGAAGAGGATGGCTCCGCCGGCGATCAACCCGGGCAGCACGAGCCACAACAGTCTGCGACGCCGTCTTTCGCGCTGCAGACCACTGGCAATACTGTCCCAGACATCCGGCGACGGCGTATCCCATTCACTCCGGTGATCGCGGTTGAGTGCTTCGCGCACCAGTCTCGTCAGATCATCCATCCGTTCGCTCATCGTCCGATCTCTTGTTTTGAATACACCCCTTCCAGACGTTTTCTGAGCATGGCCTTCGCTTTCGACAATTGTGATTTGGACGTCCCGACAGAAATGCCCAATTCATCTGCGATATCGGCATGGGTATACCCTTCCACCACATACATATTGAACACGAGGCGGTAGCCGTCCGGCAATCCCTGGATATACCTGGTCAGCATCTCGGCATCCATCGCGCCGGTGATCTGTTCGTCCTGGTGGTAAGTCTCTGCCAGGCTCTGAACTTCCACAGGAGCAAACAGATGTTTCTGTCGCCGGAAGTGTTGTAATATCGTATTGACCATCACCTTGCGCATCCATGCTCCCAGAGGTCCTTGCTGCCGGTACTGATGCAGGTCCTTGAAGACCTTCAGGAATCCATCCTGCAGGAAATCTTCGGCATCCTGACGACAGCTTGCATACCGCAGGCACAGCCTGAACATCGGCCGCTTGTACTGCTCATAGAGCTCACGCTGGCTTTTGAGGTCACCGTCGAGGCATGACCTGACAAGTTGCGCATCCGGATGCAAGGACTCATGGTATTTTGATATCTCTATGGTGCGGTCCATTCCAAAATGGTTGCCCGGGAAGGGCGTAAATGAAGTTAACGCGTTTCACCGTGATGTGCACGGTACACCAGCGGACCTCGGGCAAGAGGTAATGTCCTACTTTCGTATGATTCTGCGGGTGTTGGACGAAATGGTACCAAAGTAGGAGTGATTCCACGCGTCTGGAGACGTACTTGCGGACATCACTTCATCAAAACCGAATGACGTATGCAACAGACAATCACAAAGTATGGTGTCCTGGCCGGCCTGGTCATGGTCGCTCTCGGCTGGGCCAATTTTTTCGTTACGCGACCCATGGGATACGGGGCTGCCGAGGTCGGTGGCTATCTCTCGATCATCGTCGCACTGACTTTCGTGTACTTCGGCATCCGCCATTATCGCGACATGGTGATGGAAGGTGTGATCTCCTTTCGCAAGGCGGTGCGTACGGGGCTCCTGATCTCGCTCATACCAGCCTTCTTCATGCTGATCAGCACGATCATTTTCATGGTGACATTTGGCGACCAATGGATGGACTGGGCGATGGAGAGCATGTCTGACGAACAACGGGCCCAATACGCGGCCGCACCACCGTGGATGCTGAATCCGTTGTTTCAGGGTGTGGTCATGTTTGGCACCGTGTATCTGATCGGTATCATCATGACACTCATTTCTGCGTTACTTCTTAAACGGGAACTGAAACCGGCATGAATGCGTATTACAACTGATTTGGGCACGATACGAAATATCCTGACCGTGAGTCTGGTCCTTCTGGCGGGAGGATGGTACACGGTCGCGACAGCACAGCTGTTTGAGGTGGCGAGTGGGAGCATTTCCTTTGACTCTCAGGCCCCCCTTGAGCGTATCAGAGCCAGTTCGGATCAGCTAAAAGGGCTGATCAACCCTGATACCCGCCAATTTGCGTTCTCCATCGAAATGAACACGTTTGAAGGATTTAACAATCCCCTGCAGCAGGTGCACTTCAATGAGAACTATATGGAGAGCAGGCTCTACCCGGAATCCACTTTCACGGGAAAGATCATCGAGGAGATCGACTTGTCGGTGCCGGGTGACCACGAGGTGCGTGTCAAGGGTTGGCTTACGATCCATGGTGTCAAACGCGAGCGCATCCTGCGGGGCACCATCCGCCGGCTGCCCGGTGACGTGATCGAGATCGCATGCCAGTTCAGTGTGCCGTTGATGGAGCACGATATCCGCATTCCCAAGGTGGTCCAGCAAAAGATCGCCCAGTCGATCGCCGTCGAAGTCCAGGGACAGCTGGTACCCAGGATCCAGTAGAAGCCTTCCTGTTTCCCGTTCAGCAGTGATTTTTTCCCGTTCAGCAACCTCTGTTTCCAGAAGTCCGCTTCAGCAAGCACTTTTATACTGTTAAACTTTTGCTGGAAAAGAGGTTTGATAGCAGCCCCGCCAAATGTGGAGGGGCTGTTTTTTCGAACAAACGTCACTACTTTTGCCCAGCAATCTCGCAAGCAAAACAACCCTGATCTTTTGAGGCGGCACTCCACGATAACTGACGCTCTCCTGCTAGTGGCCTTCCTGATGGCCGTAAGCGTGCCTGCGTGCAAGCATGATCCCATTTTCAGCCCCGTAGACCCGGTCGACACCATGAAGATGGACACCATGTTTCCGGTGGATACTTCTGCCGTTTGTCACCCCGACACCCTTTATTTCCGCAAAGACGTGCTGCCGATCTTCCGGTCGAGTTGTGGCATGGAGTTGTGCCATGATGCCGGGACACGTTCAGGAGGCATTGAGCTGACGAGCTATGAGACGATCATCGCCTCGGGCAAGGTCGATCCGTTCGATCCGGACGGGAGCAAGATCTACGAGCTGATGACCGAAACCGATCTGTCGGAAGTGATGCCACCTTCTCCACGCGGGCCGATCAGCGACAACAACATCGAGGTGATCCGACGGTGGATCGAGCAGGGCGCGCTCAATCTTGCTTGTCCCGATGATACGACATGTATCATTGATGAGCCAGTCAGCTTCAGCACCGACGTGTTCCCGGTGATTGACAAATATTGCATCGGTTGCCATAGTGGCGCCAACCCCTGGGCGGGGCTGTACTTGCGCAGTTACGCCGAGATCAAACTGATTGCCGACAGCGGGCATCTGCTGGGGGTGATCAACCATGCACCGGGCTATCCGAGGATGCCGAAGAATATCGACAAGCTGTCCGATTGTATTATAGAGAAGATAACCCTGTGGGTCAATGACGGAGCGCCGAATAACTAGCATGACAAACCGGGTACGCGTGGCAGCCGTTGTCCTCTGTCTGAGCATAGGGGCCGGGTGCTACTACGACGTGGAGGAAGAATTGTATCCCAACGGATGCAACACCAGCAATATCAGTTACGTCCAGAATATCGTACCGATCCTGGAGGCCAACTGTTTGTCTTGTCACGACGCACTGAGCCAGAACGGCAACGTCAACCTGGAAGGGTACGACAATGTAAAGCAGTACGCCGACAGCGGCGAATTGCTCGGGACCATCCGGCACGAGCCCGGGTTTTCGTCAATGCCGCAGGGTACCAGCATGCTACCCAAGTGCACGATCGACCGGATCCAGGCCTGGGTGGATGCCGGTGCGCCAAATAATTGAAAATGAAAAGATTGATCCGAATAGCGCTTGTTTTGGCAGCCATTGGCGTGGGGGTGGGCGTGTATATGTGGAACAAACCCCACCGGAATATTGCCAAAGCCAAACCGGCCCGCACCACCACAGCTGCTGCGTTGGTACAAACGTATCAGGACGATGAACGGGCTGCCAATGCACAGTATCTGGGCGAGATCATCCAGGTATCCGGCACCGTGCGTGCCGTGGAGACCAGCGACGATGGGACGTCCCAGATCCTGCTGGCTTCGGATGACCTCATGGCTTCCGTCAGTTGCAATCTGCAGGCAGATCAGGACGTTTCGGGTATCAACCCCGGAGATGAGGTAACAGTGAAAGGTGAATGCACCGGCATCCTGATGGATGTCGTTGTCGAACGTTGTGTACTTATAAAATAATGATTGAAATGATGAAAGGGAAAATGCAGTTCTTCTTCGTTGCTATCGCTATGTTCTTGCTGACCGCAGTGAGCGCCGATGCACAGAAATATTTCACAAGGGATGGTGAGATCTCATTCTTTTCCGACGCGCCGCTCGAAAAAATTGAAGCCGTCAATAAAAAGGTAGCGAGTGTGCTGGACGGCGAAACCGGTGCGATCGAATTTGCTGTGCTGATCAAGTCCTTCCATTTTGAAAAGGCACTGATGGAGGAGCACTTCAATGAAAATTATCTGGAAAGCGGGAAGTATCCCAAAGCGACGTTCACCGGAACCATTGATAACATTTCAGCGATCGACCTCAACACGGATGGGGAGTATACAGCGCAAGTCAGTGGAGACATGACCATCCATGGCGTGACAAAGCCGGTGAGCACCACCGGAAAGCTGATCGTGTCCAATGGTACCATCAAGGCCACCTCTACCTTTGAGATCGCCGTCGCTGACTACGAGATCAAGATCCCCAAGGTGGTCAAGGATAATATCGCCGAGATTGTGGAGATTCGCGTTGCAATCGATTACAAACGACTGGAACAATGAGATGGATCCTGACCCTGCTGTTTTGCAGTGCTTCTTTATTCACCTGGGCGCAGGAGGATCTCCTCTCGCTGCTGGGTGAAGAGGAAGAGACCTTGTATGCGACGGCGAGTTTCAAGACCAATCGCGTGGTCAATCTGCACTCTCTGGAGAATACGGCGGCAGGGGTATTGGACATCAAGATCAGTCACCGCTTTGGCTTTGTCAATCAGGGCGCGTATGAACTGTTCGGCCTGGACAACGCCACCATCCGGATCGGCGCCGATCTGGGTATTTCCGACGCCCTGATGGTGGGCTTTGGTCGCAGCAGCTTTGAAAAAACCTACGACGCGTTTGCCAAGCTCAAACTGCTCAGGCAGTCTTCGGGCAAACGCAACACGCCATTTACCGTCGCGGCATTTGCTTCAGTGGCCCTCAAATCGCTGAGGTTTGAAAACCCCGACCGCGAAAATTTCTTTAGCTCGCGCTTGTCCTACGCCGGACAGTTGATCATCGGACGCAAGTTTAGCGAGGGCTTCACCTTCCAGTTGTCACCCACGGTCATCCATCGCAACCTGGTGGCGACGACCGATGAGAAGAACGATGTTTTTGCGATCGGAGCGGCGTTCAGGCAAAAGCTGACCAACCGCCTTTCGATCAATGCCGAGTACATCTATGTACCGCCCGGGCAGTTGCTGGACGGCTTCGAAAACTCCTTTTCGATCGGCTTCGACATTGAGACCGGAGGCCACGTATTTCAGTTGCACTTCACCAATTCAACAGCGATGATCGAAAAGGGCTTCGTCGCCGAAACGGTTGGCGACTGGTTTGAAGGTGACATTCACTTCGGGTTCAATATCTCGCGGGTCTTTACCGTGTGGGATCGCGAACGGTGAGCCTTCCTCAGCCAGGGTATACTACCAATGGGCACAGAGGGTGTTCAGATCGACATTTCCCCCTGAAATAATCAGTCCTACCCGTTTCCCTGCAAAGATGTGCGGGTTGCTCAGAATCGCCGCCAGGACAATGGCGCTGGACGGCTCCACGATGATCTTCATGCGCTCGTAGATGAGGCGGAGCGCCTTGAGTGTATCTTCATCGGCCACCAGCAGGATCTCTTCTACCAGCTTCCGGATGATCGGAAAGTTGTGCTGCCCGAGGTAGGTGCGCAGTCCGTCACAGATCGTCTGCGGGTTCTCCGAAGGATAGATTCTGCCGTCACGCAAGGAGCGGTAGGCGTCATCGGCGCCTTTCGGCTCTGCTCCGATCACCATAGCGCCATCACTGAAGTGATGTGCGGCCAGCGCCGTTCCCGCGATCAGCCCTCCTCCACCGACAGGTGCCATGATCACATCCAGATCGGGTATGTCATCGATCAATTCCTGCGCCGCCACCGAATTGCCAAGGATCACACGGAGATCGTCTGACGGATGAATGAAGACTCCACCGGTTTCACGGGCCACCTGCGCGGCCATTTCTTCGCGCTCGGTTGGTGAATTGCCGCTCTCAATGATCTGGCCGCCATAGGTGCGCACCGCGGCTTTTTTGACGGCCGGAGCGTTCTGTGGCATTACGATATAAGCAGCTGTGTCCGTGAGTTGGCCGGTGAGCGAGACCGCCTGTGCGAAATTGCCCGACGAATGGGTCAAAATCCCTTTACTGCGGTCCTCTTCGCTGAGCCGTAACACGGCACTCAACGCCCCGCGGATCTTGAATGCACCCATTCTCTGAAAGTTCTCACACTTGAAGAACACACTGGCTCCCGCGATCTCATCGATGAGCCGCGAGGTCAACACTGGTGTCCGGTGAATATGCGGCGAGATCAATTCCCGTGTGGCAACCAGATCTGCTTTGGTGGGGATGGGGTTCTCCATTTGCTGAAAATACAATACCCCGGGATGATGCGCCTTTATGGCTGCGCATCATTTTCTGACATTGTCCCTGAGCTCAAGGAACAAATAGTTGCACGCATCGTCGGTACAGCGGGTGATCTGTAGGCGACCGCCGGTAATCGGCGTGCGGATCTTGTGCATGGTCACGGCCTCCCCACCAATGACGATCGCCACCCGGCCTCCGGTATGTTTTCTGGTCAGACGCTTCAGTCGTTTGCGGCTCTTGCCGTCCAGGGTAAGGAAAAGATGGGAACGGTCGTCAGCCTGTCGTACCCGCTCTGGTGCCCGATCGAGTTGCAAGGGAACAAAGTGGCGGCGTTCCACCCGCAGGTAGCGGTACGTCTGCGCCGTACTGTCGACAATGCGGTAGTTGTATGTCACCATTGCCGGATCGTTGTCCGGTCCTGGATGCGCGCGGTAAACTTCCTTCACCACATACACCCCATCGGGAAGCAGAGTTGATTGTGCGGCCCCGGCAGAGATTACCAGCCAGCCCAACACGCACAGCAGAAATATTCTTCTAGACATGCTCAAACAGATCCAGTTGCGGGTCGGGCAGCAGACGAAAGGATACACGGTGGTGTGCGGTCTTGCCGGCAAGCCGGATCCCTTCACGGTGTGCTTCGGTCGGATAGCCCACATTGTTTTCCCAGTCGTATTCCGGGTGCTCCTGGTGCAAGGTCCGCATGTAGTCATCGCGATGGGTCTTGGCCAGGATGGATGCGGCCGCAATGGCGGCATATTTACCATCGCCCTGTACGATGCATGCGGCAGGGATGCCCGGGTAGGGATGAAAGCGGTTGCCATCGATCAGCAACATCTCCGGCCGGGGATCGAGCTGGTCGATGGCCAGGTGCATCGCCTTGAAGGAGGCATTCAGAATATTGATCCGGTCGATCTCGCGGGGGGCAACCTGCGCCACCGCCCAGGCGATGGCCTGTTGTTCGATGAGACCGCGCAGGCGGTTGCGGTCGTCTTCCGAGAGTTTTTTCGAGTCATTGATGCCCGGAAGCCGCATGCCCGGACGCAGGATGACCGCTGCCGCGAAAACCGGCCCGGCCAGGCACCCGCGACCGGCTTCATCACAACCGGCCTCAAGACGGCCCTTGACCAGGTAGCGGCGCAAGCGGGACATATGGTAAAAATAGCTAAAGGATGTATGTGTGCCACATTTTGTATCTGAAGAAGGATTTCTGTGATGCGCATCAGATAGATACGCTCAGCACTTACCGAATATATTGGCCAGACGGCAAGATCTGGTGGAGAAGGATGGAAAGCTGAACCACAACTTGCCAGCGGTGAATAACCATTCGCCATCCTACCAGACGTTGCTGACAACGGCGAACATCGTCTGTGTTTGAGGGAGTCGCCGTTTGGTTTCTTTCCCAAGTGGGTCTGGTCAACCCCCTCCGGGGTTGTGATGTCTGAGGGTTACTACCGGCGGTACCCCCCGTCTTGCAGCCGGGCGCAACCGCCGGTTATGCTGTTGAACGCCTCCGGCGTACCGAGACAGCACAGTTGATGCCCGGGCTTCAGGCAGCACCACCCAACCGAACGATATTACCCCTTTCTTGCCCCGGGCTTTAGCCTGGGGATTCAGGCACCGCTATACCCATGGGGTTTTAACCCGGTGTACTTTCCAAAGCGGTCTCGGATGTCTGAGGGTCTTGACCGGCACACGTTCAATTCTCCAGCACCAGGAACTCCACCCGCCGGTTCTTTTGCCGGCCGGTTTCCGTGGTATTCGAATCGAGTGGCATCCGGCTCCCGTAGCCTGAATATTCGGTGCGGGATGGATCGATGCCATGTTGATGGAGGTACTCGACGACTGCCCGCGCCCGGGCCAGTGACAGCTGATAGTTGTATGCATCGGTACCGACGCTGTCGGTATGGCCCTTGACCTCAATCCGCATGGTGGCATGCTTCTTCATAATATCCACCAGCGTATTCAGCTCCCGATATGAGCGCGGCATGAAATCGGCGCGGTCATGATCGAAATAGATGTTGTGCAACGCAAACGTCTCACCCACGGTGAGCGTGAGTCGCGACAGGTCATTGGCAGGTACCGGCACTTCGAGGATCGGCGGCAATTTTTGCATGACCACATCATCGATATAGTAATAGGCGTAGGGAAGATGGTCGCCCGAGCTGCAGCGTTTGGCCTCGGTCTCAGCATCGGTCGCAAAGTTGCCCAGTATCAAATAGCTCATCACACTGTCGGCTGTGAACGTAGCCTCTACCTGGTGCCAGGCGCCGTTTTCACATTCGATCACCTGTGCAGCGGCAACCTGCGGCCTGAGGTGCAGTGCTTCATCCAACGGGCTGGAGATCCGGTGATGCACAAAGGCGGCACCGAGATTGTTGATCCGCATGGAACGCGGAAGATGCGTCGTCCAGAACGACAGGGCGTATCGCTGGCCAATCACCAGCGGTTCGGTCAGCTGGATCTGCACATACTCGCGACAGTGCGGCTTGCCACCCTCGCATCCGTAAAGAGTCAGGCCAACCATGGATTTCCCGTCATGTACCGCGGCTTCGCCAAAACCCTTGTCCTTCCACTGTGATGGCACAAACACCTTGGGTCCATAGACATCAGGAGATGCTGCGGTCGGCGACTCCCAGAACTTGACCACGCGGGTAAAGTCGGCGCCGGTGTAAAACCAGCCAAGCGGGGTGGAAGAGTAGGCCTCAAAGCTCCCATTGGGCACCAGATTCTCCCGCTGCTCCTGGCCAGAGCTCAGGAACACGAATCCCCCCACCATCAGGATGACCAGGCCGAGACTTCGCATCTTCTTTGAATCAACGCAAGTTAAAACGGTTTTGGTACCGGACGAAGCGGATCAACAGCACCCCGACAACGTACCTCAACATCCTCCATCAGGCCAGTAAGCCTCACTGTCTCTCATTATATTTTTTAATAATGTGTTCATTTCCTATTTTAAGGCACAATTTTTGACCAATCATAATAGAATGCGCCGTTCGTGCGGCGGATTCTTCTATTTTTGCAGACTTACAGAACGCGACCAGCAGAGCAGCCTTTTATGCGCCAAATTTTCCTGATGTGTTTGATGTCCCTCTGCCTCCAATTGATGGGACAGGGGTCGGACCATGCCTATGTGCGGGCCAGGATCCTGTTGACGCCGGAAAATGCGCGTGCCTTGCCACTTACCGGCATTGATGTAGAGCACGGACTGCTGGTGCCCAACCGGTATTTCGAGAGCGACTTCGCGACCTGGGAGGTCGAGCGGGTACGGGCCCATGGCTATGAAGTGGAGATCCTGATCGAGGACGTGGTAGAGTTTTACCGGACACGGCAGGCACAGCGCAGCCCTCTCGTCTGCCAGCAGTTTGACTACCCGTATCCCGTGCCTGACAACTTTGCACTCGGATCCATGGGCGGGTTCCTGACCTATCAGGAAATGCTTGATCAACTCGACCTGATGGCGCATGCCTATCCCGAACTCATTTCGGTGCGGAGCCCCGTGGGGACAGAGGTGACCCATCAGGGACGTTCCCTGCAATGGGTGCGGATCTCGGACAATCCCGGGGTGGATGAAGATGAACCGGAGATCCTGTACACGGGACTGCACCACGCGCGGGAGCCGATGAGCATGATGCAGATGATCTACTTCATGTGGTATCTGTTGGAACAATACGATCAGGACCCCGAGATCAAGTATCTCATCAACAATACCGAGCTCTATTTCGTACCGTGTGTCAATCCTGACGGATACCTCTACAACCAGCAGGTCGCCCCGGAAGGCGGCGGCATGTGGCGCAAGAACATGCGGGACAACAACGACAATGGGGTGTTTGAAGAGGAAGAGGACGGTGTTGATCTGAACCGCAACTACGCATTCCAGTGGGGATTGGATGAGGAGGGGTCCAGTGCGCACCCCGGCTCGATCGTCTATCGCGGCCCGGAGCCCTTCAGTGAGCCCGAAAGCCGGGCGCTGCGCGACTTTGTGGCCGGGCACGACTTCCTGCTGGCACTCAACTATCATTCCTTCGGCAACTTCCTGATTTATCCATGGGGATTTGACGGATCCGTGAATCCGGATTCCGTGCTGTTTCAGAATTATGGCGAACTGCTCTCCAGGGAAAATGGCTACGAGGCCGGCACGGCCCAGCAGACCCTTGGTTATCTGGTCAACGGCGTCGCCACAGATTGGATGTACGCGGAGCACGACATTATCGCCCTGACGCCCGAGATCGGGGATGAAGAGGTCGGTTTCTGGCCTGCTCAGGATCAGATCATTCCACTTTGCCAGGCCAGCATGCAAAAAAATCTGTCGCTCGCACACCTGACCCAGGACTTTGCGGTGGCCACCGACATCAATGCCGATTTCCTGACGACCCGTGAAGGTGAACTGCAGATCGCGATCAAACGCTATGGGATGGGAGAAGGAAGCCTGGCGCTCACCGTTGAGTCCCTCAGCCCTGAGCTGGAAATCCAGGGGATCCTTCAGGAGGTGGGGTTCAATCTCTTTGACGAAGAAGTGTACACCTACCAGTACAGCCTTTCCGGTGCTGCCGTGCCAGGCCAGGCTTACGGGATGGTGGTCAAGATCGACAACGGATTCTTTGAATCACGCGACACGATCCACAAGGTCTTCAGCGGCCTGATCGTGCCTTTCCTCGAAAACGGCGACGATATTGATGCATGGATCACTGAAACCGGGGCGAGCTGGGGTTCGACCGACGAAGAAGCCTACTCGGGTACCACAAGCCTGACAGACTCTCCCTACGGGGCCTACTCCAAAAGCCAGACCACGCATCTGACCCTCCTCGAACCCGTCAATCTGCGGGACGCATTTCATGCCGAGCTCGCGTTTGCGGCCAAGTGGGAGATCGAAGAGATTATCGATTATGCTCTGGTACAGATCTCCACCGACGGGGAAAACTTTCAGAACCTGTGTGGACAATACTCCGAACCGGGTTCCATCTTCCAGCTGACCGGAGAGCCGGTCTACCACGGCATTCAGGAAGAATGGGTGCAGGAGCGGATAGACTTGAGCGACTACCTCGGCGAGGATGTCTACGTCCGGTTTGTGATGGTATCGGACGGGTTTTTTGAAATGGATGGTATCTATCTCGACGACATCACGATCAAGGTCTACGCAGAAGAGCTCACAAGTGTCAAGCCGTTGCCGAAAGATGCATTCAGTATCCGCCAGTTTCCCAATCCGTCGGCTGCTTTTGTATACCTGGACATTGACCTGCACGAGGTCGGTGCGCAACAAGCGGTCATCGCGATCTCTGACCCGCTCGGCCATGTTCTCGATCAACGGCACCTCAATCCGGGTGTTCGCCAACGGGTCTCATTCGATTTGCGCAGCTATCCTCCTGGCTTGTACACCACTACCTTGTTTGTAGACGGTCGCCCGGTCCAGAGCAAGCGGGTGGTACGCGTCCGCTAAATTCCCTGTCGTTCCAAATCTATTGTCTGGTATCTGGTATCTGACGTCTGGTATCAGACATCTTCCTATTTTTGCCGCCTGCTAAAACGCATCACCAAATGAAGATCGATACATCTTTCCTCCGCTCGCTCGGAATCAAAAAGAAAAATAGCGGCACTACCACCGGCCTCAAAGGCTCGGCATCCAAAGAATGGATCGAGTCCTACTCACCTGTCGACGGAGCCTTGATCGGCAGTGTGAGTGTCACCAGCAAGGCAGAGTACAACCGTCTGGTCAAGTCGGCACAAAAGGCGTTCACCACCTGGCGGCTGATGCCGGCCCCGCAGCGCGGGGAGATCGTGCGGCAGTACGGGGAGGCGCTGCGCAAGAACAAGGATGCTCTGGGACGACTGGTCTCCTACGAAATGGGGAAGAGCCTGCAGGAAGGCTGGGGCGAGGTCCAGGAAATGATCGACATCTGTGATTTTGCGGTCGGACTGTCCCGTCAACTCTACGGCCTGACCATGCATTCCGAGCGTCCCGGCCACCGCATGTACGAGCAATGGCATCCGCTCGGACCGGTCGGCATCATTTCAGCTTTCAACTTCCCGGTCGCAGTCTGGTCATGGAACGCCATGATCGCCCTGGTCTGCGGTGATGTGACGATCTGGAAGCCTTCCGAGAAAACACCGTTGTGCGGAGTGGCCTGCATGAAACTGTTTGAAAAGGTCCTCGCCCACAACAAGGTGCCCGAAGGCGTGGTCTGCATGATCAACGGCAACTATGTGGTCGGCGAATACATGACGCACGACCCGAGGATCCCGCTCATCTCGGCCACTGGCTCCACCCGGATGGGCAAGATCGTAGGAACGGCCGTGGCCGCACGCCTGGGCAAATCGCTCCTGGAACTGGGTGGAAACAACGCCATTATCGTCACCCCGGACGCCGAAATGGACCTGGTGATGACTTCAGCTGTATTCGGCGCAGTAGGCACCTGCGGCCAGCGTTGCACTTCGACGCGCCGGCTGATCGTACACGAAAAAGTCTACAACAAGGTCAGACAGCAACTCAAGTCGGCCTATGGCCAGCTCAAGATTGGCAACCCCCTCGATCCGAAGAATCACGTGGGGCCGCTGATCGACAAGGACGCTGTACAGAAGTACCTCGACAGCATTGAAAAGGTCAAGGAAGAGGGTGGCAAGTTCCTCGTCGAAGGTGGTGTCCTGAAAGGGCACGGCTACGGCAGCGGCTGCTATGTGAAGCCGTGTATTGCCGAGGTGAAGAATGACTACAGCATCGTGCAGCATGAGACCTTTGCCCCGATCCTATACCTGATCAAGTACAAGACGCTGGAGGAGGCGATCGCCATGCAAAACGATGTGCCGCAGGGACTGTCCTCCTCGATCATCACCCGTGATCTCAAGGCTGCCGAGAAGTTCCTGTCAGCCGCCGGATCGGACTGCGGCATCGCCAACGTCAACATCGGCACCAGTGGTGCGGAGATCGGCGGCGCGTTTGGTGGTGAGAAAGAGACCGGTGGCGGCCGCGAGAGCGGTTCCGACTCCTGGAAGGCCTACATGCGTCGTCAGACCAACACCATCAATTACAGCGACGAAGTGCCGTTGGCGCAGGGGATCGAATTTGACTTCTGATACCTAGGGCACCCTGGTTAAAGGTGTCCGGCCCGAGTCCATGAGGATGGAAAGCAGTTTGGGTGCAAGACACCACTCTGCGCCTGTTGCGTTCGCGATGCGTTCACGACACACGGGCCCATACCCGTACTTCCCAGGGAGCAAGTTCTTTTACACTTGATGTGATGTGCGCCTCAGGGTAGATCAAGGACAGGTCATCCCTCTCCACCATTTCAGGCATGCTGCGTGGTGCGTTGCTGTAATTCATCGCAACCAACCGCCACTCTTGCTCAAGCCGCCATTCCCAGACCCACAGATCCGGATGATCCACGTGCGACCATTCTCCGTCAATGAGAACGTCTGAATTGAAGACCTCAAACAGCGCATCGTACATCTGTTTGACCTGCCGGCAGCCATGCGGCAACGGGTCACGGGTGCAGACGTCGCAATCACAATGCTCTACCGGTCCCCGATTGAGCTGGACCGGGATTTTCCTTTTCAGTCCTTCACACTGTCCCATGTGCCAGAAACGCATGCCCGGCCCGAGTCCGACCAGCGCTGCCGCCGCCGCATGCTGGTCGAATGACAGGCGTGCTGCCACCCGTTGCTCGTCGTGGTTCTCCAGGAAGCGGGCTGTCTGCGTGAGGTATGTCGGTTCGGCATTGAAATGGGCTTTGAGTCCCTGTGGCTCAGTCAGCCGGTCGTAGAAGGTCTTGTCATAGCAGTAGTCGAATCCCATGGCCAGCATCTCGCTTTCCATATCCCAGTAGACCTCGGCGAGGAGCGTAAAATCAGGATTGACCTGTTTTGCCTGCCGGATCGCCCGTGGCCAAAACGGGGTGTTGTTCCAGATCCGGTGTCCCTCCCACGTCTGCGAAAAAACGCGCGGCACTGCCAGCATCGCCATATCGCAGCGCACCCCATCGCAGAGGGTGGCCAGTCGCTCCAATTGACCCGACATGAACGCCCGCGTTTCCGCCTTGCTGTAGTCGACCTGGAGCGTGTCCTGCCAGGCCGCGAAGTACGGATCTTTCCCGTGCGCGAAATACCTGCTATCCATCCCCTTCGGACTGAAGAAGGTGTTGGATCCGTCCCGCGCTGCGGCCGCAGGCACCGCCAGGAAGTACTCGGGATGCGTGCTCAACCAACGGGTGTGGGCACCAAAGTGATTGGGAACAAAGTCTAGCATCAGGCCAATACCGAGCCTGTTCAACGTTTGGCGTACACGGAGCAAGGCCTCCTCACCACCTAATCGAGGATCGACTTCATATGCGTCGATGGCGTAAGGCGAGCCATCGATGTCAGCATCAGACAAGTCAGGTAGCAATGCCCGGAATTCTTCCATCATCCCGGCCGGGATCAGATCAGGATCATGCTGCTTCTCGACCAGGGTCCAGACGCCCATCAACCACACCCAGTGCATGCCCCGGTCGGCGAGGGACTGCCAGTATATGTCAGGGACATCATCAAGAGTCGCGCGGCGGCCGGGCTCACTCAGGGAGGTGAGCAAGACCCGCGTATTGATCTCGTAGAGGTGCGGATGTTTGACAGAGCGCCATGGTCTCATATCGCGTGAAAGTAGAGGATTCCTGTGGTACCGGGCACTTGAATTGTGCGGGTGTTGTTCAATCCCTTCGGGATTGTGGATTGGAGCCTTGTGAGCCGGTCAATGCTTGACCGGCCAAACTGTTGAAGCCCTGGCGGGCTTCTTCTGCCCGCAGATCAACACCTGCGACCCCGACGGGGTCGAACAGTTGTTGCCGCACGCATGTGCGGCAGATCACGCACAACTTCTCACTACCCCGAAAGGGGTCGAACCCCGCCAGGTGAATGTGAAACTTCACAGCGGAAATTTCCGTACCTTATCACATCAGGATAAGCCTCGTCGGACACATGAATGGGACAACCACATTACCCGGAGTGCGTCGCGGGATGCGCAGCACGCGGATCGTCGCACTCACCTTCACCTGCCTCTGTATCTCTTTACTCATCCAGGCGCAGACATTGACACCCATTCAGCAACGCGCCCAGGAGCGCGGGTGGAAAGTGGCGGACATGCACTACCATATCACCTACATTCCGTACAACCGCAACGCCGTACTGTTGCACGACCAGATCGACTCGATGCGGAATGGACAGGTACACCACATGCCTGACACCATGCTGTGGATCAACGACCAAAAAGGCCTCAACAGCAAATACGACGGCAAGCATGTGAGGCCAAAGCAAACCACTGAGGTCTCCAATCTGACCAACTGGGATCAGGCGACCTTCCCGCACAGCGTAGCCGGCAACGTGCAGCTGGGCTTCAACCCCCTGACACCATACGAATGGAAGACGATCTACAACAAGCCCCTGCGGCTGGTGCACCGCACAGTGAGCGGCGCCTCGAAAGCGTGGCTCGAAAAAGCCGGGGCCCAGGACTGGTCGCTCACCCACTTCGACAACCTGATCTACGAAAACGATTTCGCCAATATCCAGGCGGCCAACAACCACCACCGGGGCTTCAAGTGGCAGTTCCTGCAAAGCGGCGAGGAACTGTGGACCAACGATTCGGTCATGTTTGTGGTCAATGCCATTGAGGGTGGGCATGCGCTGCAAGGCAAGGTGTTCCACCCGTTTACCGATCCGTTCAGCCGGGAGCGCGAGCAGATCGAGCGCAAGGTCTACGACCATCTCGATGAAATGGGGTACACGCGCAGCTATGGTGATATGTCGGTGCGCCAGATGCAGAGGGAGGAGCAGGAGCTGTTTGACGAGGAGATGCTCAAGGCCGATATCCTGAACGAGCTGGAAACCAATATCTGCTCACTCAAACAGCTGTCGCCGCCCATTTTTATGGTCACGGTCGGGCACTTCAGCTATAACGGGATGGTCAATCAGTCACTCGCGTACGACGTGGCCGACGGGATCTTCAAGCCCGTGATCCGACGCTTCTTCCGGATCAGGGTCGACAATGACCCCAAGTTTGACGCGGACTGGAAAGTGGTCTTTGACGCACCTCCGCAGCCGGTCTCGGTCTACGGCGACTCGATGATCAACTGGCTCCTTGACACCTGCAACGGACACCGCATCCATGTCGACCTCAAGCACGCCGGCTACCCGACTCGGCGCTGGTTTTATCAATACGCAGCCGATCATGGTATCAAGCCCATCTTTTCGCACGGGGCGGTCACCGGGCTGTCAGATATTCACTATTCACCTACAATCGACGAGTACACGTATGCCGACTCCAGGTACATCACCACCTTCTCACCGTTTAGCATCAATCTCTACGACGAGGAAATCGAGTTGATCTATCTGCTCGATGGCATCATGGGTCTTTCGCTGGACGAACGCAGGCTGGGTGGCTACCAGCACATCGGCTACCGGTCCCGCGAAATGCGGCGCGCCCTCGAAGCGATGCGGGCAGCCCGGCACGGCCGGCTGGATACGGTCATCAGCGAGGTGGTGATGGAGTTCCCGGAATTACAGGGTGATCGCGACGCGGCCTTCAACCTGCTGGTGGATGACTACATCAGCGCCGAGCCGTTCATGCAAAACCTGATCTACATGCTCGACCGCATGTACGCGTTCAGAGAGGAGGAACCGAAGCTGGGGCTGGGTGATCCATGGCAGCACGTTTGCCTGGGCTCGGATTTTAACGGCGGGATCGATCCGATCGACATTGTGCCCACTGCAAGCCAGTACCCGTATTTGCGGAACCGTCTCGAGCAATTGCTGCCCATCTTCGTGGAGATCAACGCCAAGGTCTGGAAGCGTGAATATTTCAATAACGGTGAAACAACGCTATCCCGCGGACTGGATTACCTGTTCTATGAAAGCCTGCGCGATTTTGTCCGGGACAATTTTACGCGCAACCCCGTGCAACCTGATTGCCCATGTCAAACCCGTTGAAGACCATGAAGCCGTTCCTGATGCTATTGATTTTCATCTTACCCGCACTGGCAGCGGGTCAGGGCACCCACGATCCGGAGAAATATGACGACATCACACCGGCAGGACCGTATTCCATTTATGTCACGGGGCATTGGTCATTTCTCATGGGGCACAAGGACTTCCGAAACTGGACGGGGACGAAAAAGCAGCCGCGTGGTATTGGATTTGCACTGGGACACAAAGTGGGCAAGACCACCTTCCTGGAGGGCGGCTATGAGCGGTATTCAGCGCGGCTCACGGATGGCCAGGACACAGTCATGACGCTGCACACCTTTTCCACCCGCCTGGGCTTTCGTTATACCTTATTCTATCCCATTGGATTTCATTTCCAGGGCGGTTTGTTCCTGCGCAATGCGCGCTTCCGCATCGGCGATAATGGCGCGAATGAGCAGTGGATGGTCACGGCACAGACCTATAATGTGGGCGTGGAGGGCCGGGTCAAACTGGTGTTTCTCGATCCAGTCGGCACCGGTGGCGGGCCGGGCTTCTACCTGGAATACCGCTATCGCAATCTCCTGGATGA
>JAWWBX010000051.1:0-20126 GCA_033720735.1 Saprospiraceae bacterium
GACCTGCTCACGGACGAGGAGATCAGGTCTGCCCTGGCCCTCCTGTCTGATATGCTCCGCGAACGGCTCGGCCGCAACCACCTCTCCGGACGCACCGTCACGCTCAAAGTGCGCTTTGATGATTTTACAACGCTCACCCGCCAGCGGACAGCTGACAAGTCCGTGGACTCAAGGGACGAGATCCTGCAAATCAGCGAACAGCTGCTCACGCAGCTAACGAGGCCGCTGAGACCGATTCGTTTACTTGGTCTCGGCGTATCCGGGTTCGAAGCTCAGATCGACGATCCCCAACTCGAGCTGCCGCTCGACAAGCCATCATCCTGAAGCAGCCGGCCCTGAACGCTTGCGACCAACAAGAAATGGCACGAGAAGCAACACAAACAAAACTGCCATCAACGCTTCGCCACCCAGGATATACCAGGGCCAGGGACCAAAAAGATCAAGGATGGACGGACCTGGCGGTTTCTCAACAGTATAGCTGTAGTTGCTGTCCAGAAGGAGGTTGATCAAGTGGATACCAATGAGGTACAGCTGTGCCCAGAGCAAAGCGCGGACGAGATCTCGCCAGGTGACCCTGATCCGAAAGACCAACACTGCGTACAGCGCCGTGACGACGAGGCCCGCATGCAGAAACCAGTACCGGAAGTAGTAAAAGTTGGGAAACCCCTCACTGAGATCAGGCGTGAAGTTGGCCTGCAGGGTCCCAGCGAGCACCCAGAAATAAAAAATACCCAGCCAGTAGCGCGAACGGTACCAGATGGCCAGGGGCATCGTCCACGCCACGATCCGACACAGATAGAGGGGCAGATGCTCCCTGACGTCATACTCTCCATTGACCAGGTAGAGGACTGACCCGATCAACATGGGCAGCCAGGTCACGAGCGCGAGGATCAAGCCGATACGGGTGCTGCGTGCCGGCGCAGACCTGCGGCCCGCCCGGATCGCCCACCACCCCACCCCGGCAAAGACTAGCAGAGGGGCAACGTGCTGCCAGGTATATGCTTCAAACTGCGCCAATGCAACAATGATAGGGAAAACCCCGCAAGCCGGTGTGTTGTAAAAACTCCTCGGATCGTTTGTACTTTGGGCACCAAATTGCAAGGCATGAAACGCTTCCTCACAACATTCATCATCATTTTCGCCATCACCTTCGTACACGCTGGCGAAGGCATGTGGATCCCGCTACTCCTCAAGATGCTCAACGAGAGCGAGATGCAGGAGATGGGTATGAAGATGTCTGCAGAAGATATCTATAGCGTCAATCAGGGCAGTCTCAAGGACGCTATTGTCCATTTCGGGGGGTTTTGCACCGGTGAAGTAATCAGTGAGAGTGGCCTGGTGCTGACCAACCACCATTGCGGCTATGGATCGATCCAACGCCATTCGACAGTCGAAAACAATCTGCTCCGCGATGGCTACTGGGCAGCGACGCAAGCCGATGAACTGCCGAACCCGGGCTTGTTTGTGCAATTCATCGTACGTATCGAGGATGTTTCCAAGCAGGTGCTCGCAGGCGTCACCCACGACATGGATCCGCGCGAGCGCCAGTCGCTGGTGGACCGCAATATGCGGGAGGTCAGCAACAACACCACCAGAGAAAGCTATCAGGACGTCAGGATCCGGCCATTTTTCAAGGGCAACCAGTACTTTCTTTTTGTCACGGAAACCTACCATGATGTGCGCCTGGTGGGCACACCGCCCGAATCGATCGGTAAATTCGGGGCCGACACCGACAATTGGGAATGGCCCCGACACACGGGTGACTTCAGCTTGTTCCGTATTTACGCCGGCCCCGACAACAAGCCTGCCGAGTATTCGCCTGACAATGTTCCTTTCAAACCGCGTCACGCTCTGCCCATTTCGCTGGATGGTGTCGATGCCGGTGACTTCTCGCTGGTCTTTGGATTTCCTGGCCGTACCGACCAGTACCTGCCGGCTTCTGGCGTGGAGTACATTGCCAACGTCGTCGACCCGGCGCGTATTGGCGTCCGCGACCGGGCCCTGAAGGTCATGGACAGGTATATGCGTGCAGATGAATCGGTCCGCCTGGCTTATGCACCGCGCTTCGCCAGCATCGCCAACGGCTGGAAAAAGTGGATCGGCGAGAAACAGGGCCTGGAGCGCACCCATGCTGTAGCAAAGATCAGGGAGTTTGAAAGTGCATTTACGGCACGGCTGGCCAAGTCGCCGGCATTGAATGACCGGTATGGCCGGCTGCTCACCAATTTCGATGCTGCCTACGCACGCGTGGCGCCGTACGCGAAAGCGCGTATCATGTACAGTGAGACCTTCGGCCGGAATATCGACCTCTTCAGGACCATCGCGCGATTGGATCGCCTGATCGGCACCTATGACAACAATGGTGCGGAGGCGTTCCGGCTCGCTGCAGACCGGCAAAAGGACTATTTCAATGCGTTCTTTGCAGACTACCATGCCGGCATTGACCGCGAGATCTGTGGGGTGCTGTTAGAGCACCTGGTCGCCAGTCTTGAGCAGGAGTTCCTTCCGCAAATGCTGCAGCAGGATGCGCTCAACAAGCGCGGATGGCAACCGGCCAACATGCCGGGTCTGTTGTTCACACCGATGTTGACCACCGCTGAAGGGATGCAGAAGTTACTGGATCTGGACGGCGAAGCGTTCAAAGCAACCCTGACGGCCTCACCGGCTTACCAGCTGTATACGGATGTGCAGGCCCGGGCGCAGGAGGCGATCAACCCGGTCTATGACCAGACCATGGATCAAATTGAAGCTTGGCAGCGTGAATACATGGCAGCCCTGATGGAAGCATTCCCGGAGCGTACCTTCTGGCCTGATGCCAACAGCACTTTGCGGGTCACGTACGGTTACATCGAAGGGTATCAGCCACGCGACGCCATCACCTACGAACATGTGAGTTTTTTGGACGGCGTCATCGAGAAGTATGTCCCGGGTGACTATGAGTTTGATGTACACCCCAAACTCATTGAGCTTTACAACCGAAAGGACTTTGGAAAGTATGCCGACAAAGCGACGGGCAAGATGCCGGTGTGCATCCTTGGTTCCAATCACACGTCCGGTGGCAACTCTGGCAGCCCCGCCATCGATGCCCATGGCAATCTGGTCGGGATCAATTTTGACCGGGTCTGGGAAGGCACCATGAGTGACATCTACTACGATCGTTCGATCTGTCGCAACATCATGGTGGATATTCGCTACGTGCTGTTTGTCATCGACAAATTTGCAGGTGCCAGGCATTTGATCGAAGAAATGGATCTGGTACACCCGAAACAAAAGGGTTGAGTCCGCCTGAGACCGTATGAGGTTTTACATCCAGGCACTTACATATTACAATTAAATGTTATATATTGCAGTTCACCTCTTGTGGACTGCAATGAGATACACACATACTCTCCTGGCGTTGTCTGTACTGGCCGTCACCGCTGTTCTTCCCGTATCTGCAACAACGTTTACGTTTACCGGTGCTGCAAATGCATTGTGGACCGATGATGACAACTGGTTGCCAGATTATCCCGGGACGGTCATTCTTGAGGGTGACGTTGTGGTCATCGAGGCCGAATGTACCATCGACGGTCAGAGCATTGTCATCCACGGGGGCCTCACCATCGCAGCTGGAAACAAGTTGATCCTCTCTGGTGGCGGCACGATCGAAAACTGGAATCAGTGCATTGTGTTTGGGGAGTTGCAACTCCTTTCCGGTACTGTACTCACCAATCGTGGCATCACCACCGTTCATCCTGCCGCGACGGTGACGAATGCGGCATACCTGATCAACAATGACGGTCTTTTACTCAATCACGGTACCGTGCTCAATCAGTCCGGTGGCTTTCAGAACAGCGGATTCGCCCAGTTGATCCACGCGACCGGAGCCAGTTGGACCAATACCGCACAGTTTGACAATGGCGGCATTGTGTTGATTGAAGGAACGGGGTTCAGCAATTACACCACATTCCAGAATGACGGAGATCTGACGATTACCGGCCAGTTTGACAATCATGGTGATCTGCACAACAACAGTGTCGTCACGATTCAGGGTCTGCTCACTGTGACCGGTGGAGGCTCTTTGCTCAATCATGCCATTCTGGATGTTGCACCCAGTGGCCATTGTACCGTCGATGGCATTTTCAACAACTTTGTATTCGGTGAGATCCTCCATGCGGGCGCATTGGTCTGTGAAAGTCTGGGCTTGTTCACGAATCAGGGAGCAGTCACCACCTTTCCCGGCAGTGCGGTAAACAACTTCGGTTTCATGACCAATGAGGGGCCCATTCTGCACGAAGGCACCTTTACCAATCACGGAGCCTTTGTGAGCCATCACATTGTGCGCAACGAGGGCGCGATCGACAATCACGGCATCTTCACAGTAGAACCATCCGGCGACCTGCAGCTCAAAGATGGTTCGCACTTTGTGAGTTACGAGGAGGGCGTCCTGACGATCAAGTAGTTCCTACATCCCCGGCAGGAGCATTACGGCATTTTGCATCATGCGACTGGGCCCGCGCCAGAACATCCGGTACTGCGTATTGTCAAGCAAAAGCACCACCTTGCCCTGTCCGACATTGCGTACGCCTGCAAACACCTGTCCGGCCAGTTGTTTGAGATTGCCGGCTGAGGCGTAACCTCCTGCCAGCAGACCATCACTCTCCCTGGCATAATGTCCGACCGTATGCAGGTCTGGCGCCGGGACAAACGCGTCGGTCCCGAATTTGAGCGAGTAGATCAGCGGATCCAGCCCGAATGCCAACGGATGCGTGACATCCACGACTGCGTTGAGCGCCGCACCCGGAATATTCTGCTTGCCGAAGTAATCTGTACGATCCCCATAGCGGAGGTATCTGACCGCCTGCGACGAGTCTTTGGGCACTTCATGCAGCTTCACGTCGGTGATCCCTGATTTGTCCTTGGTCATAAAGGGAGCGGCAGATTCCGTTGCCACCAGCACGCCGCCTTCCTGGACCCAGCGTTTGAGTTCGGCGACCTCTTTCTCACCGAACAAGCGGCTGAGTCCGTTTCCGCCACCCGGCAGGATGAGGACATCGTAGTCGAACAAGTCGACCCCGCCATACCGCAAGCCGAACTTGGGGATCGCCGTCTGTCGCAATGCTGAGGCCCTCACGCGTTCTACCGGCAAGTGCGATTCCTGATCGAAGAGAAAGTAGATCTGCCCACACGTGTAGGTGCTGAACGGGGACTCTACCAGCAATGCCACCTTGGGCTGGTCGACCGGACGGGCGTCAGGTGACGTCAGGTCGATCCCGTCTGTCATGCGTCCCGTAGCCTGACGTTTGATGACGACCTGTGATGCGTCTGCGATGGTGCGCATGTCTTGCTCGATCCGGTCTTTCTTGTCGAGGTTGCGCCCGGTCAGCACGATCAGTGATCCTTCGGAGAATCTGGTTTCGCCGTCGTAAAACGGTTTGCGGGCCGACCGTACGCGGTACTTCTTCTTCCACAGGGCGGACAACGCACGTGGTGCATGTCGCTGGCGCCACTCGATCACATATGCGTAGTCTCCCGTTCCTGTCAAGCCACCAGCTGGTACCGGCGCTGCTGCCACGCGCTCGAGGTTGCCCTCAACCGGCTGTGTTGTGCTGTAGGCCTGCAGGTTGTACGCCAGGGCAGCTGACCACGTGGACATATCGTACATCACCGAATCCTCGATCTCCAGCGTGGGCTGCAGGATGGAGTTGATGAGCAGATTGCGCGACTGCCCGGTGCTGATCACGAAATCACCGGTTTTCACCACAAGCTTTGCCGACTTGCCGCGTCTGAAATCCAGCGCGTTAGCCAGCTCAATCCGGGCGGTCGCCCGGTGTACTTCCACGCCATTGCGTAGCAGGATCTCAATGACATCCGGCAGATACATGTTGTTCTCTGCCGGCAACACGTAGGCCCTGGTCGGTGATTTCGAGTTGGCAGGGTCCATCGTTTTGATCTGAAACTCCTGCAAGGCCGACCGGTGCTGCACAGCCTTGCGGATCGTGGCCACCGAAGTGAGATAGTGATCAAAAACCCGCTGGCGCAAGGTCAGGACGTGACCGTCTTCAGTCTCGATGGCGGTACCACCACCAATTCCCCCCTGCTCGGTGAGCATGCCGATGGCCCCCATCATTGAGGGATAGCTTGAGCCGTAGCTTGGGTAGAAGAAATCAAAGCGCTCACGCGTGAAATATCCAATGTCGTGTTCATCGAACGCAGCAATGTTGGCGCGTCCAAACGTGTCCGCCCACGCCATGTACGCATCCTGCAGAAAGAGGTTGGTCGGCGTAGTCCCGGGCACTGTAAAGTAGTTGGCATTATACCCCTGCTCGTGATAGTCCACATGCACCTGCGGCATCCAGTGCTGGTACTCCCGGGTATGCCCCCGCGATTCCGGATGCACACCCCACACCCAGTCGCGGTTGAGGTCAAACCAGTAGTGGTTGGTACGGCCATTGGGCCAGGGGGCATAGTGTTCAAGATCGCCGGGCTCACTTGCCAGTTGACTGCGTTGCACACTGTTGTACCAATAGGCATAGCGATCACGCCCATCCGGATTGATACAGACGTAAAAGATGATGACTGCATGTTGCAGAATGTCGCGCGTCGCGCTGTCGGTCGCCGCGACCAGGCGATACGAGACCTGCATGGCGGTCTCCATACTGCTTGCCTCGTTGCCGTGAATATTGTAACTGTAGGAGAGGAAGAGCGGCTGTTCGGTCGTCAATTGTTTCAGTTCGTTGGGCGAGTGGACCGCCGGATTGGCAAACTTCAGGTTGTTCAGGCGCAGCTCTTCCATTCTGGCATGATTTGCTTCGGAAGTGATGACCACGGAAATCAGCTCTCTCCCCTCGTACGATTCGCCATACTTGCGGATGATCAATTTGTCGGAGGCTTCCGCCAACGCTCTGAAGTAGGCCAGCGCGTCGGCATACAGGGTAAACTGCTCTCCCAGCCGGTAGCCGAGAAATGATTCCGGTGACGGGATGCCGGACTGATAAGGCAAGTCGGGTTCGAACTGGAAGCGCTGGTAAGGATCAGGCTGGGCGTCAACAGCAAAGCTGAAGGTCAGGAGAGCGATCAGAAGCGTCTTTATCTTCATGAGTCTGGAATTTGCTCCAATATAAGATTAGTGCGCCATCAGCGACGCGGCGATGCAAGGCGATCTGGTTGGGACTAAAACGGCGGGATTGTATTGTGAGCCAGGTGCTCTGAGTGGATACATATGTCTCCAAGGCAGCTTGCGATCTACCATTGTGAAATTACATTTCATGTTAGAGTCCCAACTACCCTTTGCAAATGCCTACTACCATTGTGAAATTACATTTCATCAGATGGCTCATCTACGCCTGGTACGCCCATTGCTGTAAAGAACCTCTTAATGATCTCCCAACTCGTACGGCATGCTTGCTCGTTGAATGTATACCAGTTGCTGAGCCCCTCCACGCGCACATCGATCAATCCAGCCAAACGCAACTTACGCAGGTGCTCTGAAACGGTCGTTGGATGTAGCGGGACGCTTTGGCAAACGTCCTTTGCCCTCATCGCCCCATTTTTCCGTAATTCGTTGAGGATTCGGATACGCGCCGGATAACCCAGAATCCGACATGCGCCGCCTAATTCTCGTTCAGACAGCTCGAAAATATCTTCTTTCGGAAATGACATTGCATTTTTGCCCGCAAGATGTGCGCGGACAGCCGGGCTAGTCGTTGATTAAACGTTTACTTACGTAAGTAAGCGTTTGTAGACGTTTAATAACGCTTGTCTCGGACGTTTGCACACTCAATTCCTCCGTCGCGGTATGAGGGTCGTAGGAAACTGGACAATACTTTCAGCACCATTCTTCGCAACAGATGCTACGCCAAACAAGAAGTTGTCGATGATCACATTTTCAAGGGTATAATCTGTCGCCATACCCACCCACCGGCTATGCTGCCACTGCGGAGACGTTGTATCCCGCCAATAGACCTTGTATCCCGCCAGGTTTGGATCGTCGACCGGATCCCACATGAGCCGCGTGGAAGGGCGAACCGCTCCGCCGATCATCACATTCTGCGGTGCCGGTGGCGCCATGGCGATACTGGCCAACGCAATCGCGTTGACGGCAGTCAGCCGCGCGGCGTAGTCGAAATCCACCCATTCGATCACATCACCGTACTCGACACCATCCTCAACGCGCAAGTCCTGGTGCTGGCGGTCATAGTGCTCGTGGGTTTCCATGATGCGCACACCCGGAAATCCGGCATCGTTAAACGGCCGGTGATGGCCCCCGCGACCAAAGCGATCAAGGCGATAGATCATGATGGCGCGCAGATTCGTCATGTAGCGACCTGTGAGATCTGTGATGTAACGCGCCAGCTGACGTGACGGGCCATCTACCTCACCGCCATAAAACCGGTGCCAGATCCGTTGACGTTCGTCGCTGTTGGCCGGAGTAGGCTCGGAGAATACGCGAAACGTCGTATTGTCAATCACCCCATCAATGCCGTGGATGTTGCCGATCATATCATTGTTGAGGACCCCGATGATATGCCACCCCTCCTCGACGGCCATTTCGGCCATGTACTTGCCGCCGAACAGCCCCTGCTCTTCGCCAGACAGTCCGGCGTAGACAATCGAGGTGGGAAACTCGTACTGAGAGAGGACCCGGGCCGCTTCGATGGTGCCGGCCATCCCGGAGGCATTGTCATTGGCACCGGGCGAATCACTCGTACCATCGAGCGGATCGGAAACGCGTGAGTCGATATCTCCGGACATGATCACGTACTGGTCGGGGAAGCGCGTGCCACGCTGGATCGCAATCACATTGACAATCCAGGTATCCTCAGGGATGCGCCGGTTGCCTTCAGCAGGTGCCAGGGTGCGCTGGTAGAAAACCTCGAGACATCCTCCGCAATCTGCCGAGATCCGGTCAAACTCCGCCTTGATCCACCTGCGGGCAGCCCCGATCCCACGCGTCGGTAATACAGTATCGGACAACGTACTCCTGGTGCCAAAGGACACAAGCATGCTGATGTCATGTTCAATCCGTTCAGGAGACGGCAATTGTGCAATCTCGGCAAGCATCGGCACAGTCTGTGGTGGCGGGACCGATGTCTGCTCCTGTGCAAAACTCCCGATGGCCAAAAGGCATGTCGTGATTGTGACTGTCCAGCGATCCATACGCCTTGGTGCTAATTCAACTGTTCAATTCCGAATGTCGATCAGATCGATCTCGCTGCCACTGTCGCGCCAGATCACCGGGAACTGCGACAGGATCTCCTCCAGGTTATTTTCTTCGACGAACTTCTCGTCTGGGTCAACGTAAAATACGACCGGCGACTGCTCAAGCATGAGACGTACACGATGCGGAAGTGGGACAACCTGTACAATACCGGATGACATTCCGATATACATACAGCAAACGTCCGGGCTAAACGTTGCAGTCGTGACGTAGCCGAGGTCAAGGTTTGAAATATCGGATGTTTCCATGAGCAGGTGACCATCCAGTTCGAGCTCCTGGTAAGAAGCGGGATCAATATCCCAGAGCCTGACGATCTGATCATCTCCGTAAGTCAGCAGGTACTTGCCATCACGCGACACGTCGATGTCCAGGATCTCGCTACCGTGCACAAAGTTCTGGGCCACAAAACTGAAACCCTCGTAGGTAATCCTTTGAACACGGTCACCGGAAATACTCAACACCGAAGCATTGTCGGGATGAAAGAACACATCATCGATCTGGTTGGCATCGAAGGGTGCTCCCTTTTGTAGTGTAGCCAGCAGGGTGCCATTGCGGTCCCAAATGGCGGCATCCTTGCCGATCGAATAGGTCAGCAGCTTCGTGCCATCCGAAGAGAACTGCACCTTGAACACGGGATTCTGGTGATGACGCAACGTGTGCGCGACTGTCCCGTCAAGATTCCAGACACGTGCCGTCTGATCGGCCGAACAAGTGACAAACTGCCTTCCATCTGGCGAGAATACCACGTCATAGACATATTGCTCATGGGCCTGAAATGCAGGGATCACCGGTTCTCCATCCAGATTCCAGACGCTCAACGTGCCCCGCGCGCCACGGGCAGCGATATACCTGGAGTCCGGAGACATCACGAGGCCGCGCACCCAGTCCCCGCCATGATCGACCACCCGCGGCAGGCTTGTGCCGGTTTTGATGAATTGCATGGGTGCTCCCTGCAATGCTACACATAACAACCCTTTGACCGGATGATAGACAACGTCGTTGATCCGGTGATCGAAGGTATACCGCGTAAACGATCC
The DNA here is from genome assembly GCA_033720735.1 of Saprospiraceae bacterium. GTDB lineage: Bacteria > Bacteroidota > Bacteroidia > Chitinophagales > Saprospiraceae > B8-G4. Next base: position 10,237 of record JAWWBX010000051.1, read on the forward strand.
GGACAATGAGTCGTTTCGGATTACAATTGCCGGGTCATCGCGATACACTGTCAACGTCAACCCGTGATCAAACACCTCGAAGTGCTGTACCATATCGTCTGCAACCGCCTGCCTGGCCTTGTCTTGTGCCCGCTCGTGATACGTGATCACGCCGTCGCGTCCGTGCGTATAGAATCCCCCCGTCTCGTCATTGATGATCTGTGCAATGCCGGCTTCGTGCTCATCGAGCAATAAGCGGTTGGCATTATAGGCCGCTCTGCCAAACACACTCTGGATCGACCTGACATATTGATTGCCGGTCAACTGCGTTCCGTACATGGCGAGTTGCATCAGCAGCGAATCCTGGTGCTCCGCAGTACTCTGAAGTACACGTCGCTCCACTTCCTTGTCGGTAATGAAAGCCAGGTACAAGGCGTCGGAATACCTCTTCTGTTGTTCAGCAATCTGTCGGGCGCGTCTTGCATTCTCCGCCGCCGCCCGGGCACTGTCACGTGCCACACGTGCTTTCAGCTCTTCAGCGCGGAGTTGCGCGACGTATGCCGAGTCCGAAAGGATCACCTTGATCAGTGCCTCCCGCTGCAAGCTCAGATCACGAGTACTGATCTCGGCCGCCTTGTACAGCTTGTTGGCCTGGACGTAGTCTCCCAGTTCATAGAAGATCTCGGCCAGGTCGAAATAGTACTGATACAGGTTCTTGGAGTTCTGCCCGAGGACCGAGGTGCCGCACATGCCGCAGATCACCAGTATTGTCAGTAGATAACGCATTTCACGGCATTAAAATCGAATTGTGAGGGCAAGGCCCGCGGATGCTCCGGCTGCCGACATCTCATATCTCGGGGCGAGCGAAATCACTCCCTGGTTGTCATCGCAATACTTGATCCAGTCCTGGTGGTCTCTTTTGATGCGCAGCGTGCGGATCACATAGGTCACCGCGCTGCCCACAACAACTGCGCCACCGACGAGCGTCATGAAGTTTGCTGTTTTCTCCTGATCGCGTGCATCTTCGAGCAAACGTTCAGGATTTGCCAAACCACCGGGAGGGGGAGTTCCCGGACCGTCCGACAGAATGGCCCGCCGGTATCGGTCGTAGTTGTCGTTGGCCTTCTGCATGATCCCCAACTGCGCCACGCCAATCAACGCTACGCCAGCCCCACCTGCAATCAGATGTCTCCGTTGTTCTGCCCACGTGAATACGGGTGCCTCGTTAGGGCAAGGATAGTCCTCGCCATAGAAGTCCGCAATCATGCTGAGGGTAAACGCACCAACCTGGAAAGGGATATGGTCAAACGCATTGTACCAGGTGATCTCCTGCACCTGCTGCTGTGTCTGCCTGGTGATCCGATGTTGGCTCATCCACTCCGGCTGGATCCGGTAACGCTTGCCAGCAATGCCGGCAAAAAATGCCAGCTCGTAGCGCTCTTGTCCTACCAATTCCGGCAGCCTGAGGCGGATCACCATGTTGTCGAATGGATCGGTGGCAACCGACAACAAATACACCTGGGCATCCTCCGGTGTCGCGTCTGACGTAGCCGACAGGGCATGGCCGTCCATCATCACGCGGGCGTCCAGGTCAGCCACCAGGTGTTTCTGGAAGTTGATCTGCCCCGGCAACGCTCCGGCCATGGTGATGGTGATGCAAATGGACAATATGTAGGACAAGCGCTTCAATGTTTATTGATTGGCAGGTGTATATTCCCAGATGATGCTCGATGCTGCCGGTTGATCCGTGCTTCCGCGGATCAATCCACCCACGACATATCCTTTGCCGCCGAGCGAAAACGCGGTTGCATTGGACACCAGATTCGACCCCATGTTGTCAATTTGAAACCAACCCAACTCCGGACTACCCCGATCGAAGACCCAAAAATCATTATAGGTCGGCAAGTAACCGTCTTTCTCTGCCGAGCCCGTACCCATGTAAGCCTGGTTGCCGATGGAGAATGCCACTGCACTCTGCCGCGCCGGGCCATCAAACATTGGCAAAGGTTGAAAGTCCAGCGTTTCGTCAAAACGATAAACCTCTCTCGTGAGTGGGGCAGCCCCGTTACTGACATGGCCCATCCCGACAAATACCTCGTTGTCCATCGACCAACTGACGGCATTACTGACGGCCCGGCTAAACGGAATGCCTCCAAGGACCCAGCCAGGGTTCGTATAAATACAGATCGCTCCCGTAGGATCAAATCCATTCAGGTTGTTCGTACCCTTGTTTCCGGTGCCGATATACGCCTTGCCGTCAACCACAAAGCTCACAGCATCAAAGACACTGAGTTCCAGGGGTTCGAGCTCCTCCCAGCTTTGCGTTTGCGGATCAAACCGCCAGAAGTCATTGTAGACCTCCAGAGAATCGAACCTTCCCGATCCGACATACCCGTAGCCATCCAGAGTAAATGCAGTTGCGTCAATGCGCGGAAGCAGAGGAATGGTATCAAAGAGTGTCTCGCATCTGATCGAGTCGTCATTCAGATCGCATACGATCATCCCTCGGTAGTAGAGTTGCTGTCCGACTGGTCCGAAGAATTCGCGCAAGCGGGTACCGGTCAGCAAATAGGCTTTGTCATCAATGACGAAGCTCACCGCATTTGTCAACGGCACAGGCAATCGTAAAGATTGCCGTCGCCAGAAGTTCCCGATAAACAATTCGACGGGTGGACTGGTGATGTATTGCCCCTGATAACTTACATATGCCTGGATGTAGTGATACCTGGAGTAGTCCAGTCTGACCGTATCGGTGAATGTTGTTTTGACGGAAGAAGGAATTGTCGATGTAAAGCAACTATTGCAGGCAGCAAGTGCTTCCTCCACGCTGAAAGTTGGCGCCACTGCTTGCTGATCGTCAAAGGTCAACCAGACGTGTCCGTATGAATCGACAATGGCGTCGTCGCGCAAACCGCTGATAAACCCAAACAGCTGGATCTCCTCCAGGTCCAGCGTATCAGTCCTGCGTCTGGTTGACCCGTAGTTGGTCTCAATGCGGACTTCACCGGTTCTGACTGTATCCACAGGGCTGTGGATCACGCCTTCCCCCTCGATGGAGATGAATGCCTGATAGTAGTAGGTGTTGAGCAAATTCAGGCTATCCAGGACGACCGAAAAGCTACCGGAAGCCTGGGTAAACTCAAGCGTGCCGGCCATCGTCCGTTCGACCAACTGCGCCGAAGTCCCCCAGTTGAATCCGGCCGTCTTGATGCGATCCTGTTTGATATCGTTCAGGTCGAACCGCGCGGTCAGGACAGCACGATCGGCCATCACGACCGGGTCGTCAAGTCGCAACGTGGGGAAACGGTTGAACTCTTCACCGCAAGAGGCCAGCATCATCACCACGAGCAAGCTCACAAGCCATGCACCCGGGTATGGTATTGTTAGTTGAGGATCTCTTCGCATTTCCTGATCCGGTTGAGTACATGATCCCGATCCACACCGGAAGCCGGGATGGCCGCGGCCTGCCGGTAACGCTCGTGCGCATTCACATACGCCTGACGTTCGTTTACCGTTTGGGCGGCATCGAAATAAATATCTCCATCCTTGCGCAGGCTTTCAAACGCAATGGGCAATTTGTCAGTAAGCAGGTCAATGCTCAGTTTGGCGCTGCGATTGTTATAATCCAGTGCAAGCGCCTGGCGGTAAACGGCCAGTGCGGCCATGTAGCGATGGTAGCCTTCATTCTCCAAACGCAAGGCACGCTCCATGAGCTGGTCAAACTCGTCCCGCAGCGGGATCCGGTTTTCTGCCGTGTCCCGTTTGAGGCGTGCGCGCAGCCCCCCGTTGTCGATATCTCTGGCACTTTGTTTGGCGATGGCCTCGGCCTCCACCAACAGCTGGGTGGCTCCCGCATAATCCGGGGGGTCATTGTCCATCAGATCCTCTGCGCTGGCGAGCAGCCCCTCATAGCTCGTCGAATCCGTGAGAAAGGTTTGCCGTTCAAGGGCTGTCAACCTGTTTTGCGCATCGAGGGTCGCTTCCTGGGCGATGACCGTTGCCTGTCGCGCACGACTCTGCTGGATCAACGCCCACACGGTGGTGAGGCCGAGGATGAACATGATGGCAGCTACCGTGATACGTCGTGCTACCCGCTTGCGTCTCACGTCGGCCATACTGCGCCGCACAAACGCCAGTTCTTCAGCCGAAATGATCTGACGCTCCTCAAGACCACCAATGTAAATGGAGACGAGATCCACCTCCTTGGCGTTCATCAAGGTTTGAGTCTTCTCGTAGTCCTTCCACCGGTTCTTGACCAGTGATGAAGCCTCGAGCAGTCCGATCTCTTCCGCGCTGCGCTGACCGTGGATGTGACCGGCAAGCGTGTCATGTGCCAGCTCGTAGGTATCATCATCCAGCCGGAGAATGCGGCCGCGCTCCAGCCTGCCCAGACAGAACAGCAGTTGCTCACGCGTCAGCTGATGCAACTGGATCTCTTCGAGCTTCAGTGGCTTCTTGGTGCCGTCGGCCGTGACAAATGCGTTGAGCAGCATATCAACTGCGTTGCCAGGCACATTGGAAAACTCCTGGTTCAGCTCATCCTGGATGGCCGACCGTTCCACATCAAGAAACTCGGACAGCACCTGCCCGATCGACCCCACCCGTTCAATCAGCGGGATCGTAAATGTCTTGGGCGTGGTATGGTCCGTCGCGGTAGCCATGATCAACTGGCTTCACGGTACAATTTGTCGAGATAGATCTGCAGGTACGAGAGCTGTACGCCCGCTTTGCGATCGCTGATCTGATCGATCAGCCGGGTGATCGTTTCCTCTTCCGGTTGCAGAGTGATGTTAAACGCTTCAGCTGACCCCTGGATCACCTTGCGCACATTGGTCACGCTCATCGGCTCGATCCGGATCCGCTTCTGGAACAAGGTTGGCACCTCGCGTTCGAAATCATACAACTGGGCAATATATTCTTCACGCATCACGAAGATCAGATTGCAATTGACTTCCGAGCTGACGAGCCTGGCCACGTCCGCCACAAAACGGGCACGTTCTTCCTCCGACCCGAGGATATACAATTCCTCAAACTGATCAAAGATGAGCGTGATCGGAACGAAGAAATCGAGGAACAGCGACTCCATCAACTGGACCAGGTCTTGTTCTTCCTCGTCGATCGCAGTGCGCATGCGCTTTCTGATCTCCCTTCTCAGCGACTCGTTGATGTCTTCCCTTCGTCGGACCGTAATATGAAACCAGTCCGTCTTCTCAAATTTGCTCGCAAGACCACACTGGATCAGGCTCGTTTTACCGGCGCCCGAAGGCCCATAGACGAGGATCAGGTTGGTTTCGTAGAGCAGCTTGTACAGTTCTTCGATCTCATCATCACGCCCGAAGAAGATCTGGCGATCCTCAACGGTGTATGCATCGAGGAATTTGAACGGGCTCTGGCCGGCGCTCATAAGAGTTTGAGTTGGGTTCCAAACAACAAGGTACTGAAGTCGTCAAACTGCTCCTTCAGATTCTCAAAATGATCTCCGGTGATCTCCAGGGTTTCGCTCTGGTTGTTCATGAAATGGTACACCACGACATCGCGCGCTTTGTCGTAGTGCGAAAACGCGAAGATCTTTGACTTCTTCTCCCCTTTCAGCGCGTTTTCGTCGATAATGAAAGGAGACAGGCTCAGGTAGCTCTCTACATTGTCGAGTTCCTTGAGCAACAACACAGACTTGGCATCCGTGAAATGCGTGTAGACGGCCTCGGCATCCAGATACCCCGCGGTGACCGTGTCCAGACTCACCTTGTAGTGGCGGTACGTTGGCGCCCGGTGACGGGACTTGATCAGGTCGATGGCCTTGATGGTCGTGAGCTTGTACTTGGCCGCGAAGCCGAAGTGTTTGAAGAGCGTACTCAGTTTTTCCTCGGCCTGGAGGCAAAGACTTTCCATCTCATCACCACTGATTTTGTCGCCCGAATGCAGGATACCTTTGATCTCCTCCATGAATTGGTACGCCTGCTGCAGGTCAGCTTCGTCGGCAAAGAGCTTTGACAGACCTTGCAACTCCTCGATGAAGTATGGTACCTCATGCCGGTCAAGTTCTTCGAGGATCGGGCCGATCACCTTGAAAAAATTGAAGACCGCCCGCTCATCGCCTGAGACCGTGAGCATCGACCGGATGGATTCTTTGCAATTGTCGCCGATCTCGATCCCCTTCTCATGCACCGCATCCCAGAGCTGTGCGACCATCGAAAAGGTGAGCAATTCGACGATGGCATTGTACGTGACGATCAGCTGCTTGAGCCGCTCAGGCCCTACAGTATCAAGCTTGACATGGATATTCTCAGGATCGGCGGCAAACAGTTTGCGGATGTGTTCGCCGATCGGCGAAGGCACGCTGTCCATGATGGCCCGCCGCACCTTGCGCACGTCGATCGTCTTGCCTTTGGAGGCCTGAAAGGCAAGGAACTCCAATTCATCGCTATACTCGGCGAGAGAATCAAACAGCGCCTGGGTGAGCGTTTCGTTGACCGGCACCACATTGACGTTGTATCGTTCGCTGGGGCCGCGCACGACGATCTGGTCGTGACTTTTCTCCGGCAGCTTCCAGTGCTGCACCTCTTCAGAACCTTCCCGCAGGTAGAGGCCCCACGGGATCTCGTCACTCGGGCTCTCACCCCATGGGATCAGGACCCCGCCAGATCCGTCGCTGCCGGCACTCACTACCGAGGTCTCACGCCCGTCAATGCTCTTGATCGTGGCACTGGCTACATTGAATGCCTCTCTGATCGTATGTTGCTTGGTCAGCGCCTCGTAAAAGGTGATCGAGAACTCCATCGCCTTGGTATCCTCAATCGGCACCGAGGTGGCGATCACCGCAGGGGTGCCAAGTTGCAGCAGGTACTCCACCTGTGCCTTTGTCGAACAGCCGTTGAGAAAGACCAACTTCAGGTTGGCCTGCTCTTTCAGCAATTCGGCGACGCCTGCAGCATTTGCGGCCTGCCCCTCCAGCATAAGTTTCGTGCTGGTCGCGTGTCCGCCGTAATGGAAGATCGCTACGCGGTTTTTGAACTCGATCAGGTACCGCTTGATCTCCTCGATGGTCGTTTTTGGCTCCCGGTAAAGTTGGAAGTGCTGCTTGCTCTCGAGGGGGATCAGCCACTCGCAAATACGCTTGCGCTCCTGGTCGAGCAGCGCCAGGTGTGCGTCCGCGTCATTCGCAAAAGCCAGAAACAATACCGGTTTATCCACGTAAGGGGCAGTTGATTGAAAGTGATCCCTCTTGCCTTACCATGGTGTCGTACCCGGTCAAGATAGCCAATGCGGGTGAAATCAGGAACTCCCTGATTCCTGGGCCGGACGTTCTTTCGGGTGTTCGGACACTCCTGGTACAGGATCAAGATTCATACCAAATAACACCACCGCGGCCATCGATAGTTTCGGCCGGGCGGATAACCCTTGCCGAGCTACGGTCCCAGAGCACCTCGGCCGGACGCGGGCGCAGGTTGTAATTGGATGCCATGGTCATGGCATAAGCCCCGGCATTTTCGAAACAGAGAATGTCGCCACGCCGCGGTGCGGCGATCTGCACGTCACCGGCAAACGTGTCTGTCTCACACAAATAACCGACGACGGTATGCATGCCGACGGGTGCCTCCGGACGGGATAAATTCGAGACCTGGTGCGTGGCACCGTAGTACATCGGGCGCAGAAAGTGGTTAAAGCCGGAATTGACATACACAAACGTCCGGTTTGCCAGCTGCTTTGTGCTGGTTACGGTCACCAGGAAGTAGCCGGCATTGCCAACCAGGAACTTGCCGGGTTCAAGCATCAGGGTGATCTGGTGACCGGTGCGTCGCTCATAGTCATCCTTCATTGCCCGGACGCCCTGGCTGAGGGCCTTCAGATCGAGCGGCTGCGGTTGTCCCTGCAAGGGGGCCTTGTAACCACCTCCGAGATCGATCACCTTGACCGACTCGCCAAAGCGCTCGGCCATGTCGAACGAGTGCTGCCAGGCGGCCAGAAACTCCTTGGTGGTTCCGACATCCGACCCAACATGCACATGGACGCCATTGACCCTGATCCGGTGGCGCGCGAGGATGGCGTCGAGCCGCTCCAGTTCTTCAGGGTAGATCCCGAACTTGGAGTCACTGGCACCCACCTGCAGCTTGACATGCCCGCCTCCCCGCACGCCCGGATTAAACCGCAACGAGAGCCCGGCACCGGGTTGTTCCTGTCCGATCAGGTCAAGGATCTCAAGGTTGTCCACGTGCACGTCAATGCCCTGATTAAGGGCCCACAGGTACTCTTCCAATGGGGCACCGCTGGGGGTGAAATTGATCTTTCCTGTGGGATAGCCACACGACAACGCGAGTTGCAACTCACCCTGCGAGACCGCATCGATCCCGCAGCCCCAATCGCGCAAGAGCATGAGGATATGCCGATTACTTAATGCTTTACAGGCAAAATGGACCTCGACATCAGGACCGAATACGGCACGCAGCTGATCCAGATTGGTGCGGATCTGTGAAGCGTCATAGGCATACAACGGGGTGCCATGTTCATGGGCAATGGTCAGGAGTGTTTCTCTGGTCATCAGAACCGGTCGTGGATATAGTTGAGAATCACTTCCATCTCCTCTTTGGCGCGGGATGAACTCCCGATATAGTTTTGATGCATGAAGCTGAAGATCAGGGTCCGGCCCGAGCGGGTCCTGACAAAACCGCTGAGGCAATGCTTGTTGCGCAGGGTGCCGGTCTTGGCCCACACAAAAGGACCGTCGGCACCGCCGTACCAGCTTGCGATCGTCCCCGATACACCACCTGCAGGAAAGATCTCCTGAACGAATGGCATGCCCCGCTCGTCGAGCAACTGCTCCAGCACGCGCACCACACTCCTCGGGGTAAACAGATTGTACCGGGACAACCCGGACCCGTCGAACCATTGCAAGCTGTCGGGAAGTTGCCTGAAGACACTATCCTGCATCCAGGCGATCATGGCTTCGGCCGAAAACGTATCCCGGGCGGTCAAGGCAGACTGCAGGAGCAGTTGCTCGGCAATGAAGTTGTCACTTTGCTGCATCAGTCGACGGTAGAGCGTGTCCAGAGGTACGCCAGTGATCGACTCAGGCTCGTCCGGGTGGTCAAACCCGTAGGCGAGATCGACCTGGCGCCCTAAAGTATCACGCAGTAACTCCATGAGGAGATAGTCATCGACTGAAAACGGCACCGCACGCTCCCAGGGAAAACGCCGGATGCGGTCGGGATTGATCTCAAACGCATTGGCAAAGGGCAGGCGCTCGATGGAATAGGGTGCACCAGGATTGACCGTGATGTATTGGCTGAAGTAAGGCGGGTTCACCTCCAGGTCACTGTCCGGTGCCCCGATCCGCAGGTCTATCCGATTGCCGTACAACGGCATTTCTGACCTTTCCACCTGGTAGGCGTACTGATAATCCGCCCACGACCACCCCGGGCCAAACTTGTCCGTCTCATACCGCGGCGCGTAGTACAATGGCCCGTCGTGCTCCTGCAAGATCTGCAACGCCCGGCTGGCGCCCGGGATCGGTTCGAACAACAGGGACGGATCGGCAGCACCCCAGAAGTACAAGGTATCTCCACGCTGGGCATAGTACAGGGCCGTGGTGCTGTCCCCCAGGCACATCAGCGCAGTGCACAGCGTCAGGATCTTGGTGTTGGAAGCTGGCGTGAAGTACTGATCAGACTGCCGCTGGTAGAGCCATTGGTCCGAGTCCGGATCGTAGAGCGCCAGGCCAAAGTCGTGGCCCCTCAGGCCTTCCGAGTCATTGACGACTTTGGCCAGACCCCGGTCACCCGAGCTCACCACCGCGCGATGGACACCGCACCCGGTGAGGATGCCCAGAGCAAGAATCATCCAGAGATTGCGCATGCCGTAAAGATGAAGAAAGCGGCGGGAAAAATTGAGTGAACCCTCCCAAACCCCTCGCGAAC
>JAWWBX010000052.1:0-20110 GCA_033720735.1 Saprospiraceae bacterium
AGTCAACTATGATCTGGCCCGTGTGCGTCGGTTAAAGATCATCGAACAAACAGCCGGTATCGCGACACCCCGGCTTGACGAACAGCTGCAGGATCATGGACCAGCGTGAGAGGCTCCTGGCAGCGCAGAGCATGCACGGCGCCCGGCAGCTTGCCCTCGAGATTGGTGATGACCCTGTGCAATTCGATGCCCTGGCACGCTTGTTCCTGCAGCGTGATGCGCGTCTGGCCCAGTGTGCGTCCTACACGCTCATGCACTGCAGCAATGCCCATCCGGAGCTGGCCCTGCCCTATCTCCGGTCTTTTCTCGATCACGCGCGCAATCCGCCACATATCTCGGTGCGCCGCAACGTCGTACGGCTTCTCCAACTGATCGATATCCCCGCGGAGCTCGAAGGGCCTGTGTATGACCTGTGCTGGCAGTTTGCACATGACCGCAAGGAAGCCATTGCGGTACGGGTCTTCTCACTCTCGGTTATTGCCAGCATTGCTGAGCGATATCCCGAACTCGCACCCGAGGTGATCGACATGGCCCGTGAGTTGGCAGCCGCGGGCTCGCCCGGGCTGCGCAACAGGGCAGGCAAAGTGCTCAAGCAACTCGGCTCTCTGACGCGCAGGCAGTGAGCTTGCTGGCGTGTTGCAGGTCCTATCCGAACAAGCTGAGTTGCGGATTGCGGAACTGCTCGTACAGACGGGTGTTGAACAGAGGCATGTGACGATCGGCCAGAAACTTGCGTCTGGCGAGCTGCATCTGATCAGCGATGATCTCGGCGATCCGCCCCTCCCCCTTCATGCGCACACCGAATCTGCTGTCATTGGTCTGACCCCCGTGCAGCGCGCTGATCTGCCGGATCACTTTGGCGGCCCGGTCAGGATAATGCTTCTCCAGCCAATCTTCGAAAATTGCACGGACATCTCCATTCAGACGAACGACAATATGATGCGCGGCGCGCGCGCCGGCATCCGCTACAGCCTTGACGACATCCATGATCTCATGGTCATTCAAACCCGGGATCACCGGCGCCACCATGACATTGACCGGGATGCCGGCAGCACTGAGTTGGCTGATCGTGTCAATTCGACGCGCATAGGTGGCAGTCCTGGGCTCCAGTTGTTGCCGCAGTGACTCGTTAAGGCTGTTGATGGAAATGGACACCTTGACCAGATCATCTTGAGCGAGTTCCTGCAACAGGTCGATGTCGCGCAGAATCAGACTGTTCTTGGTAATGAGGCCAACGGGATGCCTGAACTGCAGCAGGATTTCCAGCAACCGCCGCGTGAGCTGCAACTTTTTCTCGACTGGTTGGTAGCAATCCGTATTGCCTGACAGCATGATGGGCGCGCACTGCCAGGATTTGGAGCGCAAGCGTTTTGCGAGCAATTCCGGAGCATTTCTCTTGATCAGGATCTTTGATTCGAAATCCGTACCCGCACTGTACCCCCAGTAAGGATGCGTATTGCGTGCGTAGCAGTACACACATCCATGCTCACATCCCTGGTACGGGTTCATCGACCAGGCCATGCCGATGTCCGGACTGTCCACTTTGTTGACCAGCGTCTTGGGATGTGTCTCGATATACTGCGTCCGGATCGTCTCCGCAAATTGGTCTTCCGCATTTGCAAAATGCCCGTCATTGGCATCGCGGATCAAGGTATCAAAGCGACTGGGTGGGTTGATGCGTGCACCCCGGCCCTTCAAATGATTGACTGTTTTTTCGTCATCCATATGTTGTAAAATACGTCTTTCTCTCAGTGCGTCCAAGGAATCAGGTAAATTGCATGGAAGGAAGTTTGGCAGACGACAGGGACTGGTTCTGCGTTTACCAAAAGAATTCAGATACCCCGGGCAGCGATTGAGGGGAACCACGGGTCATACATCATCGAAAGCAGTCATACTTGGAATATACCCGGCTGATCAAACGGTGCAAGGAAGGCAACCGGAAGGCACAAAAAGAGCTTTACGACCATTTTGCCGGCCGTATGTTCTTCCTGTGCCAGCGCTATGCCAAAGATCAGACCGAGGCCCAGGATATGCTGCAAGAGGGATTTGTGAGACTGTTTGGCAACCTCGAGAAGTTTGAGGGCAAAGGCTCTTTTGAAGGTTGGGCAAGACGCATTTTCGTCAACACAGCGATCAAGTACTATCACCGGGTGCGCAAGCACAACGGTCACGATGAGCTGGGACATGCGGAGGCCCAGAAGATCGATCCTGATGCGCTGTCGTCATTGCACGAGCAGGAATTGCTCGGATTGGTGCAGGAACTGCCTGAAGGATACCGGGCGGTGTTCAACTTGTATGCCATCGAGGGCTACAGCCACAAGGAAATTGCCGACCTGCTGGAAATTCAGGAAAGCACCTCGAGATCCCAGCTTGTCAAGGCAAGAAAATTGTTACAGATGAAGATCCACAACCTGCAAATCGTGCTACTATGAGCAAACATTATCTGGACCGTCACTTCCGGGAGAAACTGGCCAATCAGTCAGCCGATGTTCCGGCAGGGCTTTGGGATGCCATTCAGACCAGGTTGCCCGACACACCGGCTACGGGGTCCCGTTCCCGCTGGTTCTGGGTGTTGCTGCTGGCAGCCCTTGTACTGGGGACGAGTGCCACCTACCTGATCTTGCAAGGCCGTGCGGCAGTTCCCGAAGAAGCCACAGCCTTGTCTCAAGCGGCTGACAGTGATGGGATGTTGCAAGCACAACCGGTACTGCCGACGGAGCCCGAAGATGTATCTGCGGCCGTGGCGACTGACCGTAAAGCGGGTGAGGTCGGAGAGTCCAGGAGTCAGGCAGTGGAAAACAGAGCTACATCTGAGCTGATCCGTCAGCACGCAGCACGTCGAACATCACCGGAGGCCCGGGCACCATTGACAGGGATTGCCAGCGGCACCCATGACAATGCAAACGACGCTCAGCTGGATCCGGCTTCAGAGGCGGATGAGTATGTGATTGATCAAATGCGGAACGCAACACCAGAAACACGCTCCAGTCTGAGACCGGCATTGCAGTTGTACAAAATCGCCTCGCTGAGCGCGGGTGTCGGCTCTCTGGATGAATATGCCATCATGCAGACCGACTGCTACAGTTTTGGCAAGCGCGGTCTTGGACACTTCGAGATCGATCTGTACGGCGGGCCTTCTTACGCAACCAAATCGATGACGTCACGCAACGAGGATGTCAGCGATTATATCATGAGCAGGGATACGACTGAATTCAAGCGGCTCGGTTTCCATCTCGGGGCAAGGATCGGTTATCACCATCCCACAGGCTTTTTCGCCCGGATCGGAGCCCAGTACACACAGCTGAATGAGCGTTTTGATTACGAGAATGGCAGCTCAACGCAGACCATCATAACGACCGATACCATCTTTGATGCCATGGGCAATGTGGTCGACATTGTCCTCGATACGGTGGTGACGACAGGCACACGCATCAAGAAAACCTATAACCGCTTTCACCTGGTCGATATCCCGATCCTGCTGGGATACCAGATCGATAATCTGGACTGGGCCTATGGCATTCAGGCCGGGCCGGTATTCAATGTTGCCTTTGCCAGGAAAGGAGACATCCTGGCTCCCAATGGCGTGCCAGGCAGCTTTTCCGATGAGCAATCGAGTGACTTCCATCCGGTCTTCAAGGACCAGCTGGGACTCAGCGTATATGCCTCGGTCTATGCACAGCGCCGGATCGGTGAACGGCTGTACGGCTTTGTAGAACCACATGTGCTGCATCGCCTCAAGAGCATCACCCTGGCGTCTTACCCGATCGATCAGCGGCAGACCGCTTTTGGCCTGTCGTTTGGCGTGCGGATGACACTTTGATCAGAATCCGTAATCAAGAAAATGACCCAGGCATCATTGGCGTGACGACCTGGGTCAGAAAAATTGGAAAAAGATTGAATAACCAAGTTAAGACACAAAGATGAATTTGTTCAAATTTGGAAGCTTCCTGTTGTTGTTGGGACTCATTGGATGCGCCGAAGACGTTGACCGTTTCACGCCTGATGAACGGGTCGAAGAACCATTGGTTGGAGAGATCGGACGGTTTTTCGAGGCGGTCGGAACAGACGCTTTCTCAGAGACGTTCAATGAGCACATCGACTGGGGTACGCGTATCATCACGCAGCACCAGACGATCATCGATATCCCCGCCGAAGCATTTGAAGATGATGCTGGCAACATCTGTACTGGGATCGTAGAGATCCAGGTGATTGAGTTGAGGACACCCGGTGAGATCCTGCTGGCAGGGATTCAGACAACCAGCTACGACAATCTCCTGAGCTCGGCTGGCGAGTTTTATCTCAGTGTCCGGCAAAACGGACAGGAGGTAAACTTGCGTCCTGGCAAGCAGATCCGCTGGCGGGTCAATGACCCCGACCCACAGGAGCGGATGGAGCTGTGGTATCCGGTGTCCGAAACGGATCCGGTGACCGGGCAGGTTGTGCGCACATGGGACGATGCCGATGACGATCCGGATACCTGGGACAATGTCATGATCACCGAATGGGAGGTCTTCCAGGACTCGACCCAGGGAGGCTGGATCACCGGCTTTGGGTATGAATGCTGGAGCGACAGTCTCAAGTGGATCAATATCGATCTCTTTCTTGACATTCCCGAAGAAGACCGCACCGACGTTTGCGTAGACCTTCCCGCAGGGTACGGCAATGTCAATACCGCCGTCTTCCTGGTCTTTCATGACTTCAATGGCATCATTCACCTGCCGGGCAATCCGGAGACAATGCAGTTTTGCAACTACTACACGCAGTTTATTACGGTCGGTGTTCCAATTGGCGCGCCGGTCTCCTTTGTTGTGATCTCTGAGCAAGGTGAAGACTGCTATCACTTTGCGCTGTCCGAGACAGTCATCGAGGAAAATCACCTGGAAATGCTGTCGCCTGAAAAACTTTCATTTGAGGAAATCAAGGAAATCATCATGGGGCTCTAGCCGGGTTACCTGCACAGCCTACCCGGCCGTTTTGGCAATGAACAAGACCCTGTGACACCAGACCGGATCTGATCCTGACCATCAAGCAGCGAAAACACGGGATCAGTCCGGTCTTTTTCTTCTTACATGCTGTGGGTCGGCTCGGATTCCAATCTCGACTTCAGATCGGCCGGTGAATAATCCACGGATTTCAGGACTTTCTGATCGCTGGTCCGATAGACGAGAAACTGGCCATCACGTTCCACGATATGCCCCTCCACCCCTTTCTCCTTGCGGTAGAAGGCGACCGTTTCCTCTGCAAGCGCCCGGGTGGCACACACCTTGCTCATGTTGGACCGCTGAACTTCAGCAAAGAGGTCGGCGAAGCGCTCGCCCAACCCAAACTCGAGGATCGCTCCGGACAGGACGTATTGCAGGTCACACAGGGCATCGGCTACCTCAACGAGGTCCTGGTCGCGGATCGCTTCCCGCAATTCGTCCAGTTCCTCCTGCAGCAGATTGATCCGCAAGCGGCAGCGGTCTTCTGATGGAATCTCCGGTCGTTCCAGTATTGGCATTCCAAACGTTTTGTGAAACCTTGCTACCCCGTTCAATGCTTCGGCCTCTCTCATATTTGAATTTTACATATAAATTTAAACCAGCATGCAAGATAACAACCTCCCTCACAACGAAGCTCCCCACGTGGAGTGGTCGCGCAAGCACTTTCTCCGCACCGTGGGTGCCGGAGCACTCGGACTGGGTGCCGCCGCGCTCGGATGTCAGACAGACGGTGCCACGAGCGATGCGCCCAACGTAATAACTGGCAAGACCTATCGCTGGAACATGGTCACCACCTGGCCACCCAACTTTCCGATCCTCGGTGCCGGTTGCAGTCACTTCGCCCAATGGGTTGAGGAGATGTCGGGCGGTCAGTTGCAGATCCGTGTTTACGGCGGCGGGGAGCTGATTCCCGCGCTCGAGGCCTTCGATGCCGTGAGCAGCAGGACAGCCGAGATTGGCAGCGGTGCCGCGTACTACTGGGCCGGAAAATCACCATCTACCCAGTTTTTTGGTGCCATCCCATTTGGACTCAATGCGCAGCAGGTCAATACCTGGCTGTACAGCGGCGGCGGAATGGCACTGTGGGAGGAGGTCTACAACCAGTTTAACGTGATCCCGCTGGTAGGCGGCAACACGGGTGTACAGATGGGCGGCTGGTTCAATCGCCGCATCGACAGCTTGCGGGACCTGCGCGGACTCAAAATGCGCATTCCGGGATTGGGCGGCAAGGTGCTGGGCAAAGCCGGCGGAACGGCAGTGCTTTCTCCGGGAAGCGAGATCTACACCAACCTCGAACGCGGGGTGATCGACGCGACCGAATGGATCGGTCCCTATCATGACTACCTCATGGGATTCCATCAGATCGCGGACTACTACTACTATCCCGGCTGGCACGAACCCACTGCCGTCCTGGAGTTGTTTGTCAACAAGCCAACGTTTGAGCGCTTGCCCGGTCACCTGCAAACCATTATCCGAACGGCAGCCTATCGCCTCAATCTCTGGATGCTGACCGAATTCGAAGCGAAGAACGCCGAGTACCTGCAGAAGATTCGCGATGAAACCGATGTCCAGGTCCTGCCCTTCCCTGCCGAGGTCATAGCCGGCTTGCGCACGTTCTCGCAAGAGGTCCTGGACGAACTGGTGGCCTCAGACCCGCTTTCAAAGCGCGTCTACGAATCATTCAGTGCATTCAAAAAGAAGATCAAAGCCTGGGCTGAAGTGGGTGAACGGCGGTTTTACAATGAGTTTTAGTACCGGCAGAGGGACACTAGAACAGCACGAATACGACCTCCGGGATAAAGATCACAATCAACAGGAAGATCACCTGAATGATCAGAAAAGGGACAATGCCCCGGTAGATCTGCATAGTCTCTACTCCGGGCGGGGCCACTCCTTTGAGGTAGAAGAGTGAGAATCCGAAAGGCGGTGACAGGAACGACGTCTGTAAATTGAGTGCCAGCAGGATCCCGATCCAGATGAGATTCATGTCGTATGCGACAAAGATCGGCGCCACCACCGGCACGATGATAAAGATGATCTCGATAAAGTCGATAAAGAAGCCGGCAATGAAGACGACCACCATGACCAGCAACAGGAAAAGAGTTGGAGACAATTGAGATGTTTCGATCAGGTCGATCAAATAGCTGTCACCACCCAGCCCCCGAAAGACCAGTGCAAATGTCGTCGCTCCCAACAGGATAAGGAAGACCATGCAGGTCAGGTGGGTCGTGCCGCGCATGACCTCGTTGAGGATGCGCAGCGAGAATTTCCCCTGGACCATCGTCAGCACTGTCGCTCCGACCGCTCCGACAGCAGCTGCTTCAGTCGGCGAGGCAACGCCGGCAAAGATCGAACCCAGCACGAGAATGATCAGGAGGAGTGGCAGCACAAAGGCAACGGTAACCTTGCGCACAAAGTCCGATTGGCGGAACTGAGCGACCTCCTCAGCCGGAATCGCCGGTGCATCCTCAGGCCGCACCCTGGCAAGGATCAGAATGTACACAACATAGCAGAGCACGAGCAGGACGCCTGGCAGCAGCGCAGCCTTGAACAGTTGGCCTACATCCACGTTCAGGACACTCCCGAGCAGGACCAGTACGACGGATGGAGGTATGATCTGTCCCAGGGTGCCGGCAGAAGCAATCGTACCGGTGGCCAGTTCCGGCTTGTACTTGCGCTTGAGCATGGTCGGCAGGCTAATGAGGCCCATGGTGATCACCGTCGCTCCCACAATGCCCGTCGACGCCGCCAACAGCGCGCCAACAATTACCACCGACACTGCCAATCCTCCGCGGATCCGTCCAAAGAGCATGGCCATGGTCTCCAACAGACTTTCGGCCAGGCCGGATTTCTCCAGCATGATCCCCATGTAGACAAAGAGAGGCACGGCGATCAACACATAATTGCTCATCACACCCATGATGCGGGACGGAAGGAAATTGAAGAAGTTGGGCCCGAGCACCGCAAAGCCCACAATGACCGAGAGGCCACCCAACGTAAAGGCGACGGGATACCCAAACAGGATGGCGAGGAAGATGCATACAAACAGGATCAATGCAATGACTTCCATGACCTAACGATTCGGGTTGCGCAGGGTTTGGATCGATCGCGCCACCACAGCAATGGCCTGCAGGATCAGCAAGACAAACCCCACGGTGATCGCAAACTTGATGACATAGCGGGCCGGCAGCCCCCCGGGATTTGGCGACCGCTCCTGAAAGATCAGAGCATTCTCCGCATACTGAAATGATGTCCAGATCACCACAAGGCACCATGGGATCAGAAAGAACAACGTCCCCACGAGATTGACCCACGCCTTTCTCCTTGCAGACCACCGCGCATAGAAAATGTCGACGCGCACATGCTGATCTTCCTTGAAAGCGTAGGCAGCACCGAGCAGAAAGATCAGGGCAAACAGGTGCCATTCCAGCTCAATCGTCCACGCTTTGGTCATGGAGAAGAAATAGCGGAGGACAACATCCACGAAGATCAGCAGGACCAACAGGGTGGTTACCCATTTGATGCGTTCGCCGATCCAGGCATTCAACCCTTCGATCCCTCTGATCAGAGCATTCATGTGCTCTGGTAAAATAGAGATTCCAACAAAAAAGGCGTGCCGGAAGCACGCCTTTTTGAATCTGGGAGGATTCAGCGGCTAGTTGCCGCCTGAAAGTTGTTCGATCTTTTCTTTGTACTGATTGGACATCTCAAACTGATCTTTCCGTGCGTAGATCTCGCGCAGAGCGATCAGCGTGTTCATGTCCTTTGGATTCAGTTTTTCGGCCTTGACGAAATACGGAAGTGCCAGCTCAAACTGCTTCAGCATTTCCGCCTTCTTGGCTTCGTACTTGGCGGTGCCCTCTTTCGAGTAGTCATCTGCCAGGGCATTGACCTCATTGGCAAGTTCTGCAGCCCTGTTGTACTCGAGCGCGCCCATCATGTAGACGGCATCGAAGTGATTGTCGTCGATCTCGAGAGCTTTGGAAAAGTAGGTTTTGGCATTTTCGTAATGCTGGTGTGCGAGTTCCTTGTTGCCCGCCTCGAGTGCCTCGGCGTACAATTGATCGTACACATTGCCCAGGGTGGTCGGTACCGAGATATTGTTTGGCTCCTCTGCCATGGCGATCTTGAGATTCGCGAGCGCCGTTTCGGAGTCTCCTTTTTGAAGCGACTCGTTGATCATCGCAAACAGCAATCCCTTGTCGTCCGGATATTTCTTTCTGCCTTCTTTCAAAATGGTGCTGGCACCCGCCGCATCACCTTTGGCATTGCGTACTTTGAACAGTCCTTCAAACACCGCCGGGTCGTCATAACCTTCCTTGTAGAGGCGATTGAACAAGGCATCTGCCTCATCCCACATTTCGGCGCTCAGCGCGGCAATCGCAGCAAGGTACACCTGGTCCTGCAAGTCTTTCTGTGAGGGATATGAGCTCTCCTCGCCCTCCTTCACCAGGAAGGCATCCCCTTCAATCACGGCCATGTATGCATGGTACGCCTGCTCGTACTTCCCGGCACGCAAGATCGTATTCGAAATGTAACTGATGTTGTTCAGGATATCCTTGAGACCGCTTAGCGCATCCTTCTGCTCATAGTTCTTCTCGGCATAGTTATAGGCATTCTTAAACCCCGTCCACACCTTGTTGCACGCATCCGCATACTGGATCTCGTGTTCCGGGTTGAGCACAAGTGCCTGTACATCCTTGTTGATCAGTTCAGAGTACGCTTTGCCGTAGGTCAACCAGGCCTTTGACGACTTCTGGAATTCGGGGTCTTTCACGACGCCATTGATCAGATCGATCGCTTCCATCAACTTGTCTTCGTTCGACGACGGGTCAAGGTTGTAATTGGCAACGTTGCGGGTCGCTTTCTTCAGATCCTTGCCGGCATCCTGGGCAACACAGATCCCGGACACGGAAACGGCGACCAACAGCATGAAAATCTGTTTCATATTCAAGTGTATTTAATTGGTGTACTCTAAAGACGTTTCAGCCAGACGCTTGCTCTTTAGAGAACGTTAAATCTTTTTAAGGACCTGTTAAAGGGTCCGCATCGGAGTGAGTTCTTACAAATTTACGTGGTTTCCTCTGGATTTCCAGAAGCATCCTCCTCCTCGTCCTCGTCGTCTGCACGCACGACGGCCACATCAGCGATATTGTCGTCGTCGCTCAGCGTGATGACCCGCACGCCCTGGGTGGCCCGTCCCATCACACGGATGTCGTCGACCGGCATACGAATGACAATCCCCGAACGATTGGTGATCATCAGTTCATCCTCGTCCGATACGGCCTTGATCGCCACCAACTTACCGGTTTTGTCAGTGACCTGGATGGTCTTGACACCTTTGCCACCACGGTTGGTGAGACGGTAGTCATCCACCTGCGAGCGCTTGCCATATCCATTCTCCGAGACCACCAGGATCGTGGCCAACTCGTCATCCTTGTCGACACAAACCATCCCGACCACCTGGTCATCCGGGCCCTGCAGTTTCATGCCGCGCACCCCTGCAGCCGTACGCCCCATGGGTCGAACGTGCTCTTCATTAAACCGGATGGCATAGCCTTCACGGTTACCCAGGAAAACCTGGTTTGACCCATTGGTGAGCCGTGCGTCGATCAGCTGGTCGCCTTCATTGATGGAGATCGCGATGATCCCGTTGGCCCGCGGTCGCGAGAAGGCCTCCACGACCGTTTTCTTGACCATCCCCTGCCGGGTTGCAAACAGGATAAAGTGGTGATTGATAAAGTCCTCGTCTTCCAGATCCTGAATGATAATATAGGCCTTCACCTTGTCCTCCTTCGGCAGCGAGACAATGTTCTGGATGACCCGGCCGGTGGCAGTCTTGGACGCTTCCGGTATCTCGTATACTCGCAGCCAATGGCATTGGCCCTGCTCCGTAAAGAGCAGTAAATAATTGTGGGTGCTCGCAACAAACATATGCTCGATGAAGTCGGCATCGCGCGTTTTGCTGCCCCGGGAGCCTTTGCCCCCCCTGCCCTGTGTGCGGTACTCGTCGACCTTGGTCCGCTTGATATATCCCAGATGTGAGATCGTGACGACCACATCCTCATTGGGGATCATGTCTTCAATACTGATCTCACCTTCCGCTGCGACAATGCTTGTCCGGCGCTCATCTCCGTATCGCTCACGGACCTCGCGCAGCTCGTCCTTGACAATACCCCGCTGCATCTCCTCACTGGCGAGCACCTCTTGGTAGAATTTGATCTGCTTCAGGAGCTCATCGTACTCGTTGCGTACTTTTTCCCGTTCAAGCCCGGTCAGGCGCTGGAGGCGCATTTCAAGAATGGCCTTGGCCTGGATCTCACTCAGTTTGAACTGCTCCATGAGGCCGGTCTGGGCTTCGTCAACCGTTTTGCTGCCGCGGATCAGGGCGATCACGGCGTCGAGATTGTCGAGTGCGATGAGGAGGCCTTCCAGAATATGCGCACGTTCCTCAGCTTTCTTGAGGTCGTAGCGGGTGCGCCGCACCACCACATCGATCCGGAAGTCAATGAATGCGGAGATCAGCTCCTTGAGGTTGAATGTGTGGGGCCGCCCATTGAGCAGGGCGACATTATTCACGCCAAATGACGTCTGTAGTGGCGTGTACTTGAACAACTGGCTGAGCACCACTTTGCCAATTGCATCGCGCTTCAGTTCGATCACCATCCGCAAACCATGCCGGTCAGATTCGTCGCGCACCTCGGAGATGCCCTTGATCCTCTCGGCATTGACCAGGTCGGCAATCTTCATGTGCAGGGCGGCCTTGTTGACCTGGTAGGGGATCTCGGTGACCACGATGATCTCCTTTCCGGAGGGCAGTTGCTGAATCTCAGCCCGACCGCGTACCACGATGCGGCCGCGCCCGGTTTCGAAGGCATCCCGGATCCCGGACAGCCCCTGGATGATGCCGCCGGTGGGAAAATCGGGCCCTTTGACGTGTTCCATCAACTGCTCGATCGTGATGTCCGGATTGTCGATCATGGCAATGGTGCCGTCCACGATCTCGTTGAGATTGTGCGGCAGCATGTTGGTTGCCATTCCCACAGCAATCCCTGAAGCACCGTTGAGCAACAAGGTGGGCAGGCGGGTCGGGAGTACGGTCGGCTCCTCGAGGCTATCGTCGAAGTTGAACCGAAAGTCAACCGTATCCTTCTTGATATCCGAAAGCAGCTCATCCGAAATGCGTTCCAGACGCGCCTCGGTGTAGCGCATGGCGGCCGGGCTGTCCCCGTCGATCGACCCCTTGTTGCCCTGGATCTCGACGAGCGGATAACGGAGAGACCATGGCTGCCCCATCCGGATCATGGAGTCATAAACGGCTCCATCGCCGTGCGGGTGGTATTTACCAAGCACCTCTCCCACGACACGCGCCGATTTCTTGGTCGGCTTGTTGTAGGAAAGACCCAGCTCGGACATGCCGTACAGGATGCGGCGGTGTACCGGCTTCAACCCGTCGCGTGCGTCGGGTAGCGCACGGGCTACAATGACCGACATCGAGTAGTCGATGTAGGCCGATTTCATCTCCTCTTCGATGTTGATATTGACGATCCTCTGCTTGTCGCTCATAACACGATTTACACTGAACAAAAAAGACGTGCAAAGATACGATTTTCAGGCCACTTTATATATGAAAAAATAAGATTTGAGACCGAAATACGGGATTTGATATAAGGCGGATTGCTGATTTGTAAACCCTTGAACACAAGCGGGTTAATTCAAGCGAATTGAGCTATCTTTGCGCCCACGCAATGAGCAAGCAAATCGACGACGTCCGCCCTTATCACCAATCGGCAGAATCCAAGAAACATCAGGTGCGCAAGATGTTTGACAACATTGCCCCGCACTATGATTTCCTGAACCATTTTCTGTCTGCCGGGATGGATATTCGCTGGCGCAAACGGGCGATTGCCATGGTCGGTGCAGAGCCGGGCGAGCGCATCCTCGATATGGCGACCGGAACCGGGGACATGGCGATTGCGTTGGCGCGCACCTACCCCGGAACCACCGTCCTGGGAGTGGATCTCGCCCCGCAAATGTTGCGCATCGCCAGCAAGAAGACGGCGGCGCGGCAGCTCGGAGACCGCATTACCTACCAGGAAGGAGATTCTGAGCAGCTGCCCATGGCCGACGGGTCGTTCCACCACGCTACGGTGGCATTCGGGGTGCGCAACTTCGAGCACCTCGAGCGGGGCCTGGCCGAGATGCATCGGGTGCTCAAACCTGGCGGGCGCATCGTGGTTCTGGAGTTTACCAAGCCGCGCAGCTTCCCGTTCAAACAGCTTTTCAACGCCTATTTCAGGTATCTCCTGCCCCTGATCGGGAAAATCCGGTCAGGTGACAACCGGGCGTACAAATATCTCTACGAATCGGTACAAGCTTTTCCGGATTACGAGCGTTTTAATCGCAAGCTCGAAGAAGCGGGCTTTCGTGACGCCCGTTACAAGGCTCTGACCCTAGGCATATGCGCAATTTATACTGCTGTCAAATAACGCTGATCGCGGGATTGCTGTTGGCCTGTTCTGTCTCATCGGCGCAGGTCACCCGAGGGAACTACAATTTTCAGGACTTTCAATCCAAACCATACTACTTTGGACTGACACTGGGGTACAACAGCTCGAGTTTCCAGATCCTGAATGACGACCGATTTATCCGCAATGACAGCTTTGCAATTGCCGAGGCGCGGCCCGGGTCTGGATTGAATGTTTCGATCGTCACCAACCTGAAAGTCGGCGACCATTTCGATATCCGGTTTCTGCCCGGGTTTTCGTTTGCCGAGCGCATCATCGCCTTCAAGCCGGTCAATGGCGACCGGGAGACCACCCGCAACATCGAATCCGTATTCGTACAGGCACCTTTTCAGGTGCGATACAAGTCGGCACCCTATCGCGACAAACGGGTCTTTGTGGTAGGCGGCTTCAAGTACAACTATGATGTGGCGAGCAACAGCCGGGTGCGCAAGGAACTGGCGCGTTCCCTGATCAAGATCAGTCCGCATGACTTCGCGGTGGAAGTGGGTGCCGGGATCCAGTTCTTCTTCCCTTTCTTCATCTTTTCGCCGGAGATCAAGTTTTCGCAGGGTCTGGGCAACATCCTGATCTACAACGACGAGCTGGAACAGTCGCTGGTAATCGAGAAGATCCTGTCCCGGGCGTTTACGTTCTCACTGCATTTCGAAGGATAGACTCACTGAGCCTGGTCGATCAGGTGCCGGGTAAACGCGCGCAGGTCCGGATAGAAGGACCGCAGGCCCTGACGCAAAGCGGGATAATGTTGATCGAGATCCGCCAGCCCCTCGGCAAAGCGGGAAGGGAATCGCGCACGCTGATCAAGTCGTTGCAATACGTTGTAGATGCCCGCCTTGGTGCGATATTGATCGAGCCACTGATGTTTGCGCATTCCCTGCACGCGTGGCCGAACCCGGTCCGGCAGCTGGTTGCTGTGTTCGTCGACGATGAAGTAGACCCATCCGGAGAAGTCCTCAAAGGTCATCGCCGCATGGTGCTCCCAGTCGGTCGTGAGAATAAAATCGAGGATCACATCGACGGCAACCGGCGCATACTTCCCGTGCACCGGACGCAGTTGTCCGACCAATTGTCTGATCTCGGGATGGGCATCGGTGAAGGTATCGATCGCCCGGTGGATCATTACGCCTTCCATGACCGCCGGTGCCAGGTCAGGCAATTCCCGGTTGCGGATCATATCACCCGCCAGGTTGCCGATGCTGCGGAGCGGATGAGGATGGGTCGCCAGCAAGTGGCCGAGGAAGTTCAAAAGTTGCGTGTTTAATGTTTAAAGTTCAAGGTCGGGGGTTTGGCTGAGCTGGCTGGATATCGCTATCGGTGCTTCTTCTATCTTTGCCGCCCTGAAATTGCAAGCTATGGGATTAAAAGCAGGAATTGTCGGGCTTCCCAATGTAGGGAAATCGACGTTGTTCAACGCGCTGACCTCGGCCAAGGCACTGGCGGCCAACTACCCGTTTGCCACCAAGGAACCGAATGTCGGCATGATCACCGTGCCCGATCCGCGCCTTGAGCAACTTGCGGCTGTGGTCAAACCGAAAGAGGTCACTCCAACCACGGTCGAGATCCTCGATATCGCCGGTTTGATCAAAGGCGCCAGCAAGGGTGAAGGGCTGGGCAATCAGTTTCTTGGCAACATTCGTGAGGTCGATGCGATCATCCATGTCATCCGCTGTTTTGACGATGACAATGTGGTGCACGTTGACGGCTCAGTAGATCCGGTGCGTGACAAGGAGATCATCGAAACCGAGCTGATCCTGAAGGATATCGAAACGGTCGAAAAGCGACTGGAGCGCTTGCGCAAGCAGGCCAAGACCGGCAAGAAGGAGGACCAGACGGCCGTGGAATTTGCCGAGAACCTCCTCTCCCACCTGGAGTCAGGCAAGGCAGCCCGCCTCTTTGAGGTTGAGGATCCAATGAAGGCTCTGTACAAGGACCTTTTTCTGCTGACCCAAAAACCCGTCATGTACGTCTGTAATGTGGATGAAACAGCGGTCACAGAGGGCAATCAGTACGTACGGCAACTCACGCAGGCGCTGGAGGGTGAACAGGCTGAGATCCTGCTGGTCAGTGCGGCCATCGAAGCCGATATCGCGGAGCTGGACTCTGTTGAGGAGCGCATGGAGTTTGTGCAAGACATGGGACTGCAAGAACCGGGTGTCAACCGGCTGATCCGTGCCACCTATCACCTGCTCGATCTCATCACCTTCTTCACCGCCGGGCCGAAAGAAGTACGAGCCTGGACGGTGCGCAGAGGAACAAAAGCGCCGGGCGCTGCCGGTGAGATCCATACCGACTTTGAGAAGGGTTTCATCCGTGCCGAGGTGATCAAGTTTGACGACTACATCGCCGCAGGCTCTGAGGCGGCTGTCAAGGAACAGGGCAAGATGTCTGTCGAGGGTAAGGACTACGTTGTCCAGGACGCTGATGTCATCTTCTTCCGTTTCAACGTGTGAGAGATGCCGACAAGGCCTGGCAGGCGCATAACAGATGGGCTGTACAACAAAATGTAGATTTTCCGACTCCCTTCCTCCCGCAGAACAGCGCCCGGTCGTTCGAAATATTCAGGTATCGTGCTATAACCATTCCTCTACTCTCCCGCTATAGGCGGGCTCGCTCGGAATGACAACCGTTACCATGGAGCATGATAATCTGTCGTACACGTTGTGGCGCCCGATGATCGGAGGTTTTGACATCTTTACATAACGCAAACTGATCTGACCGCGGCCATGTGGACACTCCTTCTCTGCCTTATCGCTTGTACAGGCCATGTACCGGTAACCCCCGGGATGACTGCCGGGGCAAAACACAAGCAGGTCATGCGCGGGGTATGCTGGGTCGGTGGCGATTCCATTGCGACCCATAACTTCCGGCCACTCATCGAAAACCATGTGGACTGGATCTCCCAAACGCCATTCGGCTGGCAACCGCACTATGATCAGCCGGACATCGCCTACGGCAGTGACCGGACACTGTGGGGCGAACGTGACAGCGGCATCCGGTACACGACCGCCTTGGCCAGGCAGCACGGCATCAAGACGATCCTCAAGCCACATATCTGGCTCAACCGCAGTGCCGGCAAATGGCGCGCCGACATCGAGATGCGCAGTCCAGCTGAATGGGATGCGTGGTTCGCGAGTTACGAACGCTTTATCCTGCACTATGCCCTGCTGGCCCAGGAATGCGGTATCGAAGTGTTGTGTATTGGCACCGAATTACTCATCCCTTCAACACGATTTCCCGACCGCTGGCGCGATCTGGTCGGAAAGATCCGCAGCGTCTACGACGGCAAGCTGACCTACGCGGCCAACTTCCACGAGGAATTTGAAAAGATCTCATGGTGGGACGCGCTGGACTATATCGGCATCCAGGCCTACTTCCCGCTTGGAGATCACAGTGCTCCAACCTTGCGTCAGCTCAGAACCGGTTGGCAACCACATCTCCGCAAGATTGAAACCATTTATCAGCGTTACCAGCGACCGGTCCTGTTTACCGAGATCGGGTACCGGAATGATGCCCTGAGCGCCCGTGAGCCCTGGCTGTGGCCCAACCAGATCGATGCGGAAGCGGTCCGTCCGGACGATGCATTGCAGGCGCGCTGCTATCGGGCATTTTTCGAAACCTGCTGGCAGCAGGAGTGGATGGCCGGGGTTTTCTTCTGGAAGTGGTTTCACAGCACCTGGCGCTTTGAGACGCGCGAGGAGCACCTGGCGTACCGTCAACACCGAATCGATTCACTGGTGGCGGCTGGTCATTCCCGGTGGGCACGCCGAGCACGCAGGCAAATCTGGTTCTCTCCGCAAGGCCGGGAGGCAGAACGGGTCATGCGGTCCTATTTCGCAGCAGCGTCACGCAACTAGCCCAGGTCTAGGCATACGTCACCTGCTTGACGGCATCCATCACCTTCTTGACATTGGGGAGATACGCGTCCACGAGCGTTGGCGCATACCCGAGGGAGGTGTCGGCCGAATTCACACGGATCACGGGCGCATCGAGATAGTCGAAGGCGTATTTCTGAATGTTATAGGCAATCTCCGATGATACCCCTCCAAACGGCCATGATTCGTCGACGACGACCAGACGATTGGTTTTCTTGACAGATTCCACGATGGTATCGTAATCGAGCGGCCGGATCGTGCGCAGATCGATGACCTCCGCCGATACGCCATCCTTTGCCAACTCATCGGCCGTTTCATTGATCACGTGCATCATTTTGTTGAAAGACACCAGCGTCACATCAGAGCCTTCACGTTTGACGGCCGCAGATCCAATCGGTACCAGATATTCCTCCTCCGGCACTTCACCCTTGTGTCCATACATCTGCTCGGACTCCATCACACATACCGGGTCCTCATCGCGGATCGCGGACTTGAGCAAGCCTTTGGCGTCGTACGGGTCGATGGATGATACGACCTTGAGTCCCGGACAATTGGCCATCCAGCTCTCAAATGTCTGTGAGTGCTGCTGAGCGAGCTGGCCGGCGGCACCGGAAGGGCCACGAAAGACGATGGGACATGTGAACTCACCCGCCGACTGCGAAAGCGTCTTGGCAGCATTGTTGACGATCTGGTCGAAAGCCAGGACCGCAAAATTCCACGTCATGAATTCGATGATCGGGCGCAAGCCGTTCATCGCCGCGCCCACCCCGATACCGGCAAAGCCCAACTCCGCGATGGGCGTATCGATGACGCGCTGAGGACCGAATTCGTCCAGCATCCCTTTGCTGACCTTGTAGGCACCATTGTATTCTGCGACCTCCTCACCCATGAGGAAGACACGATCATCCCGGCGCATTTCTTCGCTCATCGCCTCGCGCAAAGCATCCCGCAATGTGATTGTTCTACTCATAATCCTGAAAATGGGCCGCTAAATTACGGCTTTGCCCACAGAGACTTCAATGCAATCCGGACTTTTACCCTCCTTCCTGACCAGAATAGAGCGCCCCGAAGTCCAGTCCGCCAAATCTTCCCGAACTCATCCACAAATGGACGCCCCTTAAGGGTAGCGGCAGGGCATCGATCAGTCTGTCCATGCTTGTATGGATGCGGGCCGCACCTCCGAAACATTCGCGCACAAACTCCGGAGCCACCGGCGGCAGCTTTTTCATCTGCAGGGTGTGTGGGCTATAAAAGACGTGCGCATGGTCCGCCGGATCCATCGTTCCCAGGTACTGGGGCATAAACGCCTGGTTGAGCGAACTGAAAGTGTGCAGCTCCAGGCAGGCCGTGATCGCCTGATCCGGATGACGGGCACGCACCGCTGCAACGGTTGCGGCCACTTTTGAGGGGGCATGCGCAAAATCCCGGTAGACGATCAGGTCGTCCCTCTCGAGCAATTTGTCAAGTCGCATAGCCGCACCTGAAAAGGACTGCATAGCCCCGAGAAATGCACCAAGACTCACGTTGAGCTCCCGGCAGACCAGCCAGGCGGCCTGCAGATTCTCAAAATTGTGCCGGCCGAAGAACTGTACGGGATAACTCCGGTCGTCGACCACGGCCTCGGCGCCGTGTGACGTATGCCGGTGGGCAAACGCCCTGTACAGTCCATCCTCATGCCCCGCTTCGATCACCAACTGGCGCAAGCGGGCATCTTCACCACACGCAAAAACGCTGGCCGTGGGCTGCAGAGAGACCAGCAGCTGCCTGAACTGGTCGATGTAATTCTCGATGGTGGGAAACACGTTCATATGGTCCCACGCGATCCCGGTGATCACCAGCAGGTGCGGGTCATAGTGCACGAACTTGGGGCGCTGGTCGACCGGAGAGCTCAGGTATTCGTCACCCTCAATCACCACAACAGGTGCATCAGACAGGCGGACCATGAGATCAAACCCCGGCAACTGGGCGCCAACGAGGTAGTCGAAGTCATAGTCGCACGTTCTCAGCACATGCATGATCATACTGGTGGTTGTCGTCTTGCCGTGGCTGCCCGCGACGACGATCCGGGTCTTGTCCTGGCATTGACCGGCCACAAATTCCGGAAACGAAAACACCGGGATCTCCAGATCGATGGCTCGCTGCAGTTCTGGGTTGTCGGGCCGCGCGTGCATGCCAAGAATGACCGCATCCATCTCTGGCGTAATGCTGGCGGGATCCCATCCGATCTCTTGTGGCAACAGCCCATTGGACTCGAGCCTCGAGCGCGATGGTTCGTAGATCTCATCATCAGAACCTGTGACGTGATGCCCTCCACGTTGCAGTGCAATGGCCAGGTTGTGCATGATACTTCCCCCGATCGCAATAAAATGGATGCGCATGGTGCAATGTTATGGATTCTGGTGAAATGGGCAGCACCGGGAAGGCAATGTCTTCCTCGACTTCGCTGCGCTCCGCCCGGAATGACAATTCAAGTCTTGATGATGGGCCTGAGCTGATAAAGCGCCCATCGCCCCAAGCAGGTGAGCGAAGCCCGGAGGCAGATCAGGGCGTAGTCGCATACATTGTCATTCTGAGCGAAGCCTTGAGGAAGATCAGGGCGTAGTCGCATACATTGTCATTCTGAGCGAAGCCCGGAGGCAGATCATGGCGCAGTCGTATACATTGTCATTCTGAGCGAAGCCCTGATGCATATCAGGGCATAGTCGTATACATTGTCATTCTGAGCGAAGCC
>JAWWBX010000053.1:0-19832 GCA_033720735.1 Saprospiraceae bacterium
CGTGATCGGGGTGGCCTTCGAAGGCGGCCGGCTGCCGGAGGACTTCAAGGGTGAGTTGCGCGCTGCGCTGCATCTCGGCATATCGCTGGTCAACGGCCTGCATACGCTCATCTCGGAAGATGCAGAGCTGGCCGGTCTCGCCAGTGAGAACGGCGTCCGGATCATCGACATCCGCAAACCCAAACCATTTGAACAATTACATTTCTGGACCGGGAAGATCCGTGAGGTGACCGTCCCGCGTGTGGCGGTCCTCGGGATGGACTGCGCGGTGGGTAAGCGCACGACCTGCGGAATGTTGCTGGAGGGCCTGGGCGCCAGCGGGATCCAGGCCGAGACGATCTACACCGGCCAGACCGGTTGGCTGGAGGGGCATCGTTACGGCTGCATCGTGGATAGTACGCTCAACGACTTCGTAAGCGGTGAGTTGGAGCATGCCGTAGTGACCTGTTTTCATGAGCAGCAACCTGACCTGATCCTGATCGAAGGGCAGTCGTCTCTGCGCAACCCGTCAGGGCCGTTTGGTGCGGAACTGCTGCTCAGTGTCCAGGCGAAGCATGTCGTCCTGCAGCACGATCCGCGCCGGATCTATTTTGACGATGATGCTAACGTGGGTTTCGAAGTGCCCGCAGTGCGTTCTGAGATCAAGCTGATCAGACGGTATGGCGCACAGGTGATCGCCGTGACCCTGCATCCGGCTGCGAAGGCTGAGGTGCCCGAGCTGGCCGATCAACTGAGCGAGGCCCTGGCGTTGCCGGTGGTGTGGGCTGAGAAAGAGGGGATGCGCCGGATAGTTGACAATCTCGCCGCTCACTTACCAGGACAATCGCTTCAGTAGGTGGTGACTTATGGTTGCCAGACAAGGCACCAGGATGCGTCACCGTCTACTCGTTCCGATTTTAATGCTCGCATGCTGCACGTCAACCGGCATCTGATCTTCTACCGCGTTGAGGGCGACGACTGCATTGTCGTCAGGGTATTGCATGATCGCGTGCAGCTCAGAAAGTATCTTTAGGAGCAATAGCTATCTCACTATTCCAGATTAAACCGGTCCTCCTTAAACTCATCCAGTTCACGCCGCTCCTTCTTGGTCGGCCGGCCGGCTCCCTTCTCGCGGAATTCACGTCCTGATTTGCCGACATACCAGTCGTCGAACTTGCTCATCTCCTCGGGCGGGGTCAGGTTTTCATAGCATGCCTGGGCCAGGGGCGCAGACACGCGCTTCTGAATGAGATCAATGACCTTGAACTCCAGTTTGAATCCTTCCTTGTGGACGAAGACATGATCGCCACGCTGGACCATGCTGCTTGGTTTGGCGATCTGTTTGCCGATCGTCACGCGCCGGTTCTTGCAGGCGTCGGTGGCGACGGTCCGGGTCTTGAAGATGCGGACGCTCCAGAGCCACTTGTCGATGCGGACTTTGTCCGGCACGCGTTATTGTTTCCGGGAGAATGTAATCGTTTCAGACTGGCCGCCCCTGTTCATACCGATGGTCATGATGTCGTTTTCGATCGACTCGATCCTGACCTTGATCGGTTGCGATCCGTCGGCGTGGGTGTACAGCCGGTTGCCATCGATCCAGTACGTGCCGGCTTCGAGATTTTCATTGAAAACTGCGCGATAGCTGCTGTCGGCAGGCTCAAATTTCATCCATGCGCGATAGCCGGTTGGTTGTCCTTCACGCAGCCATTCCTGACCAAACCATTCACCCTCGATCTCACGCTCAAAATAGGATTGGTCCACACCGCAGGCGAAGGCGGTCAACAACAGGGCGCTGACAAGAATTGTTCGCATTACTTGGAAGTTTTGATCGGAGGCAATTTCATATTGAGCGACTCCAGGGTCTCGAGGACCCGGGTCGCGATAAAATAGTTGCGGTACCAGCGCTGATCCACAGGGGCGATGATCCAGGGCACGACGCTATTATTGATCGCATATTCGTAGCAGGCCATGTACGTATCCCACAGTTCCGCCTCTTTCCAGTCCGCGTCATTGTGTTTCCACTGCTTGCGCGGGTTGTCGATGCGCTCCTGCAACTTTTCCTTCTGCCGCTCCCTGGAAAGATGCATGTAGAATTTGAGGATGGTGGTATTACTGTTGTCCTCCATCAGGTTTTGTTCGAAACTGTTGATCGCGCGCATGCGCTGCTCGCGTTTTCTGTCATCAATCCAGCCGTGCACTTTTTGGATGAGAATATCCTCATAATGCGATCGGTTGAAAATCGTGATCATTCCTTTGCGCGGCACCTGCTGATGGACGCGCCAGAGGAAATCATGGTCCATTTCCTCTTCGGTTGGCTTCTTGAACCCATAGGCGTTGATGCCGATCGGACTGCAATCCTGGAAGACGGCGCGGGTGGCACCGTCCTTGCCGGCAGCATCCATGCCCTGGAGCACGACGAGCAGGCTGTGTTTTTTCTCGGCATACATGATATGCTGGAGGTCGCCGATACGCGCCGCCAGTTCCGGGAGCAACGCCTTGGTCTTCTCTTTTTCCATGCCTTTGGGAGCACGGGTGGAGATCTCCGAAAGTTTGATCATAGCGGTGTGTTAGATGCTCATCCGCGAGCGCTTGACAAGATACGACTGCAACACCTTCGTATATCCTTCGGCGATGTCGACCGGGATAAAGTCGATCTGGTATTGCAGGCACTTCAGGCGCAGTTGCGTCAGCAGTTCTTGCATTTGTTTCTGGTAGCGTTCCTTCACTTCATTGGAGCGCAGTTTGACGCGTTCGCCGCTTTCCATGTCAATGAACATGTAGGGGCGGTTGTCGTATTCGAATGCAACCTCTTTCGAAGCATCAGTGACGTGGAAAAGGACCACCTCGTGCCGGTTGTGCTTCAGATGCTGCAAGGCCGAGAGCAGGGCGTCGATGTCCTCACGCTGCTCAAACATGTCGCTCAGGATGATCACCAGCGAGCGCTTGTGAATGCTGTCCGCGATCTGATGCAGGGATTGCGCAGCGGACGTCTTCTTGTGCAGGTCTGGCTGGCGGATCAGCTGCTCCAGGTAGGTCAGCAGCAGCCGGTAATGCGACGTGCTGCTCTTGCACTTGGTGTGGATCTGTACGTCCTCGTCGAAGATGCTCAGCCCAAAGGCATCGCGTTGTTTTTTCAGCAGATTCATCAAGGATGCGGCCGCCAGTGCGGCAAAGCGCAGCTTGTTGAGCCCGGTCCCTTCCGGTGTCAGTTCGGGAAAGTACATGGACGATGATGCATCCACCACGATCTGACAGCGCAGGTTGGTCTCTTCCTCAAATTTCTTGCTGAACAGCTTGTCCGTGCGCGCGTAGATCTTCCAGTCAATGTTCTTCGTGGACTCGCCGGGGTTGTACAGCCGGTGCTCGGCAAACTCAACGGAAAACCCGTGAAAGGGGCTCTTGTGCAAGCCGATAATGAAGCCCTCAACCACCTGGCGCGCCAGGAATTCGAGATTGGCAAACTCACGAATGTTGTAATCGTCGAAATAGGACATGGTACCGGATCAAACGAAAAAGGGCCGCATTCAATTGAACGGGCCCTCAAGATAAACGTAAATATCGTTCCTAAATGTGTGCCTCGATCTTGGAGACAAAGACCTGTTTGCTGGTGGCGCCGACCTGCTTGTCGACGACCTCTCCATTCTTGAGGAACAGCACGGTGGGGATGCTGCGCACGTTGTACTTCATGCTGATCTCCTGGTTGTGATCCACGTTGACCTTGCCGATCAGGGCCTTGCCATCATACTCCTGAGCCAGCTCCTCAATGATCGGGCTGATCATCCGGCACGGGCCACACCACTCTGCCCAAAAATCAATTACCGTCAATCCCTCATTGCTCAATGCGGTCTCCTGGAAATTGCTATCTGTGAATTCGAATGCCATGGTTTAAATCTGATTTACCTTGTTTGCAAATAGTGTTGTTTCTTGAACACGCATGTACTTAGAAAGTTGCAAAAATAGTGATTCTGGCACGTCAGATTGTCCGCCCGCACACGTTAAGAACACTGATTGCTGTTGATCAATGACCGTGCTCTCCCTGTTCGATGCCAAAACCCGCTACCGGCTGCTGTGGGTTGCCCTGGGGACAGGGGCAATGATACTGGCACGCATATGCGCTGACCGGCCCGACCTGGCGGAGCAGTTTTACGGGCACGGCCTCTTCCGCATCGTGCGCCACGCCTATGACTATACACTTGGGTGGCTGCCCTGGCCCTCGGTCTGGCTGATCATGTTGCTGGCATTGTGGCGGTTATGGCGCACCGCATTGCGGCCGCTCATTCGGCGGAGGGTATCCTTGCGCTCATGCTTGCTGGGCGTGTTGTCGACGGCCGGCGCCGTGGTCTTTCTGTTCTACTTCCTCTGGGGATTCAACTACAGTCGCGCTGATGTCGCTGCACGGCTTGATCTGGATGCGCGTCCGCTCGATGCGGAGGAACTACGGGCGGAATTCGGACGTGCCACAACTGACCTGCGTGCCTTACTGGCAGAGCACGATGCCGAGATCAGTGCCAGCCTGGATGTACTGCCGGCGGGTCTTGAGGCGAGGGTGCGCACACTGACCGAACAGACTGCCTCACAGCTCGGATTCCCAGCCTACGGACGCGTGCGCGGGCGGCTCCTGGCCCCACGCGGCATCCTGCTGGTCTTTAACACGGCAGGTGTCTATGTGCCATTTTCCGGGGAGGGGCATGTGGATGCCGGCATGCTCCCGATGCAGATCCCCTTTACCATGAGTCACGAAATGTCACATGCCCTGGGCGTGACCGATGAGGGCGATTGCAATTTTCTGGCCTATTTGTCATGTACAACGGCGGACGACCCGATGATCCGTTACTCCGGCATGCTGTCGTATTGGCGGTACGCGGCGTCCGAATACCGGCGCTGGTTTCCCGATGACTATGCAGAAGTGTACGAGACCCTGCCTGCTACCATGCGCACATCGCTGGCGGCCATCCGTGCCAATCTTGACAAGTATCCCGAGTTCATGCCCCGACTGCGCAACAAAGTGTATGATTCGTATCTCAAGTCCCATGGGGTACACGAAGGGCTGCGCAGCTACAGCCGCATCGTCCGCATGGTGCGCGCCCACCGCGAGGCTAATGGCCCAGCAGATTGATCATTTCGATCAGCTGAGCATTGAGTGCTTCGATCGCCTGCGGGATCTGCCAGCGCGAGCTGTCACGCGGTTCTACGACGTTCGAGATCCCGCGCAATTCGATGAACTCTACCTCTTCTTTCAGGCAGCAGTAAAAGAACGCAGCGCCCTCCATCGTTTCCACGCCCGGATCGTAGCGACGGATGCGCTCGTTGATGGTGCGTTCTGTCCCTGAGGTCGTATTGACGGTGATCCCGACCGCGGCAGGAAGGAAGTCAAACCGCCCGGCGTGTTCATTGAGCAAACGGGTTGAAGGCAGGTCTTCCTGCAGCGCAATGTCCTGGAAGGTGAGCAGGCTGCCGTCGCGATCCTCAGACCCGAGGTCCCCGACGATTTCTTCGGTGACATGGACCACGTCGCCGATCGATCCTTTACCCGGATAGACGCCGGCGATACCCGCATTGATACACAGATCGAATTGCCAGCGGCCCAGTGACCGCCCCATCGCGTAGGCCATGCGATACATGCCCGGGCCGCTGATGAGAAACCGTACTGTGGCCTGACCGCGTGTCAGCGTGCCATTGGCATTCTGGATCCAGTGACTGGTGCAATGATCGAAGGTCGGTTGGACCTCATCGGAGGTGGCGGCGACGATCAGGATCTCCATTATTGTTGATTGTATGTCAGGCCCACGACGGGTGTCATCCCCAGCGACGGGTGGTGTGCTGCAGCCGCATCAATACCAAGACCATGCGGGAAGCGATAGCTCAATCCGGCATGCACCATCCCGGGTCCGCTGCTGCCACCGGCGCGTAAGCGCAGCGCCTCATGGAGGTCCCATTCAACACCGAGCTTGACGCGTGGTTCAAACTCGGCGTGCTTCTCGACCTCGGCAAAGACCGTGATGTCCGGAGCCGGGGCATACGCCAGGCCCAGTGTGAATACCGATGGGAGCTCAATCCCGTCAGATGCCGGTATCGGCACAGGGTTGATGACCTGCAAACCCATCCGCAACACGGGTGAGACGTGCTGGAGCAGGCCGAGTTCGTAACCCGGATCGAATGAGGTACCGTAGCCATCAATGTTGAATTGGTAGAGATTGAACTGGGCAGCCACCGAAAGCCCGGCCGACAACCGGCGCGCATACCCGGCTGCCAGCATGGATTCCCGGTAAGCATCGAAACCAAAGGACCGGGCCTGTGCAAACACCGTCCCGCCTGCCTGCAGGGGCATGGCAATCGCCATGCCGATCTGCGCGAGTTCAGCAAGCCCAAAGCGCCGGCTCGCCGTTGCTTGTACAGCCCATCCGGTGAGCGCGGTAAGGCCCGCCTGATTGCCGTAGGCAGCGTGAATGTCCTGAAACGTAGCGCCGGCACCGCCTGCCCCGTAGGAGCGGCTGTTCAAAACCACCGGTGCAGATTGCGCGGTGAGGATGACCGGCGAGACCAGCAGCAACAGGAGGCATCCGATATTCGTTAACTTCATCGACATATGCGGGTTGGTAAGTTGAGGAAAATTACTGGCAAATGAAACTACCGGAGGTACTGCCCGAACGCCTCACCATCAGGGAAGGACGCAAGGCAGATCAGCAGGCCCTCATCGACTTTCTGGCAGACTGCCTGGCGGAATTTGACCTGGCACTCGATTTTGACGGTACGGATCGCGACTTGCTGGAGATCGAACAGGCGTATCGGGATGGTTACTTTGGTGTGATCGAAAGTGGTGATACCCTGGCCGGAACATTTGCCCTGTTTCCGCTTTCGGATGATACGGCTGAGATCCGCAAGATGTACCTGTCTGCCGAATGGCGGGGTCGCGGCCTGGGCCGTCAGCTGCTCGCAACTCTCGAGGACATGGCCCGGCGAAAAGGGTTTCAGCGGATCGAGCTGGAGACCGCCAGCCCCATGCACGCTGCTATCCATGTTTACCAGTCCAGTGGTTACCGCGAAATGCCGGCCAGCGGATGCGGCAATCGCTGCGATCGCCGGTTTTTCAAACAGCTGGCCTGAGATCCATGGCCGAATTCAGAAGAAATCACAAGAGGGGAGGAGGTCCGATGTCGTACCTCCGCTTGATGCTGCTCGCCGGAGTGGTCTTGGCGCTGGTGATGATCGGGGCACGCTGGATGCGCCTGTCCGATACGCTTCCGCCTGCTGGTCAACCAGCCGCCGATATCATGCTCGCTTCCTCCACCTCCGGCAATCTCGTCCATCACACATACTTCTCACTATCCTACGTGGAGGCACACGAGCAACCCGAGTGGGTGGCCTACACCCTGACCAGGGAGATGCTCAACGCACCACGGGTCCCGCGCACAGACTGGTTTTATGACGATCCTGCTGTCGATACGGAGTCCGCGACCTACAAGGACTACTCAGGTTCGGGGTATACACGCGGCCACCTGGTGCCCGCGGCCGATATGGCGTTCGATACCTTGGCCATGCGCGAGAGTTTCTTTATGAGCAACGTCAGCCCGCAGGACCGGGCCTTCAACCAGGGTGTCTGGCGTGAGCTCGAGGAGCAGACGCGTGATTGGGCCCGGCGTTTCGGACGTCTGCACGTCATCACCGGGCCGGTCTTCACAGGGGAGCAGGCTGAACAGATCGGACGCAATGGTGTGACGGTCCCGGGTGCTTTTTACAAAGTACTGGTGGCACCCAACCTCCCTGAGCCCAGGGGGATCGGCTTCATGATTCCCAATGCGCTCAGCGAAGCGCCGCTGATGACCTATGCCGTTGCCATCGATGCCGTTGAAGCCCGCACCGGGCTCGATCTGTTCGTTGGAATGGATGAAGAACTCGAAGCGGCGATCAACCTGGCGGACTGGGATGTGGATCAACGCCGATACCAGCGTCGCATCGAAGAGTGGAACCGGCAATGAGAGCGCGACGCATGAAGTCTTGAGGACTTTTGAAGACTTCTCAAGGGCAAGCTTGTTATCTTGACCGTAAGAACCAGATACACATGACAAAGCACGAGAAATTCCTGCAGGAAATGCAGGAGCGCTATCAGTTTGAAGGCGAATCCATCATCCTGGGCGCAGCCATGCTCGATGGCGAGTATATGACGGAGACATTTGTGCGCCTGCCACTCAGGACCTTCAACAGGCACGGCCTCATTGCGGGTGCCACGGGTACCGGCAAGACCAAGACGTTGCAGATCATCGCCGAGCAACTGAGCGCCAAAGGCGTTCCCTCGCTGGTGATGGACATCAAGGGTGACCTCAGCGGGGTGGCTGTCGAAAGCGCGGGACACCCCAAGATCGATCAACGGCACGAACGCATTGGCCTGCCATTCATTCCTGATACCAGCCCGGTGGAGTTCCTCACACTCTCCGACGAGCAAGGCGTGCGGTTGCGAGCCACGGTTTCGGAGTTTGGACCAGTTTTATTCTCAAAGATGCTGGGTCTGAACGAAACGCAGGAGGGGATCGTGGCGGTGCTCTTCAAGTATTGCGATGATCATGATCTGCCGCTGCTGGATCTCAAGGATTTCAAGAAGGTGCTGCAATACAGCACCATGGAGGGCAAGGAAGAGATTGAAATGGAATACGGCCGGATCTCTTCAGCATCGGTAGGTGCCATCATGCGCCGGATCGTCGAGTTGGAGCAGCAGGGCGGTGATCTGTTTTTTGGGGAGCGTTCACTCGACATTGATGACCTCATGCGCACCGACCGCAATGGCAAAGGTGTGATCAATATTCTGCGCCTGACCGACATTCAGGATCGTCCCAAGCTGTTCAGTACGTTTATGTTGCAGATCCTGGCAGAGATTTACACCCGCATGCCAGAGGAGGGTGATCTCGACAAGCCGAAATTCGTGTTCTTCATCGATGAGGCCCACCTGGTGTTTGAGGAAGCCAGTGATGCGCTGATGGACCAGATCGAAGTCATTGTCAAGCTGATCCGGTCAAAAGGGGTGGGGATCTTCTTCATCACCCAGAATCCCACGGATATTCCGGAGGAGGTGCTGAGCCAACTCGGGATGAAGATCCAGCACGCGCTGCGGGCCTTTACGGCCAAGGACCGGCGCAACATCCGGCTCACCGCTGAAAACTACCCGCTGACTGAATTCTATCAAACGGATCAGCTTCTCACCAAACTCGGGATCGGTGAGGCACTTGTCACTGCGCTCAATGACAAGGGCATCCCGACCCCGCTGGTGCATACCTACCTGAGAGCGCCGCAATCACGGATGGATATCCTTACCCCTGGTGAGATCGACGCCATCATCAGCCGCTCTCAATTGATCGACAAGTACAATGAGGAGATCGATCGGGAGAGTGCTTATGAGATCCTGGGCGGCAAGATCGAGGCAGCCAGGGAGGAGGCACATCGCGATGAAATGCACCGTCAGCGTGAAAGTGGCCGGCGCACGTCGCGCCGCCGCGAAAAGTCGATCTGGGAAAGTACGACGACACGCCAGATCGGGCGCACCGTTGCACGTGAACTGACACGTGGGCTGCTCGGTGTTCTGGGAGTCAAGACGACCCGCAGACGGCGCCGTAGCTCGATCAAGTTACCCTGGTAGCCTGATCTAATTCTTCTTGTACTTGTGTTCGTACTCCTTCCAGGGGGTGGTTTTGTGGTGGTCCTCCCCGAAGTACCGGATGATCATTTCGAAGACTTGTGGATCCTTGTACCCGGCGATCGGCTGGATCACCTTCATGTCCTCGTCCAGGAAGACGATGGTTGGATAAGACAATTTGCCAAAGGTGATCTTGGCCGCGAGCTGATGATAGCCCCCGCGCCCGGACCGGACAAAGCGATAGATCTCATCATTGACCCGGATGTCATCCCGGCGCTCGGCATTGAACTTGATCGGATAGTAGTGCTCATTCAGGTAGCTGGCGATCTCGGGATTCTGAAAGGTCGCTTTCTCCATTTTCTTGCACCAGCCACACCAGTCGGTGTAAACATCGACCACGAATTTCTTCTTTTCGACCTTCGCCAACTCGGCCGCCTCATCCCAATCCAGCCATTGTACCTGGGCTTGTGCGACCGCAGTCACACCCCACATGATCAAGGTGACCATGGTCAAGCAAGTTGGTACAAACCGAATGATTTTCATGCAAATACGCGCTTTTTGGCGATGAACAAAGTAACGACAATGGAACATATAATTCAAGGAAGGTATGTTGGCCCCCTGGGTATTTAAAAGAACTTTAACAAGGATCGGGGCCGCGCTACGGGACCATGATTGCGAGGTGGTCGCGGTCGATCCGATAGGTCTGCAACAGCCTGCCTTCCAGCAGCGGAGCACGTACCCCATGACCAAGCCTGTGCCCGGTGGTGACCACCCATGCTTCGTTCCAGAGCCCGGCATCAGCGAACGATTTGATGAGTCCGGCGCCGCCTTCGACGATCAGCGAAGTGGTGCCACGCCGCCCCAGATCGTCGAGGCAGAAGGGCAGGAGCCCGGCTTCCTCCGGCACAATGACAAACCGGGTTTGCGACCTACCCTCACCCGGGTCCGACGACGTGTAAATGATGGTGGGTACGGTGTCGTCGAAGAGATGATGACTGCGCGGAATGCGGCCATGCCGGTCGATGCTCACGCGAACAGGGTGTGCGCCGAAGTATTCACGCGTAGTGAGGCGGGGATTGTCAATGACGGCGGTGTTGGTGCCAACCATGATCGCCGCATGTTCACTGCGCATTTTATGGACCATCATTTTTTCATACGCGTTGCTCAGCCACACCTGCTCATCGTTCCGTCCGATAAAATGATCGGCACTTTGCACAAACTTGATCAGGACATATGGCCTGCCCGTGGCCACAAAATGCCGGAATGTCCGTTGTTGCCAGCTCGCTGATCCGTTCAGGACGCCGGTTTCCACATGCACACCGGCAGCCTGCAGTCTGGCAACACCCTGTCCGTTGACCCGCGGATTGGGATCGTGGGCGGCGATGACCACGTGCCTGATGCCAGAGCGGATGATCAGGTCCGTGCAGGGCGGTGTCTTGCCGTGATGGCAGCAAGGCTCCAGCGATACATACATCGTGGCTGACGGAAGCAAGCTGAGGTCGTCACTGCGGACCGCACTCACCGCCTCGACCTCGGCATGCGGGCCGCCATATTTGCGATGAAATCCTTCGCCAATGATGCGCCCGTGGTGCACGATCACACAACCCACCAGCGGGTTGGGTGCCACATTCTGTGCACCCAGTTGCGCAAGGTCGAGACAGCGTCGCATGTATCCGGCGTGATCTGTGCGTTCGGTTTGCATCGGCATTGTAAATTGCAGCGCAGTGAGAACAGCCCAATCCGTGTATCACCGCCCTGCGCAACAAAGGTACCTCGTCGAGGCGACAGGCACTTTCTTTCTTGTGGCTCTGGTATGCCTGAGTGTCATGGGAGGACTGGCGATGTGGGCACCTCTGGTCGTCGGCGCCGGCTTGTCCGGCCTCATTTATGCCGGAGGGCCGATCTCAGGTGCGCACTACAACCCGGCCGTGTCCATCGCGTTCTACCTGCGGGGCCGGCTTTCGGGGCAGGACCTGTGGTACTATCTGACCGTCCAGATGATCGGTGGCGTACTGGCTGCGCTGGTTTGCCAGGCCCTCTTCCGTGATGCGGATCCATTGCCGGGCACGGTTCCGGCAGTGCGCATCGCCCCGGCCCTGCTGGCTGAGTTCATCGGTACGCTGGCCCTGTGCTACGTGATCCTCGAGGTCGCCACGACAAGGCGGCGGGCTGGCAACAACTACTACGGTGTGGCGATCGGGGCTACCGTGATGGCTGGGGGCTATGCGTTTGGGACCATTTCGGGTGCCATGTTCAATCCGTCCGTCGCGCTGGGATCAATGATCGTCGGTTTGGCGGCCTTCGGACACCTGTGGATCTATCTGGCGGGTACGCTGGCCGGAGGAGTGGCAGCTGCCTTGATCTTTCTCCGCGTCAATCGTGAACCCTGATCCAGCTCAGACTGAGGCTGGTGCCGGAACAATGCTTTTCAATTGTTCGACGACATAGTCGATCTCTTCCGCAGTATTGAAGCGGGAGAACGAAAAACGGATGGTCTTCCGCGTCGGATCGGCCTGGATGGCTTGCAGCACATGTGATCCTGCCTCCGCACCTGAGGTGCATGCACTGCCACCGCTGGCACTGACGCCGGCAATGTCCAGAGACAGCAGCAGCATATCGGATCGGTCGGACCTGGGGAAGGAAACGCTCAGAACGGTGTACAGCGCGTTGCCCTCCGGGTCGCCATTGAATTCCACATCGGGAAATGTTTCCTTCAGCCGGTGCATGAAGCGATCGCGGAGATCGCGGATATGGTTTTCTTCATGTTCAAGATCGTCGACCATCATCTGCAGGGCCCGCGCCAGTCCGACAATGCCATAGACGTTTTCAGTGCCTCCGCGCATGTTGCGTTCCTGAGAGCCGCCGTCAATGAGCGGGTTGATCTTGTTGTCTCCATTGATGTAGATAAATC
This sequence comes from Saprospiraceae bacterium, assembly GCA_033720735.1. Taxonomy (GTDB): domain Bacteria; phylum Bacteroidota; class Bacteroidia; order Chitinophagales; family Saprospiraceae; genus B8-G4. Next base: position 12,513 of record JAWWBX010000053.1, read on the forward strand.
CGACGCCCTTGGGACCGTGCAATTTGTGGGCAGCACCGGAAAGGAAATCGATCGGGATGTCACCGACATCCAGCGGGAAATGTCCGACGGTCTGCACAGTATCTGAATGAAACAGTGCACCGTGTGTCTGGCAGATGCCGGCGATCTCATGCAGATCGATCATGGTGCCGATCTCATTGTTGGCATGCATGAGGCTGACGAGGGTCTTCTCGCCCGATGTGGCAAGGCGATCGGCCAGCTGTGCCGGGTCAATGCGCCCCTGCCGGTCCACATCCATCAAGAGGATCTCTGTGCCAAATTCTTTCTCGATGCATTCGAGCGTATGCAACACACAATGATGCTCGGTGGGTGAAGAGATGATCCGCTGCACCCCGAGGTCCCGCACACTGCACTTGAGTGCCATATTGTTTGATTCGGTGCCGCCGGAAGTGAAAAAGATCTCTCCGATCGACGCACCGATACATTGTGCGACGATTTTCCGCGCTTCCTCGATCGCGGCGCGCACCTTGCGCCCGTCGGCGTGAATCGACGAAGGATTGCCGTAGAACTCGCGCATATACGGGATCATGGCATCGACAACCTCCGGTCTGATGGGCGTGGTAGCTGCGTTATCTAGATAGACTCTCATGATTGCATCTGGTATTCCGTTCAAACTGACGTCGTGATCAAAGCCAGGACCTCCGCCGCCAGCTGGTCGGCGCGCTCCTCAGACGTACTCTCGGTGTAGATCCTGATCACCGGCTCGGTATTTGACTTGCGCAAATGGATCCATTCCCCCGCCAGCAGGATCTTGAGACCATCGCGTGTATCTGTTTGCGCTTCGCGGTAATGGCGCCTGACAAGAGAGAGTACATCGTCGGGATCAACGCCTTTTTCCAAGTTAATTTTATTTTTCGAAATGACGTATTGCGGGTACGTGGCACGCAATTCAGACAATGAGGTGCGGCGTTCTGCCAGCATGGTCAGGACCAGGGCGATGCCCACCAGAGCGTCCCGACCGTAATGGAGCGCCGGGTAGATGATCCCGCCATTCCCCTCACCGCCGATCACCGCTTTACTTTCTTTCATCTGTTGCACCACGTGCACTTCGCCAACGGGAGATGCGGTGTATGCCTGACCGGCCCGCACCGTGATATCGCGCAAGGCTTGTGTCGATGACAAGTTGGACACCGTAGGCCCGGGGGTATGTGCAAGGACGTGGTCGGCGACAGCAACCAGTGTGTATTCCTCGCCGAAATAGGAACCATCCTCTGCGACCAGTGCCAGGCGGTCAACGTCGGGATCGACGGCTATGCCCAGCTGGGCCTGTTCGTCAACGACCGTCTGCATCAGGCTGTGCAGGTGCGCCGGCAATGGTTCAGGATTGTGCGCAAACTGACCGTTGATCTCGTCATTGATCAATGTCCAGGTGCAACCCAGGGCATCAAGCAGAGCCGGAATGGCGATCGCTCCGGTTGAATTAATACAATCAACGACGACATGGTACCCGGCTGCCCGCACCCGTGCCGCATTGACGAGGTCGAGATCCAGGATAGATTGCACGTGATGCTCAAGGGCATCCTTGGCCCGCTGATGGGTGCCCACCTGGTCGATGGTCGCATACCGGAACGATGCCCGACGCGCCATGTCCAGGATCGAAGCGCCCACTGCGGCACTGATAAACTCCCCGTCCGCATTGAGAAACTTCAAGGCATTCCATGCACGCGGGTTGTGGCTGGCGGTGATGATAATACCTCCTGCCGCCCCGGTATGCGGCACGTACATCTCGACGGTGGGGGTGGTGCTCAGTCCGACATCGATGACGTCGATGCCAAGGGCGCACAGGGTTTCCTGAACGAGTGCCTGAACATGTTTTCCCGAGATCCTGCCATCCCGGCCGATGACCACACTTGGCCGGTCAGCGGTTTGCTCCAGCAGCCAGCTGCCATACGCGGACGTAAAGGCGATGATATCAACCGGAGTGAGGTTTTCACCCGGCGCACCGCCGATGGTTCCGCGAATACCGGATACCGACTTGATCAATGGCATTGGCCTCAGGTTTTGGCAGCACAAAAGTATTAATTTCGGCTCTGTCGCATGCTGGAAGCACTCATTGACCTCGATACCGATCTGCTGATCTGGATCCACGATCATCTGCATTCAGGATGGCTCAACAGCTGGGTGCCCCTGCTCCGTGAAAAATGGCTGTGGGTGCCCGTATACATCTTCCTGATCCTCTTTATGGCCTTCAATTTCCGTCGCACAGGGATGGTATGGGTCTTGCTTCTGCTTTTTGCGGTGGGGTTGGCCGACACCACCAGCAGCAAGGTGATCAAGCGTTCGGTCAAGCGTTTGCGTCCCTGCCATGTCGAGCGGGTTGAGGCCCAGATCGAGACACTGATCCCGTGCGGCGGCAAATATGCATTTACCTCCTCCCATGCCGCCAACCATTTTGCGGTCGCCTTCTTCGTCATTTTCACGCTGGGACGCCTGATCCGGGGAGTGCGCTGGCCGGCGCTGGTCTGGGCGGCGGCGATCTGTTTTGCTCAGGTCTACGTAGGGGTGCATTATCCCCTCGATGTGCTGGGAGGCGCTGTGCTGGGGTTCCTCATTGCCAGCGGCACGGCATGGTATTTTAACAGTCGCTGGCGACTGGTCGCCCCGGCAGCATGACCCTGGTCATTTCGTTTCGGCAGCAAGGGCATTTGATGTATTTTGCGCGTCTCAAAACTGGAGAGACCTATGCAACTACTCGACGGCAAGGCATTGTCCAACACCATCAAGGAAGAGATCAAGGTGGAGGTAGATAAGATCACCGCCACTGGTGCACGCGCACCACACCTGGCAGCAGTTCTGGTCGGTGATGACCCCGCCAGCCAGAGTTACGTGCGCAGCAAGGTCCGCAGCTGCGAACGGGTCGGGTTTGGTTCCACCCTGATCCACGAAAGCAGTGACATATCGGAAGACGCCGTGCTCGGGATCATTGCGGATCTGAACAGAAACGAGGAGATCGATGGCTTTATCGTACAACTTCCACTGCCCCGTCACATCGACGAGCACAAGGTGACCATGGCCATCGACCCGAAGAAGGATGTCGACGGTTTCCATCCGGTCAACATCGGACGCATGACGATCGGCTTGTCGGCCTACCTGCCGGCGACACCCTTTGGGATCATGCAAATGCTGGAGCGCAACGCGATCGACACGTCCGGCATGGAGTGCTGCATCCTGGGACGCAGCAATATCGTCGGCACCCCGATGAGTATCCTGTTGTCGCGCAAGGCCAATCCGGGCAACGCGACTGTGACCATGTGTCACAGCCGGACCAGGAATATTCCAGAGCACACCCTGCGCGCAGATCTGCTGATCGTCGCCATGGGTCGTCCAAATTTTGTGACCGCAGACATGGTCAAGGAAGGAGCGGTCGTGGTGGATGTGGGTATCAACCGCGTCGACGCCCCCGAGCGGGAGCGCGGCTACAAACTGGTGGGCGACGTTGATTTCGAGAACGTCGCACCCAAGTGCAGTTTTATCACGCCGGTGCCCGGCGGGGTGGGTCCCATGACGGTGACCTCCCTGCTGATGAACACGCTGCGCGCCTACCGTAAAGAGGTATACCGCTAGCCATGCAACCTCCTGCCAGCGGACCGGCGTACTATCTGTTCAAGTTTCATACTTCGCAGCCGCAGGTGTTGATGGCGTTCCTGGGTTCATACCCCTTTGAGGCGTTCGAGGAGGGAGAAGTACTGACGGGTTATCTCCATGAACAATACCCACATCGCGAGGTGGCGGCATCTATCCGCGAGGAATTTGGGCTGTACTTTGACCACCTCGAGATCGAGCTGCTACCCCCGCAAAACTGGAATGCCGTCTGGGAGTCGAATTTCGAGCCCGTGTCGATCGGGGACTTCTGTTATGTGCGCGCCTCATTTCACGAGCCCGTCGAAGGGGTGCAATACGAGATCGTGATCGATCCCAAAATGGCCTTCGGCACCGGGCACCACGCAACCACGTGGATGATGATCCACGCCATGAAATCCCTGCAGGTGCAGGATTGGACTGTCCTCGACATGGGCTGTGGAACGGGTGTGCTGGCGATCCTGGCAGCCAGGATGGGCGCCGCGAAAGTGATCGCGATCGACAATGACGCGGCAGCCGTGGACAATACAAAGGAGAACATCGTGCAGAACGGGGTGACTGCAGAGGTGCTGTTGGGAACGGCAAGCCGCATCCCGGACGATCCATTCGACCTGATCCTGGCAAATATCAATCGGGGTGTACTCATCGAGATCATGCCTGTCCTGGCCAGGTCGCTGGCGCCGGAGGGCAATCTGCTGCTATCCGGCGTACTGACATCCGACCAGGAGCTGATGCAGGACCTGCTTGCGGAGAACGGATTGCATGTGGTGCATACGTACCGGCGTGGTGAATGGCTTTGTCTGCATGCCCGGCGTTGACAGGTCAGTTGCGGCTCATCACATCAGATCACTTGGTACCACCAACAGAGTGCTTTCGGTTCGGATTCGACGAGATGAACATTACAGTCGACGTGCAAAGTTCAGGGTCTTGGTTCGAACGGACTGTGCAGAGGGCAATTAGAAGGCAGGTCACGCTCTCCAGGTGTACACCAGGTAAAGCAAGAAGTTCAGTGAACACCCATTATAAATACCCCCCGGACTTTCACCGTTATGCCTGCCCCGTTTGGGGTCTGTAGAGGTCGGTTGTAGGATGAGGTGTATTGGGGAGTGGAGGATGTGACCGTTGTGCGACAGTTATTGGACAATTGCCGGGTTGATTGTTAAAGTCCTTGATTTATTGGGATTAATACAATATGTTTATGACCGACTGATAAAATTAACCCATACCCCCGCAAGTTGACCCACTCCTTTCTATTATCTCCCCGATTATCACGTCAGCTATTTCGGAGGTAACGGCAATTACGAGCATGCTCCAACATGGCCATGGAGATACTGTAATGACGCTCGCCCGTGAGTCAAGTGACTACCTGGATTTGGTGGCTGCCAAGATGGTTGCAGCACCGCATAATTGCTTTTTTAAACTACCTCAATATGAATTCCAATACAAAGACAATTGTCGGGATGATGATGGCGGCTCTTCTTCTGGGTTTATATCCTTCTGCCTATGGGCAGGATACATATGACCTTGAAGCAGCTGTCTGGTACATTTCCGGCGAGGCAATGACACCGACTTTGACATCATTTCAAAGTACCTGCAAGGTGTGTCATTTGAAGTCAAGAATGAAACCAACGATGACGAATGCAGCGATGTCACCGATACAGGCAGCAACACTTGCGCAGATGCAGAGTGTTCTGTTGAATTGGACCTGCCCGGACAGAACAAGATCGATATTACTTGTCAGTACAATGATGACTGGATCGACGGAATGGTATCGGCGGCGGATCTCACTGTCATTCAGGCCCATCGGCTGGGGACAGATCCATTCTTCTGTATGATCCAATTCGTGGCTGCCGACGCTACTGGTGATGGAGAGATCACCTCTGATGATCAAGATGAGATCCAGGACATCCTTCTTGGCAATCTCACGGAAGCAACAGCAACAGTTCCGGCCTGGACTTTCACTCCAACTCCATTTTATGACCAAGATCATATTGACTACATGCAGCAATATGAGCCGGATGACACCGACTACGAGGACATGTGGGACACGTATACGCCGGGGGCGTACAACACTGCGACGCAGTTGTCTGGACATCAGGTCCTTACCTCTCAAACCGGATCGGCGAGTTACGGCTATTGTGGCATCAAGATGGGTGATGTAAACTTCACCAAAGAGGCAGATGGCGCTTGCAATGAGCCACCGGATCCTTTTGGACCGCCTGCAGCTTTCTCATGGGACTACCCGACACAAGGTAATGGTAGTGGACCACTGACCCAGCAGTCGTATCACGCAGAAGACCGGGAACCGGGTCTGTCGATCGTATCGGAACGTGGGTACATTGTCGTGTACCTACAGGACATGAAGGAGTACAAGGCGCTGCAATTGGATTTGAAGCTCCCGGCAACGGTCTCTTCTGTCGAATTCGCAGGATCTGACCTGCCGGGATTCTCATCACGGAATATCAATTACATCCAGGATCAAAGCTCTCTGCGCCTGGTGTGGTTTGACCGCGAGCTTGTACAAGATGCGCGTAAGAATGAGTCTCTCCTGCTACGGTTCCGGGTTGTTGGAACGATTGCTGTTGAGCAAGTGCAGGTTCACGTTGACAGCCGATTGGCGAGTCTGGCCTTCGACTATGACGACAACGCCTACTACGTACATCTGAGGCCATGGGACTCGAAGGAGATCTCATTATCGGTGTTCCAGATTGGACCTAGTCCATTTGCGGATTACCTCTACCTAAGATCAAACCAGTCCTTCGATAGCCCTGTGACTATTTCGCTGTATTCCTTAAATGGTTATAAATTGTATGAGGAGACAGTCGAATTGAGCGACTTTGCTGAAGTGAACATCGGCCTCCCGTCGCTCGGGTTGACCGACCAAGTGGTCATATACCAGGTTACGACCTCTGGTTACACGGAGAGTGGACGTTTGATGTATTTGAATGAACGATAACTGAACTATCGCCGATGATCGAACGGATCCCCACGATTATCATGGTGGCCCTGCTGTGCCAGGGCCACCTATTCAGCCAGGTGATATTTGTAAATGGTCAAAGTACCGCAGGCGCACCAGATGGATCGAGTTGGGAAATGGCATTCAGAGGATTGGAAGATGCCTTGGCGATCGCACAGTATGGGGATCAGATCTGGATGGCAAAGGGAACATACCGGCCACCGGGAACAAATGGACGAGACTCACGCTATGAAATACCCTCTGGTGTACAGATCCTAGGCGGCTTCAGTGGTTCAGAAGGACAGGTCAGTGATCGGGATTTTATCAACAACATAGTTGAATTGAGTGGGGATATTGGAATAGTCGGCGACCCCTCAGACAATTGCTATACTGTGGTCTTTCTCGAGGATGTCGATTCCACGACTACTCTGGACGGTCTGGTGATCGCTGATGGGATCGCGACATTCGGGGATGTACTTGAACCATTTAAATCGCCGAGGACAAATGGCGGGGGGTTATACATTGGCTCGAACCTTATTCCGTCCCTCCCGAGAGTACGGAACTGTACATTTCGCAATTGCTCAGCCATAAGAAGTGGAGGCGCTGTGTTTTGCGCAGCATTGGATGTTGCCGGCAGGGTCGGTCCTCGTTTTGTCGATTGCCGGTTCGAAGCGAATACTGCCACGGAGCGAGGTGGTGGGTTGTTCATTTCGACAGGAAACCAGCACGATGGAGCACCTTTGAAC
>JAWWBX010000054.1:0-18922 GCA_033720735.1 Saprospiraceae bacterium
GGACGATCTCTTTGACGACGTCGACATCATCATTCACCCGTCATGGAGGAGCAGTGCACTCAGCATTACCAATATGACCGGGCACCCGGCTGTGGTCATGCCCAATGGCTTTCGTGAGGGTCGGCCGACGAGTATCACCTTTATGGGGAGACTGTATGGAGAGTCCGAGATCCTGCGGCTGGCGATGGCGTTTCAGGATGTGACGGAATGGGATGATGAGAGGCCTGGGGGGTTTTAGGATGTGAGGATGTTAGGATGTTAGGATGTTAGGATGAACTACTAGACTTGCTTTTTTGAGCGTCGGTCCAATGACATTCTTGTTGAAATGAAGATGGACAAGAGTTCATTAGCTTCCATCAGCTCCGATTCACACGATTCGATAGACAGAACGTCTTCATCGCGCAGGAATTCCAACCAAAATCGCGATTCATCCAGTTCTTCAATTACGATGCTCAGTTTCGCTCTGAATGCAGCTCTCGATTGGCCCAGACACGCCGCTCTGTAGTTCGCTGCAGAAGAGGTAGCAGACTTGATGAGCTGATATCTGATGACGTTACATAACGGAGAGTTGGGCAGATTTGCAGCGAGTTTGACACACCCATGTGCGAAGCGCCGGGTACGCTCCTTAAGGAGGTTGCGGTCCATGTGTTGTGGTTTATGTGAGCTAGGTCAAACAAAGCCTCAAGATACCACATTCAACACCTCAATCCTTATATCCTAGAGTCCTAACATCCTAAAATCCTCAAATCCTCGAATCCCTAATCCCTCGCATCCTGCTGCGCAAACACCTTCCGCAACAACTCGGTCTTCCGCTCACTCGCGTTGCCCCGGATCTTTTCCTCCTTGACCTCGATCTCGCCGAAGAGTCCATCGAGCGCTTTGTTGTTGACGTGATCGTCGAGCTCGGGATTGACCTTGCGCACCAACGGGATGCGATTGTAGGCGTCGACAGCGGTCTTCCAGTATTCGCGGGCATTGACCTGGTCCAGGGCTACCTGGATGACGGGCATAAACTTGACATAGAGTTGGTCGCGGGTCGTGCGCTCGAGATAGCGCGTGGCCGCATCTTTCTCGCCCATCAAAATGTTCATGGCGTCGTCGAAGGTCATACTGGTGATGGCTGATACAAAGATCGGCGTGGCTTCTTTCGCCGCGATCTCCGCCGCCTCGTTCATTTTCTGGATCAGATCGCGCTCGACGTTCTCGAAACCGGGCACGATCTTGAGCTTGCTGATCACCTGCTGGGCTTCCTTGGGCACCAGGATCTTGTACGGGCTCAGTAAGTACCCATTCTCGGCTGAGAGCTTGTTCACCGCTTCTTCTACACCAAACTCCAATGCCTGCTTGAGGCCGAGTCCTACATCATCCTCGCCGAGGACCTCCTTCTTGGCCTTGTTGAGCAGGTCTTTCAATTTCTGTGCTTCCGCTGTCTCGACAGAGAGCAGTGAGATGAGCACAAGGAGCAATACACGTACGGAGTTCATGATGCGACGATATTTGAGTTCCTCAAAGTTGAACAGGAAGTTCCTCATTTCCATGTCCGGAGCGGACGATTTAACGGCACTTTAACGCCTGCGGGCAGGGCTTGCAACGCGGACCAGACGATCTTCACTTTTTGTAGTCATTGTTACTCACTCATCGTATTTGGCAAATTTGAATATTAAGAATGTAAGCGACTGGGAATCAGCTGGTTGAATTTTGACGAAATTCGAAATGTGGCACACCGCTTTTGTTGAGGAAGTCAGAAGCTCATTCTTCACCGTTACCCCCATCCACCAGATTGCCTGGGATCACGCATTAATACGGGATCGCGAAGAAAAACAATGGTAAAATGCCGCCAATAAAGACTGCCATCTGGTAGCAACTAAGCCCGAGAAAGCGTATTTTGAAGGATTGCATCAACACCCCCAGAGAACATGTACCCCCCTCCTTTTACCTTTCTTGCTGACTGCTGCCCGCACATTCTCCCTCCGGGCATTTTATCACCTATCCAAATATTGCATCATGAAAACACCGTTCAAATGGATCCTGGCAGGGCTCATCCTGATCCTGCCGCTATGGATTGTAGCACAGGACTATGTCCAGTATGAAACCATCTACCTCAAACCTGATACGAAACATCTGGGCACTCTTCAGGCTAACATGAAAGCCCACAACGACAAGTATCACAGTGATGCCCCTTACCACGCCAACGTATGGCAGGTCTCAAATGGCCCAAAGGCCGGCTGGCTGGTCTGGGCAATGGGGCCTTGCACATTTTCTGAAAATGATGGCCGACCCGGTGAGGGCGGACATGACGAGGACTGGGCCAACAACGTGATGCCGTATATCACCGATATGGGTTCGATTGAGTATTGGCGGAGGGATGATGATCTCTCTGTGCCACCAGACAATCCGACACCAATGATCTACATCCGGTTCTGGGAAGTACGCCCGAATAAGGGATTTCTCATGGGAGACCTGTGGGAGAAGATCAGTGAGACACACAAATCCATGGGTGAAGGTCATGCATGGTCGTTGTTTGAGAATGAGTTCCGACAGGGTGACCTTGGAAGACATTTTGCTGAGACCTGGCCGATGAACGGATGGAGTGACCTGGATCAGGGTAACAACTTCCGTGCTGCTTTTGAAAAAATCTATGGTGAAGCAGCATGGACTCCGTTCTTTCGCACCATGAACGAAGCATTCGTCAACTCCTATGATGAGATATGGACACTCATGCCAGGCATGAGCGCTCCGCCACCGGAGAATTAAGCTGACACCAGCAAATTTTGAATGAAGCCCTGTGCAGTTGCATAGGGCTTTTTCTTTTGAACTTTAGAGTAACCACACTGACATCGTTCAAATGCATCATTTCGAATTTAGTCGAAATTCGAAACGTTAGTGCAACACACTAATCATCATGCATTGAACACATCCACAACGCGAAGTCCTGCACCGACAAAGCAAAATGACCTATTTTTCCGGCACTCCGCGGCATGGCCAAGTACAAGCTCATACAACTCGGCAAACACAAGATCAAATTGTCCAACCTGGACAAGGTGCTGTTTCCCGATGTCGGCGTCATCAAGGCGGAAGTGATCCAGTACTACCTGCAGATGGCGCCCATCATCCTGCGGCATATCAAACACCGCCCACTTACCTTTATCCGCTATCCGGACGGGGTCTACGGAGAAAGCTTCTTCCAGAAGAACAAACCGGACTGGACGCCGCAGTGGATCCAGTCAGTCCGCATCGGCACGGAGAAAAAGATCAACTACGTCGTGGCCACTAACGAAGCTACGCTCGTATTTCTCGCCAACCTGGCCTGTATCGAATTTCACCAGTCGTCGGTACAGCATCCGACACTGGAGACGCCTGACCACTTTGTCTTTGATCTGGACCCGCCTGAGTCCATGTCGTTCGAGGAGATCAAGTCGATTGCTGTTTCGCTGCGTGACTATCTCGTCAACTACGGATACCATCCGTTCGTCAAGACGAGCGGCAAGAAAGGCCTGCACATTTTCGTACCGATCCACCGTAAATGGGACTATCCCACCCTGAAGCAAACGCTCAAACAGATTACTGACGGGTTTGTAAAACAACATCCCAAACGCACGACCGCCAACATCAGCAAGGCGGCACGTGTCGACAAGCTCTTCCTTGACACCGTGCGTAACAATCGCTCACAAACCGTCACCTCGCCGTACAGTCTGCGTGCGACACCCAAGTGCACGGTATCCATGCCCCTCACCTGGGAAGAATTGGACAATACCAAAGGCCCGGAAGATTATACGATCGCCAACGTCTGGCAAAAGATGCAGGCAGATGGCGATGCCTGGGAAGGATTTGGCGCCCACGCCGCCCCATTGCACGACCAGGTTAAGCGTAAACACACAGCAAGCACCAGCAAGGCACTCAAGGCATATATGGATAAACGCGACTTCCATCAAACGCCCGAACCTGCTCCTTCCGAAGACGCCGAGTTTGTGGATGACGCGTTTGTCATTCACCGGCACGATGCCCGCAACCTGCATTACGATCTGCGGCTCTCCGAGGACGGGGTCTTGCGCAGTTGGGCGGTGCCCCGGGGATTGCCTGGCGCTCCGGGTGTCATGCGCCTGGCGGTCGAGACCGAACCGCACCCAATGGAATATCTCGACTGGGAAGGCACCATCCCCAAGGGGCAGTATGGCGCCGGTGATATGTGGGTCTTTGCGCGCGGCAACTATCGCATTACCAAGACCAAGAAGAATGGTTTCTATTTTAAACTGGAAAGTGAGACGATCGACAATGAGTTCCGTATCCACCAAACCAAAGGAAAGGACTGGCTGCTCGAGCGCGTTGATCCAGCTGAGTTTGTAGCCCACGAGACCATCATCCCGCACATGCACGCGGGGATCGCAACCAGAGTGCCCGACGAGCTTGACTACATCTATGAGGTCAAGTGGGATGGGATCCGCACGATGATCTATATCGACGACGAGGACATGACGATCCGCAGTCGCAGCCAGAGAGATCTCTCAAGACAGTTTCCCGAGCTGGCGGCTGAGCGCAAGTCGCTCAAATGTGCCCAGGCGGTGCTCGACGGGGAGATCGTGGTCCTCAACGACAAGGGCATGCCGCAGTTCAAGACCACCGTCGGTCGGATTCACAAGACGGGTGAGCACAGCATCGCCATGGCCGCCAAAAGCCAACCCGCATACTGCTACCTCTTTGATGTCATCTACCTGGACGGCTGCTACGTCAACAAAGAGCCGTTGTGGAAGCGCAAGGAATGGCTGAAAAGCCTGATTAAGCCCGGCGGGCAGTTCAGATACTCCGAGGAGGTCGCTGACGGTGATGCGCTGTTTGAGGCATCGGGCAAAATGGGTCTGGAAGGGATCATGGCCAAAAAGCGGGACAGCATCTACCAGATCGGCAAGCGCAGTAACGCCTGGCTCAAGATCAAACACCGCAGTACCGCCACCTGCCGTATTATCGGATACACTGAAGGCCAGGGTGACCGTGCAGCGTACTTCGGAGCACTGCACCTCACGGATGCCGACCATGAAAATCACGTATATTTAGGTAAGGTCGGCACAGGTTTTAACATGGCGGCGCTCAAACGCCTGAGCAAACAGGTCAAGGCCGTGCCAGAGACAGACAAACCCATCGAGCAAAAGCTCGAGGATGACGCGCAGTCGACCTGGATCGAACCAATATTGGTTTGTGAAGTAGAATACGCCTCGATCACACCCAACGGAACGCTCCGCGAGCCTGTCTTTGTCCGGCTACGCCCGGATCTGGATCCCTGAGCGTCTCCACCCCCGGTCTCGGAGTAAGAATGGTATGATAATTGTTTGTGTTACCATGCATCATATTAAAAAAATTTATCATGCGTGCGATTTGGAAGGGTTTCATCAGATTTTCTCTTGTCAACATTCCGATCAAGCTGTATAGCGCCATCGAAACAAGTGCTACCGTGTCGTTTCGCCAGCTCCACAAGGAGGACAACGGGGCGGTTGGCTATCAGAAGGTTTGCAAGAGCTGTGAAACCAAGTTGAACAACGACGAGATCGTCAAGGGGTACGAATACGAACCGGGCCAGTACGTCATCGTCGAACCGGAGGATTTTGAGAACATCAAGCTCAAGAGCACCAAGGTGATCGACATCGAGGCCTTCGTGGATGTCGAAGAAGTGCACCACAGCCTGTTTGACGCCCCTTACTTTGCCGGACCCGATGGCGAAGTGGCAGCCAAGGCCTATCAGCTTCTTTGTGCTACCCTGCAGCGCACCAACAAGCTGGCGATAGGCCGGGTGGTCCTCCGTGATCGCGAGCATGTGGTCATGATCGCTCCGCACGAAAAGGGCATGCTCCTTTACAAACTGCGCTACCCCAACGAATTGCGTGACATCAACCTGGTCCCGCAACTCATCGAGTCCGAAATCGAGGACGACCAGATCAAACTGGCCGAGACGCTCGTGCAAACCATGGCCAAGCCCTTTGCCGAGCTTGAACTCCGTGACCGCTACAAAGAAGCACTCATCGAGATGATCCACGCCAAAGTGGAAGGCAAGCAGGTTGTCACCGTCGGTGAAGAGCAGGAAGTCGTGGTCGACATCATGTCGGCTCTGAAGGAGAGTATCGAGATGGCCAAGTCCCAGAAGAAGCCCATGAAGAAGGCGACGGGGAAAGCAGCAGGCAAAGCCTCGGAAGCAAAAGAGAAGAAGGCGTCCTAAACCTCAGCTCAAACATCCATCTTTCTCGTTGATCCCAACGAGATGAACGTCTTGAGTATATCGTAGATATACGATGACATTAAGACAATTACAATATATTAACGACTGATAATAAGGCGGGTATAGAATACGCTAACTATCGCTTTTTGTCGCCGCATTCACCTCCAGCCTCAGGTTGTCGGCCTTCTGCTTCAGGCGTGCCAACAACTGCTTGAACCCGCTGTGGTCGTGGATACGGGCAAAAATGGGATGGTTCTGCGCAGTCTTGTAATCCATCCAGCCATGCTCGGCGGCAAGGGACAAATGTGATATCGCCTCCTGGACATTGCCCAATTCCGAATGGATGCCGGCCCTGATGATCTCGGTCATCTGCCGGTATTTCGGTCCTGATTGATCCAGTTCGTCAAGTTCTGCCAGGATGGCATCCCACTGACCGGACCCCATACTCTGTCCGTTCTTGTACTCGTTGTAGGTCTTCAGACTCTTGACCATCACGCGTTCTGCACGCTCCGATTCAGGAAGTTGCTCCAGGGCCTGGTCAAAGTGCCGGGCAGCATCCCCCCAATTCCCGTCAAACATTTCGATATCGCCAAGTATCTGATAGGCCTGGGGATTTTCGGGCATTGCCTCAATGGCTTTACGCGTGTGCTGCCGGGCACTTTCCAGGTGCCCCTGCCGCAATTCTACGACACCCTTCATCAACTGCAGGCTTGGTGCTTCGGGGTGAATGTCAAGCCCTTTGTCCAGAAGCGCTTGCGCCTGGACTTCATCTCCAAGCTCAAGGTAAATGTCTGCCATGTTCATGATCGAACTGGGCACCCCCTTGTTCATGTTCATGGTGCGGTGCGCCCACTTCGCGGCCTCCTTGATGTTCCCTTTCTGCCGCTCGATTACCCCCAGATTGTTGGCCGCCATGTCGTTGTTGGGATCCAGTTGAAGGGCCTGTTCATACTGGACGATGGCCCGATCGGTCTCGCCCTGGTACTGGTATGCCAGCCCCAGCGCCTTGTACCCCTCGGACAGTTTTGGATCGGCTTCGATGGCCCGTGCGCTCATCAGGATCGCCGTGTCCAGATACGCCTGGTTCATCCCGTTGTGGTAGGCTTTCTGTGCGTACGCATCGCCGAGTCCTGCAAGGGCGTACGCATAGTCCGGATCGATCTGGAGCGCCTTGTAGAACAACCAGATCGCTTCATCATTGCTCTCTGCCGTGTACTCGCGGTACTTCTTCCTGCCCTTCAGATACACGTCGTAGGCCGTATAGTTCTTGGCGGGCTGAGCCTGCAGTTCCTGCCTTTCAGCTGGCGAAAGTTCGGTCTTCAACTGCGATGCGATGTCCTCCGCCACCTGACTCTGCACGTCAAAAATGTCGGTGAGCTTCTGGTCGTAGGTATGCGCCCACAAATGCTCGTCATTGCGTCCGTCGATGAGCTGGGCCACAATGCGCACGCGGTCTCCCGAGCGGCGCACACTCCCCTCCAGGATATAATCGACATTTAGCTCGCGGGCGATCTGCCGGGTACCCTTCACTTTCCCTTTGTACTGCATAACAGACGTGCGGGAGGTAACGCTCAATCCCTCGATCCGTGACAGTTTGGTCAGGATATCCTCTGTCATTCCGTCGCTGAAGTACTCGTTGTCCGGCTCGCTACTCATATTCTCAAAGGGCAGGACAGCGATGGCCACCCGCCCGTCATCCGCCGGTGCCGGGGCTAGCACATCCGAGAGACGCCATACAGCCACCAGCCCGAGCAGGACGATCAGCCCGATCGCACCCCAGCGTGAGATCGCCTGACGCCGCCGGCGCTTCTGTCGCAAATTGTAGCGACGCACCGCTTCCGAGCGCTCTGCCGCCACCGAAACATTGATCTTCTGCGAAAGCTCGCGGACCATTGCGATATCGGCAGCATTGGGGAAGGCTACCTGCTTGTCCTGAATGGCAAACAGTTCGAGATCCTCATCAATATTCTTGAAGCGGTAAACGCCCAACGATTTTGCCTTCAACCAGGGATGATTTCTGATCTCCTGGTACACCTTGTTCGAAATGAAGATCCCACCAGGGTTGCAGACCGGTTCGATCCGTGCCGCGACATTGACCCCATGGCCATACACTTCCGTATCGTCGTAGTGGATATCACCCAGGTGGATCCCGATGCGCAACGGCACCTGCGGGTAGGTCTTGAGTTCGCGCTGCATGCTGATGGCGCATTCGACCGCCGAAACAGCACTGTCGAATACGCTGAGGGTGCCATCACCAAAGTACTGGACAATGCGTCCCTGATAGTGTCCGATACTTTTTTCGAACACGGCTTTGTGCCGGTCGCGGATCAACCGCCCCTGATCTTCATTTTGCTGCATGACAGCGGAGTACCCGACGATGTCGGTAAACATGATCGCTGCCAGTTTTCGGTGTCCTTGTCTCGCCATGCAGGAGTCAGCTTGTCTCCAAAGTTAGTCAATTCGGGTTTCGCGAACCGGTCGCCAACCACGCTTGCAGCCGTTATTGTGTGCACGTTGCCGCAGATGCGCAGTCAATAGCATAAACTGATTTTTGCATCTCTGTGTTGCATCACACCCGCCCCCATTTTCCACATATTGACCAACGGCCCACATGCCTCGACGATACACTGTGGGTCGACCACCAGAAGTCCGGTGAGCGGCTGCCTGTTTTGTCTCATTTTTCCTCGTCGCCATGGCCTGAATCATTGGTTCTGTGGTTGGTTACGTATTACATATGTTCTAAATTTGGCGTTTGGCGGGTGCGGTATACATATCTTGTCATCAGACCCGGTTTTTCGACCAACAGCATATTGCGAATGGCCAAGTTGATTCAGTTTTCTTCCGAACATGCACGGCGACGTGATCTCAAGCGCGCAGGAAAGCAGGAAATACTCGAGCGCTCCGGCCAGCTCAATCTCTTTGACGCACGCAAACAGAAGGCGGGAGACGTACAGCCAATCCTGCATTTCTCCAACATCTTTGTCAAGGCACTCTACCTGGATGAAATGGGGCATCCCCAGGCCGAAGAAGCGTATCTGGAGGCCATTGAGAAGCAGGTGCGGACCGCTGATGCCTGGTGCAACCTGGCGATTATCTACGCCTCGCGTGCAGAAGATCTCAAAGCCATCGATGCGCTGACGACCGCACTGACCCTCGCACCGCGCCACGCCTTGTGCCACTATAATCTTGCCAACATCTACCTGGACCATGGCAACCTCAACCTGGCGCGCCTGCACTACGAGATCGCCCGCGAGATCGACCCGGAATTCCCGGAAGTCTTCTTCAACCTGGGTTTGGTGTACCTCATCCGTGGTCATCGCAGCAAGGCAGTGGATATGCTGCAACGATACGAGGAGCTGATGCCTGGCGGCCTGGATGAGCTCTCGGAGTACCTCAAGGATATGGAAGGCTGATCACCGTGCAGGCGCAGGTACGGCCCCGACAAGACCAGGAGCGCCTGTGGGTTGACATCGGCACCCACGTGTTTTTCCTGGCAATCCTCGTCCTGGCGATCGTTTCATGTCGTGAGCGTTTGTTTGCCGACTCCGGCTACTATCTGTTCCATACCCTCAACACGGGCCACTTCTGGATTGAACACGGCCGATTCGTGCTGGCGTTGTCACAAGTCGCACCGTTGATCGGTGCCTCGCTGGGTCTGAATCTTGACCAGGTCCTGGTCCTTTACTCAGCCGGACACGTCCTGTTTTGCTACCTCGTCTATCTGCTGGCGCGCTTCCGCTACCGGGCCACGTACGCCGGTCCATACCTGGTGCTCATTCAAACCCTCGGCATCGCCAGTGGCTGGTTTGCACCGATGTTTGAATTGTACTACGGGGCCGCATTGCTGATCCTGATCGACATCCTGTTGCGCCGTCAGATACACCATTGGCCGGACTGGGCGCTATTGATCACCGTGACCAGTCTGACCCTCAGCAGCCATCCCATGGCCTTTGTGCTCGTCGGCATGGTGCTGCTGTTTCACTGGCTTGATGTCAGACAGATCAACAAAAAGAATGTGAGCATCGCTGTCCTCATGCTCATCATTGCAGCGATCAAGGCGCTTTTCGCCTCCGGCTACGAACAGGCGCGCATGGAGCAGGTGTGGAAGGTGATCGATGAAAACCCGCTGGGACCAGCCTACTGGCTCGATGTCGCAGGACTTTTGCTGCAATGGTATGTCCCCGTTCTACTCATGATCGTTGCCGTGCTCGTACGATTGATCCGGCAAGGCAAAAGCATGCACTGGATGCTTGTCCTGATTAGCACGTTCGGGCTCATCTTTCTCGCTGTACTGCAGAACTACGGGACGGAACACACCCGCTATCAGGAACAGGCCTACTTTCCATTGTCGGTCATGGCAACATACGTCTGCGTGCGATACCTGTTTTTACACCTCTCCATGACCGGGCGTCGTATGGCCTGGCTTGGGCTGGCGTTACTGGTCATGTGGAAAATCTGGATTATCGAGCGGGAATGGGGTGCCTTCCGGTTGCGCACCGACACCATCGAGCGCCTGGTCGCCGTCGCACAGGAACGCCCGGGGACCAAATTCGTGATCGATGAATACAACGTAAGCCTTCCCACCGGTCCTGGACCAAACTGGTCATACGGCATTGAATCACTGCTCTTGTCGGCAGCCGACGGGCATCAGAAAACGGTGACAGTTTGCCTGGATTCAGACATGGCGGCACGCAACAATGCCGATCGGATCACACCCGACGAGTTCCTGTTGAGAAAGTGGGATATCCTGCCCATCGATGACCTCAATGCCCGTTGGTTTCAGCTCGATCGATCGACTTACGCCCATCTCAACGCCCAGCGAGTCGTGATCGATACAATTGACCACTTGCTCGGCAACGCAGAGCTACGGATCGATGGCCCCAAAGCCTGTCTGCCACGCGACCGGATCTGTTACCTGCCTGTCACGGTGCGGAATCATTCAACGGAGACGCTGTACGCCAGCCAGGCGAATCAGTTGCTCCTCTCCTACCATTGGATGCATGGGGATACGATAGTGACGTGGGATGGTCTGCGCACACCACTTGAGTCAGACGTTATAGATATCTATGCACAGACCATGGCCATCCGCACCCCGGCGCGTGCTGGCCGCTATACCCTGGTGCTTGACCTGGTAGCAGAGCACCGTGGTTGGCTGGGCGCAGACTGCAGAATGGACGTGAACATTCAATAATTCTTTTATGATTGCTCGAATCTGGCACGGCTGGACCACCCCCGACAATGCTTCGGCATATGAAACCTTACTGCGTAACGAGATCTTCGCGATGATCTCCGATATGCAGATAGCCGGGTATTACGGCATTGAATTGCTGCGGAGAGACCGGGAGCATGAGGTTGAATTTATCACCATCATGCATTTCGCATCCCTGGAGGCCGTGATCTCGTTTGCCGGCGAGGAATATGAGCATGCATTTGTCCCAGAGGCAGCCAGAATGCTGCTGAAGCGGTACGACAGGCTGTCTCAGCACTACGAGGTGCTGGAGAGGCGATGACGTGTTCTAGTCGGCGATCTTGTTGTACGATGCGACGAT
This sequence comes from Saprospiraceae bacterium, assembly GCA_033720735.1. Taxonomy (GTDB): domain Bacteria; phylum Bacteroidota; class Bacteroidia; order Chitinophagales; family Saprospiraceae; genus B8-G4. The sequence continues at coordinate 11,752 of JAWWBX010000054.1, forward strand.
CCCCTTGATCAATGAGGAACTGAACCCGGCATGCTCCATTTCGTTGAGACCAACGATGGTGCAGCCCTTGGGCGTCGTCACTTTGTCGATCTCCTGCTCCGGATGTTCATTGCGCTGGACCAACAGCTCAGCCGCACCTTTCACGGTCTGACTGGCAATACGCGTGGCCGATTCTGCCGAGAATCCGATCTGGATCCCGCCCTGGATCATGGCCCTGATGAACCGGAGCGCATAGGCGATACCGCAGGCACCGAGGATGGTTGCCGCTTCCATCAGGTGTTCGTCGATCATCAGGGTGGATCCGATGCTGTCGAACAACTGCGTGACCAGTGCGACCTCCTCCTCATTGGCGTTGTCATGGCAAAGGCAGGTGATCGACTCGTTGACATGCGTGGCGGTATTCGGCATCGCCCGGAAGATGGACAAGGTCGGGCCGGTCAGTTTGCGCATGGCCTCAATGGTGACGCCCGTGGCTGCCGAGACCAGGATGTCATGCTCATGGTCGATGGCTTCGGCGATCTCCGCGAGCACCTTGTCGACATTGTACGGTTTCACTGCGAGGATGATGAGGTCGGCCTGCCGGGCCGCCAGCTTGTTGTCAGAGGTCACGGTCACCCCGCGGTCGGCGAGATGGGCGATGGCCTTCAGATTCCGGCGGGTGGCGATGATCTGTGGTGAAATACCGGGTGCATCCAGGAGTCCTTCGACAATGGAAAGCCCCAGGTTGCCGCAACCGATAAGAGCGATGGTCTTGTTCATAGGTCTTGCGATCTGGGGGTAAAGGTAAGGCTAGGTGGCAACTAAGTCACTCGACCTCCTCCCCGAACCTCCTGAGCAACCGGATCCGGTAAAATTCATCCAGGCAGTACTCGAGCTGGTCCTCGGAGATCCGGCGGTTGGGTGGCAGGTCGGCGAGAATCGACTCGGGTGTCATATTGCGCTTGGTGCCATCCTCAGTAACGAGGGTAAACAGCACTTCCAGCGGTATGCCTTCGGGTTTTTTCAGTCCCCGCGCGCGCAATCCTTCCTCCACCTGTTGCATCTGTTCGTCCAGGAAAAGCGACAGGACATTCTGCATCGGTCCAACCTTCTCGATCAGTTCGGGATCAAAAACGATCTGATCGAGGGCCTCGATCTCTTCGTCGGTGGTGGCTCCCTGCCGTTTGGCATCGCGCCGCCAGAGGCGGTCCATGTAGACCTGCAGGTTGGTGAGGTCGACGCCTTCGCGCCTGGTGCGCAGGTTGTCGAGGATGGCCGGCACCGTGACTTGCTTGTCGTCAATACGGATGCCTCCATACCGCGCCGTGCCGGTGATCACCTTGGCCAGGTTGCGGTCGTTCATCTTTTCGATGCGCAGCCGGTTGTCGAAAAGTGGCGGCACAATTTTCTCGAATTCAGATAAATAGGCAATGTATTCTTCCCGAATGATAATAAGGATCTTGCACTGGAGCCGGGCACTCAATAGTTCTTTGACTGTCTCGTGAAATTCTGCTTGCTCCTCGTGACTGCCCATGATGTACAGTTCTTCAAACTGGTCGAAGATGAGATAGACCGGTCGATATACCCTGAAGTACAGATCCTGGATCATGGCCGGAATGGACTGCCCCTCCCGGTTCCTGTAGTTGATGATCTTCCTGGCCGTTTCGCTGGGATGCCCCCCCTCCCCTTCCTGGCCGTTTTGGTTGAGTATGACGGCTGTCGCCAGCTGATCCTGCAGGGACTTATTGATATTACTCGATCGCCGGACCAGCAGCGGCAACCAGTCGGTGTCGTGAAATTGATTGGCCAGTCCGCACATGACCAGGCTGGTCTTGCCAGTACCGGAGCCACCGTAGACGAGGACCAGGTTTGATGCATGGACCGCATTGAACAATTGACCCGTTTCCTTGTCACGCCCAAAGAACCGGTCTTTGTCCGCTTTTTCGAATGAGTCCAGAAATTTAAATGGATTCCTGGCCATGGCTAAGGATTCAGGTCAGCATTCATCATGTCAAATTGTTGTTTGAGCAACTCAAACACACGCGTATCGTCGTGCACATCACTCTCATCATGTTCGCCAAAGAAATCCAATTCTTCGTCTTCCGCCGACTCTTTCTTGACATTCTTGCCATTGAGATAGTCGGCTCTGGTCTGATCCGTGTGCACCTGATCCGAACGCGTCTCCTTCGCGTGGTAAACGCTATGATTCAGGGATAAATAGTACAATCGCCCTTCCTCCTCCCAGGCAAGAATGAAGATGTGGGCGATCCGGTCCTGGTCTGTCGTCTCGCTTTTCTTCACCCGAACAAAGGTATTCTTGTCAATAATGAACGGCGACAGGTTCAACGACTCGCCAAGCCTGTCTTCATTGGCGGTCAGGATCACCGAACTGCTGTCGCAATAGGACGTCTTAAGTCGTCGCAGCCTGTCCTGGTACAATTTGAGCATTACATTCTGCTGAGCGTTCAAACGGCCCATGTCGAGCTCGTAGCGGGCAGGTTCGAAACGGGGTTTGTCGATAGAGACATTCCGCACTGTGAGCATCCGGTAGTTGGCAAGGAACGAGGCCTGTGCCAGAATGACGCGGACGGCTTGCTCCAACTTCAGACACAGCTTGTCCAGGCCTTCCTCGGGGAAGCCTTCGGAGACGAGAGCGCGCTGCTGCTCGAGGTATGCGTGCGCCTTGTTGAAGTGACTGTCAGCATCGTTGGCGGCATTGATCAGCATTTCGAACTCGGTGACAAATGGTGATTTCACCTTTACCAAGCTGTCATACAGTGGCTTCACTTGCGCCAGGTAGTCATAATCGATCCAGTTGGTTTTGGCAAGATGAGGGTGGTCCCACAGGATGGATGCATCCTTCAGCTTGTACCTCGCTTCCCAAAAGTCCGAGAGCAGGATGTAATACAACACCATACTCGTCACGATGTAGGTGCTGAGCAAATGTTCAACGCGGGTCCGGTCCGGCGCATCATTCTTGATCAGCTCGAGGATCTGTGAACCGATGGGCCACGGGAAATTCTCAATAATGATCCCCGGATACCTGCTCGAATCGATCGGTACACGCTTGCCATCCCGCATCTCCGTCATCTGGTCGTAGATGTCGGGGTTGAATTTGCACATTTCGTCCAGAACGCTGATGATGTATCGATTGGCTGTAAAACTGCTGCCCATATACTGGATGAGGTCCTTGGGCAACCCGATTTCGCGATAGTAGGGAAGTTTTGCATGCCGCACTTCGTCGTGTCCTTCTTTGATATAAAGCCCCCAGGGCAATTCTTCCGGTTCCTGCTGATCGCCCCAGACCTTCAGGACACCTCTCTGGTGCGGTTGCAGTTTGTCGCTATGATCAGTTCTCAGAAGTCCGGTTGCAGCATTGAATGCCTGCTCGATGGTCCGCCGGTGTGCCAATGACTCGTAAAAACGGATCGCGAACGCCGTAGCCTTGTCGTCATTGATGGCAACGGATGTTGCGATCACGGCTTTGACCCCGTGATCGAACAATGTCTGCACCTGCCCTTTCGATGAGCATCCATTGATAAATACCAGCAGAAGATTCTCCTGGTCACCCAGCAGCTGGGCGAGCCCCTCTGCAGCGCCTTCACCCTCCCCTTCCAGGTGCAAACGCGTTCCATTGGCGTGTCCGCCGTAATGAAAGATGGCCAAACGCCCTTCTGATTCCGCGACGTCAGTGAAAATGTCGGATGAGCTTGCACTTTCTTCCCTGTTGACACGGATATACTCCTTACGGTCAAGTTCGCTGAGCTTGTCACGGATCCCGCGACTCTCGTTTTTCAGATTTACCAGGTAGTCGTCCCGGTCGTTGGCGAAGGCGAGGTAAATGATCGGGGTGCTCATGGTATCAAGTTACAACTTCGGCAACACTGTTGCCAGTGAAGTTGCATTCTTTGCTTACTCCACTGCCTCACCCCGGATATCATTTCTGAATTGCCGCTGCTCCCGGACGTTGAGCAAACCGAGATCTGTCATGTAATACTGCTCCAGTTGCTCTTGCATTGCCCGAACGCCGAGGTCGATGTCATAGTACTGCACCCCCCACCGCCTCAGTAAATGGTCAATCCTGTCATAATCCGGTTGATCACCAGTCGCCTCCAGCCGCTCCAGCATGCGTACGGCACTTGCGTCCCAAAGGCGTACCTCTCCATGCGCATGGGTGGTGGCGATCCAATGTTGATCTGGTGGTGTAAACTGCGCTGCCGTGATTTGCTGCTCCGGGCGGGGATCAGAGAGGATGGCGTAGAGATCAGCGGTAAGGCCGGCGAGCGTCGCAGCGTCACGTTTGAGGCTCCAGACTCGCGTTGTTCCGTCAAGCGAGGTCGTGAACACCTGAGAGGCGTCATCCGAAAATCTGGCCTTGATGACCGCCGCGCGATGCCCTGACAGTTTTGCGATCAACCGTGCGTCACTGAATCCCAGTTGATTCCGGGGTCCAAAATCCCAGATCCTGACCAGCGAGTCATCCGATGCGGTCAGGATGAGCTGCCCGTCGCTCGAAACATCCACGTCATTAATGGGACCCTGATGTGGTCCGGCCAGGTATTGCCTGGATTGGCCGTCGGCAGTGCTGATAAATGTGAAATGACCCTCAATGGCCCCACTACGCCATCTCGTCAAAGGGCCCATGGCGAAAAAGTACCGGCCATCTTTGGAAAACATCAGCGAATCCGCATCAATTTCTTCGAAAAACCCCCGGTAGCACATCATGCAACGCCGCTCCCGGAGATCAAGGTAAAATGCATGGGTATCTTCATCAGTCCAAATGTAAATGGTACCCAGGTCACGGGTAAAATGGGCACCCCTGACGTCACCCCCCAATGGTTGGTCCCGCGTGATCTGATAGATGGAATCGATGGTGGCCCTGACGAGCGTAAATTGCCCGTTCTCGTGTGTCACCAGGAAAACCGGTTGATCAGCCGACGGGTAAATGTTCAGCATCGCCCTGGGCAGGTCAGCGCGGCGCGTTTCATTTCCATTCAGGTCCCATAGTCTCACCGAGTTGTCTTTGGAAACCGTGACCACGTGCGTTTCCAGTTCAAGGAAGGCAGCATACATCACGCGATCTGTATGTCCTTTAAAATCCACGATCGTGCGATCGAGTTGACCGGCCCCGGCAATCGCTGCTTCAGTCCCCGGATCCACGACCTCGCCGACCGATGACAACTTGGCAGTGTGATCATCAGACGCCGTGAGCGCCAGTTCTCCGTTTGACGAGAAGCTCAGAGAGTTGATGCTCCCGCCGTGCACAGCCAGAGCTGCATAAAGCGGCTTGAAAATCGGTGCATCGCGCTGATCCAAAACCGCGTTCAGCGCCTCCGTGGCCTCCACCTCCGTATTGTCAGGCGCCAAAATGCGGGCATAGGTTGCAAAATTATAGGCAAGGTTGGGTTCATTGGTAAAATAGGCATTCAGGGATTTGGAGATCAGATCGGACACCACAAATCGCTCGGAGGCTGCGACAGCATTTTTCTTCTGAATAATGGCCCAGGTCGCGAGGCCGGCCAGGATGACGCCCGTGGTGAGCAGGAAGGCGATCACGCGGTTCCGGGCACGCCTGATCTTCCGCCTGGCATCTTTGAGAAACTGCGCCTCTTCCGGGCTGATATTGACACTGGTCAGATAAGGTTCGAAATAATCAAGGTCCTCTTTGGGTACCCGCGTTCCCCGTTCGAGATACGCCTGATACGCTTCCTTGATCTCCCTTTCGATCTTGCGGCGCATGCGGGCAGCACCCTCGGCCTTGTCGTAGACCTGCCGGGCGATCGAGTCGTGTGTCAGTTCATACTGCATGGCGGAGGAAGTTAGTAAAAGGGTGGGAATAGGCTAGGTGGCAGCTAGTCCTCGACTGAGCTCGGAATGACACAAGTGATGAGGGGTCAGCTATTCTTCGACTCCGCTCGGAATGACATAGGTGGTTAAGTAGCAGCTAGGTGGCAACTGGTCGGAAGCTCTAGGCGGTTAATGGCTGGCACTGTACGTGCAGTTTAGTCGTCGTTGAGCCATTTGAATTTTGATAAATATGCGTCGGGATCGAAGTTGAGTTCGATGGTCCAGATCTTCGCTTTACCGCTTCTTGTAACGGCTAGGAATTTTTTTCTGTCAGGTGCACCAATGACACCTAGTCCATCTTCACCCAACTGGTAAGTCCGTTGATCAAACCCATCATCCACCAAAACACTATTTCCGTTAACTGACACATATTCCAGCTCGACTGTATTCATAGCAACATTGTTGAGTAATTCTCCTGGTCTCTCCGGACTGGGAAACCGGGTCCCTGAATATTCTTCAGAGTATTCTCTAACCGGCTCACCCTGCCAGTTCCAGACTATATACTCCATTTCAGCCGACCATTGGGTTGGACCTCCTGTTGACCAGCCACTGATCCCACGGGCTTCCACAGTCTTAAAGGTCATTTCACCCTCGTCATAGGCCACGAATTGACGTACACCGATGTTAGTCGTGTCACCGTGGTAGATCGTTTCACACGTGGAATCCCTGCGCACTACCACATATTTGCGTGCGTCCCTTGTAACGAAAATGTCAGTTGCGGGTTCCTGAATGACCAGACGTGCATCCCAATCCCACACAAAGACATGACCGCCTGACTCAGTAATGATGTAATCGTTTTCAAAACTCACTTTTTTGAAACTCCCGTGCAGAGGCAGGGCCAGTCGCAATTCATCAATATCCCAGAGATAAATCGGAGGGCCAACCCAATCATAGGGAAGGACCTCACCCATCTCTTGTAAGTTGACGTACATTTCAAGGTCCAGCAAATCTCGATCCCAAGTGAGAATTGAACCTATTTCCGGATAGAACTGAATTCCGCGTTTGCGTTCATCGCGATCTCCCACATAATCTGCATACTCCAAGTTGTCAACTGTTACCTGACCGCAGGCAGTCCAATATAGAGCAGAGGATGGCGCAGCATACGGAAGGGATGCGTCATAGGTAAAATGACTCAATGGAAAGTTCCGGATGTCGAACAATTTAACTGAATGAGGATCCTCGTACAGAACCTCTCCATCCTCCGCCAGAATATGATCCCCGATTTCAGTCTCCACTTCCAGTCCCAAGAGCCATTTCCCGCTATTGTCCCGTATAGAAATCAGATCGCCTACTTGCTCCGTATCCACTGGTCCTATTGATGAGTAGTCATCAAGTTTTCCGTGGA
>JAWWBX010000055.1:0-18637 GCA_033720735.1 Saprospiraceae bacterium
ATCAGCACGGCCCCCGCCACTACGCCCATCCATGAATCGACACCTTCTCGCTGAATGCTGTCGATGACCTGACGACCACCGAGATAGCATAGCGTGATATAGATGATATCACTGATCCACATTCCGAGACCTGCGAGGACCCCGGCGCGCCAGCCGCGTGACAAGCTCGAATCCAGGATCGTAAAGGTGATCGGGCCGATCATCAGGGTCAGTGAAAACCCGATGCCCAGCCCCAGCAAGACATGTGACATGCTCCGAATTTCTGAAAATAATCGGGAGTGTGCCTCAGTTTCCTTCCGCTACCCGGATGCGGGGCGCCAAAAAGAGCGCCACGATGCAGACCGCGATCGAGAGATAACCGACCCATTCATAGTTGGCCAGCTGTTCATTCTCATCAAACACCACCACAAAGCCGCTCACTCCGGACCCCAGGGCCACGGACAGTTGCTGCAGCGCCGACTTGATACTCATGAAACTGCCCCTGCTCCGCGGACTGGCGGCGGCAGTGATCAGGGTCTGCGGGGGGATCATCCGTCCGCTTCCCAGGACAAAGAACAGCGACGTGGCCACCAGCGCCAGCCAGACCGGAGTCGGCCCCATCTGCGTGATCCAGACCACAGGAATGAAGGACAACACCATCAGGATGGCAAAGACCTTGACTGCACCATGCCGGTCAGTCCAGATCCCGAACAGCGGTGAGCTGAATACGGTGAGGAGCCCGCCAATCAGGTAGATGTAGGTGATCTGAGCCTGGGTAAAGCCGACATTCCGGATCATGTAGGGCGCAATAAAGGGGATGATCAGGAAATGCCCCAGGATGAGGATGAACCCCAGGATCAGCGCATTGACCTGATTCTTGTCAAGAAAGATCAGTCCGAAAACCTTTTTGATGGAACGGTCCTTGTCGACCGATGCGAGATGTCCGCGCATCACCGGGAAGTAGAAGAACATGATCACCAACAGAATGAGGCCGAAAGTGCCGATCACGATAAACGGGACACGCCATGAGAACACTTCCGCCAGCCACAGTCCAAAGGGGACCCCCAGCGCCGCTGCCGCCGAAAAGCCTGCCATCAGCCAGCCGAGGGCTTTGCCACGACGCTCAAATTTGAACACATCACTGACCACCGACAGGACCATGGCGCCAATCACCCCGCCAAACAAACCGGTGGCAAACCGGACGATCAGCAGAAAGAGAAAAGACGGCGCCGTAGCGCACAAGTACGTACCGACCGTAAACCCGGTGACAATAAACAACATTGCCTTGCGGCGGTCGAAGACATCCAGGTACAGCACCGCCAGCAGGCTCGCGAAAAATGCCGCTACGGCGTAAGACGACACCAGCATGCTAAACTGCAGCGGCGTGATGTCAAACAAATTCATGAAGACATCGCCCAGGGGCATCATGATCATGACGTCCATGATGTGGGTGAAGTTGATGGACACCAGGATCGCCAGGATGATCTTCTCGTTCTTGCTGAAGGGCATAAGACCGCGCAAGATACACAGGAGGAACCAGTTGGCAGCGTCTGCCAACTGCCAACTAAACAGTACATTTGCACCTTAGACAGAAGGCATGAGCGAGCAGATCAAACACGAGTGCGGCATTGCACTCATCCGTCTTCTCAAACCACTCGATTACTACCACGAAAAGTATGGCTCCGCCTTGTACGGCGTGTACAAGCTACAGCTGCTGCTTCAGAAGATGCGTAATCGTGGTCAGGACGGGGCCGGGATGGCGACGATCAAACTCGATATGCCTCCAGGTTCGCGTTACATCAGCCGCAAGCGCAGCAACGATCCGCAGTATCTGCGCGACCTGTTCCAGAAGGTGTTTGCCCGTTTCGAGGATGTCACACCCGAGCAACTGAGCAACCCGCAATGGCTGAAGGAGAACAAACCCTATACCGGTGAGCTGCTGCTCGGCCACCTGCGCTACGGCACACACGGCGCCAACTCCATCGAGACCTGCCACCCGTTCCTGCGCCTCAACAACTGGATCACACGCAACCTGGTGCTCGCCGGTAACTTCAACCTGACCAACGTGGATGAGCTGTTCGACGAACTGGTCGAACTGGGACAGTTTCCCAAGGAAAAATCCGACACGGTCACCATCCTGGAAAAGATGGGGCATTTCCTGGATGATGAAGTGCAGCGCCTGTATCAATGGTACAAGGTCGACGGGTATAACAATCGTGACATCAACGAACAGATCTTTGAGCATCTCAACGTGGAACGATTCCTGCGCAAGGCCTGCCGGAAGTTTGACGGCGGATATGTCATGGCCGGGATGATCGGTCATGGAGATGCATTCATGATCCGCGACGCACATGCCATCCGCCCGGCATACTACTATGCCGACGATGAGGTGGTCGTGGCGGCTTCTGAGCGACCGGCGATCCAGACGGCCTTTGGCGTCAACTGGAAGCTGATCAATGAGCTCAAGGGAGGTCATGCCCTGATCATCAAGAAGAACGGCATGGTTTCCGAGTTGCCCTATACCGAGCCCGGGGAGAAAAAATCGTGCTCCTTCGAACGGATCTACTTCAGCCGCGGCAGCGATCGCGATATTTACCTCGAGCGCAAGAAGCTGGGCGAGTTGCTGGCTCCGCGCGTGCTGGAAGCGGTCAACTACGATATCGAGAATACCGTGTTCTCGTTCGTCCCCAATACCGCTGAGGTCGCATTTCAGGGTTTGATCGACGGCCTGCGTGATGAGATGCGCGCCCGCCTGCAGTCTGCCCTCATACGCGAAAAAGAGACCCTCACCGATGAACGTATCCAGGAACTACTGGCACCGGAGCTACGGATCGAAAAGCTCGCCGTCAAGGACGCCAAAATGCGCACCTTCATCGCCGACAGCATGTTGCGCGGTGAAATGGTCGGGCATGTGTATGATGTCACCTACGGCATTGTGAAGAATGATGTCGATACGATTGTCCTTCTGGACGACAGTATTGTCCGGGGAACCACTCTGCGCGATAGCATCATCAAGATTGTCTCGCGTCTGCATCCGAAGCGCATTATCGTCGTGTCATCTGCTCCGCAGATCCGCTATCCGGATTGCTATGGGATCGATATGTCCAAGATGAAAGACTTTGTGGCCTTCCGGGCACTGGTAGAACTGCTCAAAGAGCACAACAAGGACCACTTGCTTCAGGAAGTCTACGAACAATGCAAGCTTGAGCTGGAAAAGCCAAGGGAGGAAGTACGCAACGCCGTCAAGACCCTTTACGATCAGTTTGAACAGGAAACCATCTCTCGCAAGATCGCGGAGATCGTGACACCGGAAGGCACGATCCCCCAGATTGACGTGATCTTCCAGACCCTGGAGAATCTGCACCTTGCCTGCCCCGAGCACTCGGGCGATTGGTATTTCTCTGGTGATTATCCCACCCCGGGTGGCATGCGGGTGGTCAATCGCGCCTTTATCAATTATATGGAGGGGCGTGATGTTCGAGCCTACGACTAGTAGAGCAGTACTACGCAGCCATGTGTAGCTGTCTCCCGATTTACAACTGTCTCAGCCGCTCCGCCGCTTCGTCCAGTGTTGCCTCTGTCTTGGCAAAACAGAACCGTACCACCGGCTGCGAGATCTTTTCAGCATAGAACGGGGACAACGGAATGGTTGCCACCCCATGCTCTTCGGTGAGCCACCGCGCAAACGCCAGGTCATCCAGGTCGCTGATGTCCGAATAATCTGCCAGGATGAAATAGCTCCCTTCGCACGCAAGCATCCTGAACGGTGTTGCCTCCATGGCCCGGACAAAATGATCACGCTTGGCCTGAAAGAACGCCGGCAGACCGAGGTAAGTGTCCGGATCCTGCAGGTATTCGGCCAGGGCATGCTGCATCGGTGTGTTGACTGAAAACACGTTGAACTGGTGGAGCTTTCTGAATTCTGCGGTCAGTGCCTCGGGTGCAATGCAATATCCCACCTTCCAACCCGTCGTATGGCACATCTTGCCAAACGAATAGGTCACGAACGCCCGTTGCCGAAGACCGGGAACCCGCAGCACAGAGGCGTGCTGCCGCCCGTCGAAAATGATGTGCTCGTATACCTCGTCACTCAGGACCAACAGGTCATTCTGCCGGACCAGAACCTCCAGCTGCCGCAAATCGTGATCGGTAAGCACCTTGCCGAGAGGATTGTGAGGCGTGTTGATCACCACCAGTTTCGTCTTAGGGGTGATGCGCTGTGCGACCTGGTCCCAGTCAATGGTAAAATCGGGAGCATGGAGCGGGATGGCGACCGGGATGCCGCCGCACGACCTGACCGAAGGGGCATAGCAGTCATATGCCGGATCAAACAGGATCACCTCATCACCGGGATGGACCACCGTGGCAATGGCCGTGTAGATCGCCTGGGTGGCGCCGGCCGTAATGGTGATATGTGCTTCCGGGTCAAGGTCCGCTCCGTAGGTCGCCCGTGCTTTTTCGGCGAGCACCTGGCGCAGGGCAGGCACACCGGGCATGGGAGCGTATTGGTTGCGGCCGGCCTCGAGGTGCTTGATGACCAACGCTTTGAGGGCGGGATCGCAATCAAAATTTGGGAACCCTTGCGACAGGTTGATCGCACTGTGCTCCTGCGCCAGCCGGGACATTACGCTGAAAATGGTCGTACCGACATCGGGCAGTTTGGATTCCAGGATCATTACACGCTGGCATCGTACCGCTTCGCCAGGCGGCTGATTGCATCAGCGAGATTCCGGTCCTTGTCCGTCACGGTATTGCCTGCGGAATGGGTGCGCAGCACAAACTCGACCGTGTTCCAGACGTTGCGCCATTCCGGATGGTGATCCTGTTTTTCCGCTTCCATCGCAACTTCTGTCATAAAAGCGAATGCCTGGGAAAAGTCGGCAAACTTCAAGGTTGCCCGTAATGCATTGTCTGATTCAGTCCACATATCTCGAAGGTAGATGAAAAAATGCGGACACCTTGAACGGCTGCCGGGGTGAATCCTTAAGTTTGCCCGACAATCCGCAGGTCATGACGAGACATCATATTCTTATCCTGGGTGGTGGCGGTCGCGAGCATGCACTGGCCTGGAAACTGGCACAGTCGGACCGCTGCGACAGGCTTTCGATCGCACCCGGCAATGGAGGCACCCGGGAGGTAGGCACCAACGTGGATCTGGATCCCATGGACTTCCCGGCGATTGGCGACTTCTGTCTCAACCATGGGGTGACCATGCTGGTGGTTGGTCCGGAAGCACCGCTGGTCGGTGGCGTCGTGGATTATTTCATGGAGCAGCCGCAGCTGTCACACATTCTATGTATCGGCCCGGACCGCCGGGGCGCCATGCTGGAAGGAAGCAAGGCGTTTGCCAAGGAGTTCATGGAGGAATTTGACATCCCGACAGCGGCTTACCACCGATTTGGCCAGGATGATCTCTCCGCTGGCATTGATTGTATCCGCCGGCAACCGGTACCCATTGTCCTCAAGGCGGACGGCCTGGCTGCTGGCAAGGGCGTCGTGATCTGCGGTGATCATGATGATGCCGTAGGCGAGTTTGAGGCCATGCTGTCGGGAAAGTTCGGTGCAGCGAGCGCCACGGTGGTGATCGAGCAGTTTTTGGACGGGATCGAGTTTTCGGTGTTTGCGCTAACCGACGGACAACACTATCGTCTCCTGCCTGTGGCCAAGGACTACAAACGCATCGGCGAGGGTGATACCGGGCTGAATACCGGAGGCATGGGGTCAGTATCACCAGTGCCATTCGTGGATGATGCTTTGATGCATAAAGTGATAACCCGGATTGTTGAGCCGACGATAAAAGGGATCCGGAAGCGCGACATGTCGTACCGCGGCTTTGTGTTCTTTGGGCTGATCAACGTAGACGGCGACCCCTATGTCATCGAGTACAATTGCCGCATGGGAGATCCGGAAACTCAGGTGGTCATCCCCCGGATCCAGGGGGATCTGATTGCCCTGCTGGAGTCGCTCCACACCGGCCAGCTGGCCCACGTACCTTTGGCCGAAGACGATCGTGTTGCCACGGCAGTTGTCTCGGTCTCGGGTGGTTACCCGGGAGGGTATGAGAAAGGGAAGGCCATCGCGCTGCCGGCTGACACGGATGCCCTGCTGTTCCACGCCGGTACCAAAGCCACTGCCGATGGGCTGGTCACCAGTGGTGGGCGTGTGCTGGCGGCCACCGCTCTGGCAGGATCCATGAAGCAGGCCCTGGCGATCAGCAACGCAGCGACGGAGGCGATCGTCTTTGATGGAAAATATTATCGCCGGGATATCGGTTTTGATCTGTGACGGACCGCACACGGGTTCATTAAAATCATGTTTAGCACATCCGAACTGGCAAGGATCATTGGCGCCGGTCAGCTGGCTGGCGATGGCAGTCCAGGTGACATCCGGTACATCGCGACTGACAGCCGGCAGATCATTGCCGGGTCAGAAAGTGTCTTTGTTGCCCTCAAGGGGAAGCGTACGGATGGCCATCAGTACTTGCGGCGTGCGTGGGCGCAAGGTGTGCGCAACTTTATCGTTGAAGACGAGACACAAGCGGATCTCCCGGAAAGCAACGTGATGCAGGTCGATGATTGCGTGCGTGCCCTGCAGCAACTGGCTGCCGCACACCGTGCCCGCTTTACATTGCCGTGTATCGGGATTACCGGAAGCAACGGCAAGACCTGGGTCAAGGAGTGGCTTTTTCAGCTGCTGGCGCCTGATGAAATCATCGTGCGCAGTCCCCGCAGCTACAACTCACAGATCGGGGTGCCGCTGTCCGTGCTGCGCATCCGTCCGCACCACACCCTGGCCATCATCGAGGCGGGTATCTCGACCACCGGGGAGATGGCAGCACTGGAAGAAGTGATACAACCCACGCTTGGTGTGCTGACACACTTTGGCGACGCCCACGATGCCGGATTTCCTGATGCCTCGAGCAAGCTGAAAGAAAAATGTGCCTTGTTCCGACGGGCAAATGCGGTGGTGGTAGCCGGTGATGACCCCTGGTTGATCGGCGAAGTGCGAACTCATACCGCTGGTGTCCCCTTGTACAACTGGGGTCACGGACAGGATGCAACCCTGCAGGTCACCCTGTCTCTGCGCGACGGGCGGTGTGAAGTGCATTGTACCTACCAGGATCAGACGTTCGACATCAACCTTCCGTTTCAGGACAGTGCTTCCGTGCGCAATGCACTCACCTGCTGCCTTATCCTCCTGCACCTGGGCTATACGCCTGATGTGATCAACCGCCGGGTACAGCATCTGCAACCGCTGCAGATGCGACTCAAGATCCATCAACTGCCGGGACACTGCCTGTTGATCGATGATTCGTACAGCTTTGATCTGGCGTCGCTGCACGTCGGCCTGGAGACACTGGCCCAACACAGTACGGGCCTTGACCGGGTCGTGGTGATCAGTGATATCGACCAGCAGCGGGAGACGGTCTACCCGGAGATCGTGCGCTTGCTCAATCAATATGACCTGCAGGCAGTCTGTACAATCGGAAGTACGATGGGAACGATGGAAGGCTTTACCGCCGAGCACAAGCACTTTTCCGATGTTGACGCATTCCTCGAAAGCAAGTTCTGGCTCGCGCGCGTCAATACAGCCTACTTGCTTAAAGGGGCGCGCAGGTTTGGCCTGGAACGGATCGTGCGCCACATGCGGGCGCGCCAGCATTCCGCAGTCCTCGAAGTCGATCTGAATGCCATGCTGACCAACCTGCAATATTTCCGGTCACAACTCAGGCCGGAAACACGGATCATCGCGATGGTGAAGGCGGCGGCTTATGGGAGCGGAGCCGTTGAGATTGGGCGCTTTCTGGCCTTCCACAACGTGGATGCCCTGGGCGTGGCTTACCTGGACGAAGGCGTGGAACTGAGAAAGGCCGGGGTATCCATCCCGATCATTGTCATGAATCCTGATGCCGGCGATCTGCCATTGCTCAGACAATATGAGCTGGAGCCTGAAGTCTTTGATCTTGAAATGCTGGACCTGATTCTCCGGCACGCGCGGAAACATGGTGACCGGATGCGTGTGCACATCAAGCTGGATACAGGCATGCACAGACTGGGCATTCAGGCATCACAGATCGACACCCTTTGCACACTACTGACCGGGGCGGGCAGCGTGGTCGAAATCGGATCGGTCTTTACCCATCTGGCAGCAGCATCCGATCCCGAGGAGCAGTCGTTTACGCTGGTCCAGCTCAATCGGTTTGAAGGGTTTTACCGTGCCATCAGTGCCGCCCTGGGCTACCGGCCCGAACGGCATGTGCTCAATTCAGGCGGGATCATCTATTATCCGGAATATCAGTACGAGGCTGTCAGATTGGGCATCGGCATGTACGGGGTTGGGCTCCCGTTTGCACCGGGAGTGCTGGAACCGGTGCATACGCTGACCGCTCGCATCTCGCAGGTGCGCACCGTGGAAGCCGGTGAATCAGTCGGGTATGATCGCGCTTTTGTGGCACAGGCAACCATGCGTATTGCCACCGTAAACATCGGCTATGCTGACGGGTTCAACCGGCAAGCCGGCAATGGGCGGTACGCCGTTCTGGTCGGGGAGGCACGAGCTCCTGTTGTGGGCAACGTGTGCATGGATATGACGATGATTGATATTTCCGGGCTTGACAGCGTGAGGGCAGGTGACGAAGTTGTGATCTTCGGGCCGCCCGGCACACTCGAAACCCTGGCTGAGGTCTGTCACACGATCCCCTATGAGATCCTCACCGGGATCTCTGCGCGGATACCACGCATCTTCAGATTTGCCTAGTGAAAGTCGTATTTTTGTACGCTCAAAATCGCAACCGATGTTGAATTGTCTGAGGTTACGCCTGGTGGCGTTGATGTTGATGGGGTGGATGGTGCTGGCTGCCCAGCAAGACGACCCTGTCTTGTTCTCAGTGGCTGATATGGACGTGCCCCTCTCGGAATTTGAGTACATCTACAACAAGAACAACCGGGACCAGGCCGATTACTCCAGGAAGTCGGTCATGGAGTATCTGGACCTGTACACAAAATTCAAGTTGAAAGTGGCCCGTGCGCGTGAGCTGCAACTCGACACGATCAAGGCGCTCCAGGACGAACTGGCCGGGTACCGTACTCAACTCGCCAAGTCTTACCTCAATGACAAGGAAGTGAAGGAAAAGCTCGCGCGCGAAGCCTACGAGCGCATGCAGGAGGACGTGCGCCTGAGCCATATCCTGTTTCGGGTCGATGCCGATGCTGGCGATGCAGCCTGGCAGGCAGCAAGGGAAAAGGCGGAGCAGGCCCGTGCAAGGATCAGCAATGGGGAGGATTTCGCAACCCTGGCCAAAACGATTTCAGAAGACAAGACCTCCGCACAACGGGGGGGTGACCTGGGTTTTCTCACGGCGCTGTTCCCCAGTGGCTTTTATGAGATGGAAAGTGCAGCGTACGGGCTCCAGCCCGGCGAGGTCTCCGCACCTGTCAGAAGCTCGCTTGGATATCATCTCCTGAAGCTTCAGGAACGCCGTCCGGCACGGGGACAGATCGAAGCTGCCCACATTCTGGTGCGCGTCAAGCAGGACGGGAGCAACGAGGCGGCAGCAAAACAGAAGATCGAAGCCATTGCACAAAGCCTGGCGCAGGGCAAGTCGTTTGAGGAAATGGCCCGTACCCTGTCGGATGATGAGCCGTCGGCACGTCGCGGCGGCTTTATTGGCAAGATCGGGATCAATATGTACGATCGGGAGTTTGAAGAAGCGGCGTTTGCCATCACTGAAGTCGGCGGCTATTCCAAGCCGGTGCGGACACGTATCGGCTGGCACATCATTAAACTCCTGAAGAAAGTGCGCCTTGAGCCGTTTGAACAGGAACGGCGCAAGATCGAAGCCAGACTTTCGCGTGACGAGCGTATCGAAATCGCCACACAAGCGATGATCGACAACATCAAGAAAGAGTCAGGATTCCGGTACGATCAGGATGTGCTGGACGCAATGACCGGTGACCTCGGTGAGGATTTCCTGAGCTTTCAGTGGAAGGTGCCGCAAATGGAAGAGCGCGTATTGATCAGCTTTGACAACGGACGCACACACAGCAACCTGGATTTTGCCAACTATCTGAAAGCCAACACACGTCAACGCATGCGTGCCCCGCGCGGCACGGACCCGGAAGCAATCGCGCTTGAGTTGTTTGACGCTTACGTGAGTGACAAGTGCCTGGAGTATGAGGAGTCCCGCCTTGATGAAAAGTATCCGGATTTTGCAGCCCTGATGCGGGAGTACGAAGAGGGGATCTTGCTGTTTGAAGTCACCAAAATGCATGTGTGGGACCCGGCCAGCAATGATACGGCCGGTTTGCGCGCATTCCACGAAGCACATCGCGGGGATTATCTGTGGCCGGAGCGCGCAGAGGTCCATGCATTCAGGATCAACAGCACTGACCCGAAGATCATTGCCAAAGCGCACAAGCTGGCAGCCAGGAAGCCAACTGCCAAGGTCATCGCCACGATGAATAAAAAGGAACTCCTCGTCACGTACGAAACGAAAAAGTATACAGCAGAAGAGTCGTTTCAGCGGGGCTTGCTGTGGACGCCTCCGGGTTACATCAGTGATCCGATCGTCGCAGAAGGGGAGGAGCACGCGACCTTCAGCAAAGTGGTGCGGATCATACCTGAACATCCCAAGAAACTGGAGGAAGCACGTGGCTACATCATTGCCGACTATCAGGATCAGCTCGAACGTGCATGGATCGAGTCCCTGAAAGAACGGTACCCGGTTGAGATCAACGAGGGAGTCCTCAAACGACTGATCAAAAGCTAGGTGCAGAGCGTGCGCTGGGCATATGGACTGATCATGGCGGGTTGCCTCGCTTGCACCACGCCGGTCGATGATTCACAGGATCCCGTCCTTGCCACCGTGCACAACAAGACCTTGCGACTGTCTGATGCGACCGAGTTTATCGATCCCGGGCAGGCGCCGCAGGACAGCATTGCCCAGTTGCGGAGTTATGTAGAGCAATGGGCCCGTGAAATGTTGTTGTTGCATGAGGCAGAACGCAATCTGCCGGATGACATCGACCTGGCAACCCTGATCGAGGACTATCGCGCTTCTCTGATCGTGAGCAACTATGAGAAAGAACTGGTCGAATCCTCGCTGGATACGGTGATCACCGATGCCGAGTTGCAGGCCTACTACGAGAAAAACAAGGAGCAGTACCAGCTCGAGCGGTCGATCATACGTTGTCATTTTGTCCAGATCAAAAAACCTGTGACCAACCGCCGTGAGTTTCGCCGGTGGTGGGACAGTGATGATCCACGGGACTTTGCCCGCCTCGTGGACTACTGCAACAACAACAATGCGGAGCTCTTCATGCTGGAAGACAGTACCTGGTACAAAGTGGAAGAGATCGAGGCGTTGTTGCCAGCCGGAACGTTGTCTCCGCAAAATATGCGCCGCGACCGCACGTTGACATTTACGGACGATCAGTATGAGTACTACCTGCGTATACTGGAAAGCGTATTGAGTACCGAGATCGCACCACTGTCATACATTCGTGAGCAGGCTGAAAGGTATATCATGCATACCCGCAAACTGCAGCTGCTCGAATCGATCAAGGAAGATCTCTACAACAAAGGAATCGAGGGAGATCAGATCAAAATCTTTATCCAATGAAAGGAGTATTGACCGTATTGCTGACCGGAATGATCGGGATGACCGTTACGGCGCAGAGCTATGTGCTCGACAGGATCATCGCCAAAGTGGGGAATGAGTACGTCCTTCATTCAGAGATCGAAGAGCGGGTCTCGCTTTGGAAACAGAAGCAGGGAGCGCTGCCGGAAGGCGCGCGTTGCACCTTCCTTGAGGAGATGCTGGTGACCAACCTGCTCGTGCACCACGCCCAGATCGACAGCCTGGAAGTGCCTGACGAAGAAGTGGAAAAACAGCTGAATCGCCGGTTTGACAACATCCTGGCGATGATGGGCAATGATATCCGACAGTTTGAAGAGTACTACGGCATGACCGTAAGTCAGTCAAAGGAGTACATGCGTGCTGATCTGCGCAAGCAACTGAATGCCGAGAAAATGCAGAATACGATCATCGAGGGGATCCGGGTCACACCGGCCGAGGTGATCGCCTACTTCAACAAGATCCCCAAAGACAGCTTGCCGTATTTCAATTCAGAGGTGGAGATCGCCGAGATCGTCTACAAACCCCAGGTGAGCGATTCAGCCCGGGCTGCGGCGCTCACCAAGATCCGGATGATCCAGGACAGCCTGGCCCGCGGTGCCGATTTTGGTGAACTGGCGCGGCGCTATTCCGACGATCGGGGGTCTGGCTCACAAAACGGCCGGCTGGGCAGAAGCCCGCGCGGGTCATTCGTCCCGGAGTTTGAAGCCGTGGCATACCAATTGAGCAAAGGTGAGATCTCCGATATTGTTGAAACGGAGTTCGGCTTTCACCTCATCCGCCTCGAGGAACGGTTGGGCAACGTGATCGATGTCAGCCACATCCTGATCCGTCCGCAGATCACCGACAAAGACCTCGACAAGGCGGAACGGCATCTCATGGATATTCGGGCCGAGATCATGAACGACTCGATCTCGTGGCTCGATGCGGTCAAACAATATTCGGACCCGAAGGCCCAGAGCTATTCCAACGGAGGCCGGGTGGTCAACCCCAACAGCGGCAATACGTTTTTTGAAACGGCAGACCTCGACCCGGATGTCTTCTTCGCCACCGACACGATCGATGTCGGCGACGTCACCGTCCCGATCTCTTTCCGCACCCAGGCCGGGGATATCATTTACAAGCTCATCCAGCTGCAGTCACGCACGCCACCGCATCGCGCCAGTCTGCAGCAGGATTACTCCAAGATCCTCAACGCGGCCCGGCAGAGCAAGCGCAACGAGGCATTCAACAAATGGATCGAAGAGCGGATCGCCAACACCTACATCCTCGTGGATGGTGCCTACGAAGGCTGTGAAAATCTTGAACGCTGGAATATCCAGGATATCAGACAGTAAGTCAGAGATTGCAGGGCATCTGCTGCGTCGGTTGTAGGTAATCAGACAGGATCAGGATCACCCTGAAAAAGTGAGATCGGCTCTACCCCCCAGAGAACCGATCTCGCAATGGTCAAATCGTAATTTGATCATTGTGTACCCATCTACCTACCAATACCTTGCCAATTTTTTCAGGATTTCCTGAGATTTTGCCAGCCAAAACGACATTTTGACAGGTCTTCGGGTGCTGGCACAGCCTTTGACAGATCAATGAACGAATACAAAAGCTGAGCATATGCAAACAGGTACCATATCCGTACAGACTGAAAACATCTTTCCCATCATCAAGAAGTTTCTCTACTCAGAGCAGGAGATCTTCTTGCGTGAACTGATTTCAAATGCCGTCGATGCGACCTCGAAACTCAAGACGCTGGCCTCCAAGGGGGAGTTTAAGGGCGAACTCGGGGATCTCACCATTCACGTTGACCTGGACAAGGAAGCCAAGACCCTCACTATCCGCGACAGCGGGATCGGGATGACCGAGGCTGAAGTCCAGAAGTACCTCAACCAGGTGGCATTCTCGAGTGCTGCCGATTTTCTGAAGAAACACAAGGATGACACCAACATCATCGGACACTTCGGGCTCGGCTTTTATTCAGCCTTTATGGTCGCCGACCGCGTGGAAGTGATCACCAAATCCTACAAGAAATCGAAAGCCGCGCACTGGACCTGCGATGGCAGTCCCGAGTACACCCTCGATACTCATGAGCGCAAGGAACGCGGAACGGACGTCGTTCTGCATCTCAGCGATGACGCTCAGGAGTACCTCGAATCGGCCCGGATCGAGAGCATGCTCAAGAAATACTGCAAGTTTCTGCCGGTGCCCATCCAGTTTGGGATGAAAACCGAGACGCGTTTTGAGGGTGAAGGTGACGACCGCACGGAGATCAAGGAAGAGGTCCCCAACATCATCAACAACACCGACCCGGCCTGGAAGCGCAAGCCCTCCAAGCTGAAGGATGAGGACTACAAGGAATTTTATCGTGAGCTCTATCCGTTCAGCACACCGCCGTTGTTCTGGATCCATCTCAATATCGACTACCCCTTCAACCTGACCGGGATCCTCTACTTCCCGAAGGTGGGCAACCAGTTTGAGATGCAGAAGAACAAGATCCAGCTGTACAGCAACCAGGTGTACGTAACCGATGACGTCTCGGAGATCGTACCTGAATTCCTGACGTTGCTGCACGGGGTGATCGATTCACCGGATATTCCGCTCAATGTTTCGCGGAGCTACCTGCAGAGTGACGCCAACGTGCGCAAGATCACGTCCTATATCTCCAAGAAGGTCGCCGAGAAACTCAACAACCTGTACAAGAAGAAACAAGACGAATACATCGAAAAATGGAACGACATCGGGGTGTTTGTCAAATATGGCATGATCTCCGACGAGAAGTTCCACGACCGGGCCATGAAATTTGCGCTGATCAAGAATGTCGATGGTGATCACCTGGACATCGAAGCGTACAAGGAAAAGGTCAAAGCCAACCAGACCGACAAGTATGACAAGGTGGTGATCATCTATGCCCAGAATGCCGAAGAGCAGACCAGCTACATCAACGCTGCCCGGGAAAAAGGGTACGACGTTGCCTTGTTCGATCAGATCATCGACAACCACTTCATCCAGCACCTGGAATACAAGCTGGGGGATGTGACGTTTGTGCGCGTAGACAGTGATGTGGCTGACAATCTCGTGCAGAAAGACGAAGATGTGGAATCAGTCCTTTCAGAAAAGGAACAGGAGCGTGTCAAGGCCTTGTTTGAGACAGCCCTGGGTGATGACGGCAACTCCGTCCAGCTCAAGCCGATGGCGCCATCCGTACACCCGGTCGTGATCACCAAGCCGGAGTTTATGCGCCGGATGAAGGAGATGCAGGCCCTGCAGGGGATGGACGTTCACGGCATGCCGGAGTCCTATAATGTCGTGATCAATACCAACCACCCGCTGGTAGCCGAGAAGCTGGTGAACATGCGCAGCGCCGAGAAGAAGGAGAAGTTTGCCAACTACCTCTACAACCTGGCGCGACTCAATCAGAATATGCTCAAGGGCGAGGAACTCAACGAGTTTATCGAGGAGAGTATTGAGTTCTTGAAGTAAGATCAGGATGTGCTGAGCGAGTCGTCGTGGTTTAGTACCGAAGTGGGTTTTTAGTCAACCCCGTCCGGGGTTTGTCATGACTTTGGGTCTTGACCGGTGGTAGCACCCGTCTTACAGCGGGGTTATCCTCGTTGAACGCCTCCGGCGTACGACACATCGCAGTGAATAATCGATACTGCCATGATGCGCGTCAGATGCATACGCCCAACGCATAAGCATACTTATTCTTTACTCAGGAAACCTACCCCGCAAACTTCAGCGACGACACCACGTGCTCGAGTTGCTGCACGTATTTGCGTTTGGTTGTACCGGGTGCAAAGACAAAGCAATCGATCATCAGGATGCGGTTGCCATCGATGATCGCATAATTGAGGAACGGGCCACCGAGAAAGTCCTCGGTCAGCTCCCAGATGCCGCGTGACTCGACCACGTACCTCCCACCCAGCTCTTTTTGATAGGTGTAGACCGGCAGGTCTTCCGCATTGGTACGCATGAAGCTGCCGACGGACGACCCCTGGACCAGGATGCCCAGCCTGTCGCGCATGTTGATCAGCCCGTCCAGCTCCAGCTGGTTCTTGTCGGTATAGTCAAAGGCACGAATGGCGATACTGCTCGTCAACTCACGGGTGTCCTTGCGCACCCAGAGGAAGTTTTCACGGTCGACCGCCAATTTGAAATCGCCGGGTATCTTCAGTTCAACGCCGAATTTTTCCCGTACCCGGGTGCTCATCGGAACGTTTTCTCCATCGAGATAGGTCGCCGCGTTGACCTGCACCTTGTCGTGCTGATTGATGCGTTGCGCGATGGTCGGGAATGACCTGATCAGCTTGTCAATGATGTCATCATCGCTTTTGCCAAACAGGTACATGATCAGTTGGCCGCGCGCCCATTTATCCTGACCGACTGAAGTGAAATACGCCGGGTCCTCCGCGGCACGGCGCATCTTTTCGGGACCCAGGTCTTCCCTGATCATGTTGGTGGTGGGTGAGTCTTCGTCCGACAGGTTCCCGATGACCAGATAGGTGCGCAGTTCCTTGCGCAGAGCGTCGGCATTCAGGTCATCAGTGGTAAAATGCCGCACATCAAACATCGGTTCGGGTTGCGGCATGATCGGGTAGGGCGACTCATAGTAGAAGATGAGGGAGTCTCCCACGGCCCCGTCCCACATCGGTTGGTCGCACACCACCACCAGTTCGCTGGTCTTGCCGAGCGCGGTAGGCTTGGACTGCAGCCCGGCGATGGTATTCTGACAGCTTGTGAGTGCCAGCAGGCCGGTGATCAGGATTCCGCTAAAAAGAATGCGATAGCTCAAATTGCTGTTTTCTATTCAAGATGAACCGATACGGCAAATTGGTGTATCTGCCCGGCGCCCGTGCTGCGGGCCGATGAAAATTACGAAATGGCCGGGTTACAAAATGCCCTCGATGACCATCTCCTCATTGACACCCTCCGCTTCGGCTTTGTAGTTGCGCACGATGCGGTGCCGCAGGACATATTTGGAAATGGCCTGGACGTCCTCGATATCTGGTGAATACTTGCCGTTGATGGCGGCGTGGCATTTGGCACCGAGTACCAGGTACTGTGATGCGCGCGGACCGGCTCCCCAGTTGATGTAATCGTTGACCTTTTCGGTGGCATGTTCGGTACCCGGGCGTGTCTTGGTAGCTAAACGCACAGCATATTCAAGCACGTTGTCCGCGACCGGGATCTTGCGGATGAGTTTCTGGAACTGCAGGATCTGCGGTCCGCTCAGCACGTGCCGCAGCGACTCCTCACGCAGGACAGTCGTTCGCTTTACCACCTCGATCTCCTCATTGTACGATGGATAATCAAGCGGGATATTGAACATGAAGCGGTCGAGCTGGGCTTCCGGCAGTGGGTAGGTGCCTTCCTGCTCGATCGGGTTTTGTGTAGCCAGCACAAAGAACGGGCTGGGCAGCAGGTGCTGCTCTCCGGCGACGGTGACCGAGCGCTCCTGCATGGCTTCCAGCAGGGCGGCCTGGGTCTTCGGTGGTGTCCGGTTGATTTCGTCGGCGAGTACGATGTTGGCGAATACCGGTCCCCGGTTGAAGCGGAAGTGCCGCTCTTCGTCCAGGATCTCGGAGCCGGTGATATCGGAGGGCATCAGATCCGGGGTAAACTGGATGCGCTTGAAATCCAGATCAAGCACCTCGGCTATCGTGCTCACCAGCAAGGTCTTGGCGAGACCAGGTACGCCCACCAGCAGGCTGTGACCGTTTGAAAACAACGAGATCAGGACTGCCTCCACGACCTTGTCCTGCCCCACGATGATCTTGCCGATCTCCTGCCGCATGTCTTTATAGGCCTGCGCCAGGATATCTACTCCCTCGACATCTGACTTGAATTGTTCCGACATAGCCTCAAATTGTAGGGGCGTAAAAATAGGAAAATACGGGTATGAAACGCCGTGGGTGATCTTATGTTTTAGTGGCCGGGATGATTGCGCGGGTTGTACGGCAATGCTTCTACTCGCTCATCAGGAAATCCAGGAGGAACTGTATGACATTTTCCGCGTTGAAGACGTCGTGTGCCGCTCCTGGCATGATGCATAGCTGACTACCGGGGATCGCGTTGTAGATCTTCAGCGTGTGTTCCAGTGGAATAAACGGATCCCGGTCTCCGAACAAAACCAATACGCCACTGGAAATGCCTGGCAGGATGTCCTCTGGAATCCAGACTTCCTGTAGCCACATATCTTTTGAATCATACACAAATTGCTCCCAATAATCCGGATTGGGGGACTTGCGCCGGTAGGTTTCTTCCCAAACAGGTGGCAGGATCTCGGGGCTGAATGACCTGAGCATCCCGATCCCGGTGGGGGTGCTCGCACCAGGCGCCAGAGCACCGGCACCGAAAACCAGCTTCTTTACCTTGACCGGAAGCGCGTGAGCGACCAACATCCCGACAATTGCGCCATCACTATATCCCACGACAGATACACTATCCAGTGACAATTGGTTGATCGTCTCGGCAATGTATTTTGCAATGATCTGATAACTCAGTGAATCAATGCCGTATGACCTGCCATGCCCCGGGCTGTCAATGGCAATCACCCTGAAATGGGCGGCTAACTCTGGAATGATGTTGCTGAAAGCAGCAATACTCCCTAACCCGCCGTGCAGCAGGATCACCGGAGGGCCCTCGCCATATTCTTCGTAATAGAGCCTGGTGTCGAACACCTGGACGTATCTGCCATCATGCGAGCCATAATCGATCGCTGGCTGACCAATGCTCTGGGTTGCAATGGTGACCGAAAAGACAATGGTGATGCAGGTTCGTATGACCATGACGAATGGTGCCGTGTAGATCTTTCCTGGATATGTACACATACGCAGCGGGCCGCAACCCAAATTTACTTATTCCGAGTACCAGTCGATGATCCCTTTCATTGCCTCCTGGCACACCCGGCAGAAATACTCGGCCCGGGTAAACATGATGCAATTGATCGAAGGCCGGTAAAGTCCCGTCGCCTGGTAGCCGGCACCTTCGAACGCACCGACCTGCCCGGCATACGGACTGTTCTCGAGG
>JAWWBX010000056.1:0-18613 GCA_033720735.1 Saprospiraceae bacterium
CCGTGGTAGCTCTCTCCCGTTGGCGTGACCACGATCACACCCTGACTTTGCACTTCCCTACCAGCCTGATGTCCGATCAGCAGCAAATGCTCCGAGGTATCGGTGAGCTCTCCCGCACGCTGGCCGATCATCAGATTGCTGCTGGCAGCGCTCTGTCGACCCGCCGAAGAGCCGACAAACAGGTTGTCGGAGCCGATGGTATTCCGACCGGCCTCGTGACCGATGTAGAGCACGCTCGTATCACTGGCTGACGATTCACCCGCATAGGCACCGACAAACACATTGTCAGACGACAGGTTTTGGTAGCCGCTACGGTGGCCAATGGCCACATTTTGCTGACCGCTTGCATTGCTAAACAGAGCACTTGAGCCCACCGCCGTGTTGAAGTCACCGGACGTATTTGTAATGAGTGATGCATGTCCGACCGCCGTGTTGTTGTATCCTGAGGTATTGGACGTTAGGGTTTCGGCACCCAGGGCAGTATTGTAATACCCATCCGTATTCTGATACAGGGCCCAGTATCCCATCGCCGTATTGACCGCCCCGTTCACATTGGCAAGCAGTGTCTCATAGCCCACCGCCGTATTGTACGATCCCGTGGTATTGGCGTAGAGGCTTTTTGATCCTATCGCGGTGTTGCGCCTCCCTTCGAAAGGATCCGAACTGCCGAGAGCGTTCCAGTACAAAGCGGAATCTCCAATCGCCACCAGGCACGAGCGATCCATACTTGTATACAAGGCAGCCACACCCACGGCCGTGTTATTCGATCCGGTGGTATTCTGGTACATGGCAAATCCGCCATGTGCAGTGTTATTTGTACCACTTGAATTGAAATGAAGTGCATACGATCCGCTGGCGGTATTCTGTGAGCCAGTCGCGTTGCCAGCCAAGGTCCCGTGCCCGAGAGCAGCATTGTCCAGACCCGTTGTATTGGCATTCATCGCAAATGCTCCGAATGCCGCATTACGCTGACCGATCGTGTTGGCAAAGAGGGCATACGCACCGTGCGCAGTATTGTCTGATCCACTAGTATTCGAAAACAGAGCGGACGCTCCGGTCGCTGTATTGTAGGCGGCAAGGTTCTCGTAGAGCGCCTGGTGACCTACGGCAGTATTGTACCAGCCCTCAGTGTTGGCAAACATAGCCTGGTTTCCACTGGCCGTGTTGTGCGATCCGGTAGTATTCGAAAACATTGACTGGTAGCCAACGGCCGAATTCATGCGACCGCTGGTATTGCTGAACATCGACTTTGAACCAACGGCAGTATTCTGCGTCGCATCTGCGGGGCTCATGGCGCCGGTCCCGTTAAAGAACAACGCAGAATCACCAATGGCCACCAGGTGACTGCGGTCTGAATTAAAATACAACGAACGCTCACCTACCGCGACATTGGCATCGCCTGTCGCATTAAAAAACATGGCCTGATATCCGTAAGCGGTACTTTTGGAACCCGTGGTATTGCTAAACATGGCAAGTCCTCCTCCTGCCGTATTCCCAGACCCGGTGAGATTTTCTGCAAGGGCGAAAATCCCATCCGCAGTATTGAAGTCTCCATCCGTATTGTGAAGGAGAGCCCCTGCTCCTGTGGCCGTGTTATTGCTGCCCACTGTATTGTCGAAGAGTGCTCCGACCCCGAGTCCGGTGTTCTGGTTGCCGGTGGTGTTCCGGTACAAAGCCACTTTCCCCACAGCCGTATTTTCCCAGCCAGAAGAGTTGAAGGTCAGAGCGCTCAAGCCAATTGCAGTGTTGTTGTAACCTGCATCATTAAGAATAAGCGTTTGATACCCGACACCAACATTGTTGTTGCCGCTGGTATTACTGGCGCCTGATTGATGACCAATGAATACATTAAAGTTGGAGGTACCATCATCAACCTGCCCGGCATCCTTCCCAATGAACACGGACTTGCCGGCGGCTTCCAAGCTAAATGTCTTGTCATCCATGGTAGCCACCTCCGTACCACCTGTTGTAAAGCGAATGATGTCTTCATCGGGCGCCGCTTCCACCTCGACGCGGGTATCGTAATCAGCGTCCCTCAGGCCGTTGGCGGCCGAGACCAATTCCGTCCACTGACCACCCACGTGGTACCAGAACGACCCGCTGGAAGTATCGAAGACCAATAACCCGTCAGCGGGCGCAGCGATTCCTACCCGCTGGGCAGTGGTCATGCAGGGGACGAGCATGCCTTTGGTGGTACTCTGAACATCCAGCATCGCGCTGGGGTCTGCCGGGTTGCCGGTGCCGTTGATCGCCACACCTTGCGTATGCCCGTCAATCCACAAGAGGAAGAGAGATGCCAGAAGGAGAAATGTTTTCATGCTAAAGGATTTGCGGCCGATTGTCGGAAACATCAAGCCGGATACTTCTCAGAGGATTGGTCATTCATTCTTGGTCACGGAAACTGGTTGCAACCCTATTCCCGGAGGTACCGCGAGGTCGACGAGCACCTGCAACCCCTCGGGTGGCACGCCACCCCCACACGGCCCGGTTCTGGCCTCGAAGAGCTGAATGCCGGCATGCGCCTGGAATCCTTCCGTCAGGATGACGCTGTTGGCGGCCTGGTAGATCACGTTGGTGGCAATCCCTCCGTACAGATCGCGGCCCGAGACGATATCGATGGCCGCCTGGTAGTAGCGATGTCCCTGTACCCCGCTTCCGGTGAGGGTGCCGTTGGTCAGAAACCAGTAGTTGGGGCAAGCATCGTAGAGGTCGCTCTCCCAGATGCCCCGGCCAAATGTCCCGGCGCGCAGTTTCTGGGCAGAGGCATGGATCTCCAGGTCGCGAATGGGCACGACCGGCAGCCCGTTCCTGAAAGGCACCCAATCTCCCAGGGCGGCGTCCCGGTAAAAAACGCCGATATCCGTTCCCACATAGATGGCGTTGTCGTTGGTCTGGACGCTGTCATATGCGATGCAGTTGACCGGCACATTGGGCAGCGAACCGCTGACATTGGTCCAGCTGAGCCCGGCATTGTCCGAATAATAGACCTTCTGTCCGGCCGTGTATCCGGAAAGCGTCACCCACACCTCATCGGGATTACCATCGTCCACGGCAATCCGTGTGATATTGACGGCCATACCGGCCACTGGCAAAGTCGCGGTGATCTCCGTCCACCCGACTCCGATGCTGTCGGACCGGTAGATGTTGTTGCTTTTGGCTGCATAGATCCGGTCGGGGTCACTCGGTGCAATGGCCAGTGACTGGATCGTGGCTAGCGTGATGGTGGTGACGGTGGGAGTCCATGAGCTGCCCCCATTGTCGCTGCGCCAGACCGTATCCCTGAAGCCGGCATAGATCCGCTGCGGGTTGATGGGATCCATCACCATCGGGGTCACCCAGCCACCATTGCTGTTGCCCGGTTTGATGGGGTTGTGGGTGAGTCCGCCATCCGTTGACTTGCGCAAGCCACCGTTTTGAGTCGACAGGTACAGCACATCCCAGTTGGAATGGTCGATCATGCAATCCATCCCATCCGCCCCGGCAAAGTGCCAGATGGTACTGCCCCCTGTCCACTTGTTGGTACCGTTGTCCTGGGTTCCGCCGATCATCAGGTTGGCGTTGCCTGGTACCCCTGCGATCCGGTAAAACTGCGTGGCCAGCAAGCCGTTGCTCCCCACGCTGCTCATGTCCTGCCAGGTCACCCCGTCATCGGTGCTCCGGAAAATCCCCCCATCCGAGCCGCACCACAGGGTGTTGTTGTCCTGAAAAACGAGTTCATGGATGTCTCCGTGCACGAACTGCGGTGCATAGCCGATGATCCAGTGTGCTACCAGCTGCAACAGCGTCCCACCGCCGTTCTCATCGCGCCACAGGTTGATGCCGCCGGTGATCACCTCCTCAGCGTCATCAGGATCGATCGCGATTGCCAGGTCGTACGTCGCCTGGTCACAGCCACTTGCGCACGATGCATCTCCGGCCACCGAACCGTCAAGGATATTGGGTGTTGTGGTACGTACTGCCCACGTTTCGCCGCTGTCGACAGATCGGTACAACCCCTTGAACGACCCCGTGGGACCGCCGGGACCGGCCAGGTAATACACATAGTCTGGGTTGTCGGGTGTCACGGCAATGGCAATGCGGGATTCTCCGGTGGGCAGTCCGCTGTCATATTCAGTCCACGTTGCACCGCTGTTGTCCGACCGGTAGAAGCGGTCATTCCGGGCTGCATAGACGACCGTCGGATTATCAGGCTTGAATTCGATATCGTAGAAATTTCCGGCAAACACGGTATCCCAAACAGTGCCTCCATCCGTTGTTCTCAGCAAGCCGTCATTGCAGGCCACCAACAGGATCTGTGGATTGTCAGGATGCATGACCAGTTTGTAGCCCCGGTTGAGCTCGGTGACGTCCCAGGTCAATCCGGTGTTTGCCCAGTTGAGGCCACCGTCCGTGGTTTTCAGCACCCCGATAGATGGAGTATGCGCACCATCTCCGTCGCCGGTCAGGATGTAAATGGTATTGGGCGATGTCGGATGTACTACAATCCCTGAGACGCCAATGCTCGGTATCCCGTCTGTGAGCGGGATCCAGTCCACCCCTGCGTTGGAGGTCTTCCAAAGCCCACCTGCGGGTGTTCCGGCAAAGACCGTATTAGGATCGCTGGGATGAAAGGCGATGACATTGACCCTGCCCAGGCCCGGATTGCCGCTGGTTCCCACGTATCCGTCGAGCGGAGCCAGTTGGTCCCAGGTGCCGCCGTAGACCTGCCCGCGCTGATCTGCAGGTCGGTGCGCCGATTTCTGATATGCCTTCCAGTTGAGAGCTGCGCAATTCGCAATCTCGCCGTTGGGTAGCAACCGGCGCTGCGTCGCATACTCCCAGCGCTTCCACTGTTTGTAGCCGCTGTGTTTGCCACGAGGATTGTTTGCAAACCATGCTTCCGCTTGTTGCTGAATCACGGCGAAATTGCGCGTTGAGGGAGTTTGCCAGATCGACCAGGGGGCGTTCTCCTGGCTTGCAAGCGGCCGGGGCAGCGCCAACAGCAAGAGCGGGATGCAAACGAGGATTCTGTACATGCTCACTGCTTTTCCAATTGGCGTACGCGAGATTCAAGCCGGGCGTTCTGCTCTTTGAGCTGCAGGATATACAGTGTGAGTTCTTCGATCTTCTGCATCAGCAGCTTTTGCATATCACCGATCATGATGCCGGTCTCTGCTATCGCTTCAGCTGAAGGCACACCTGGCAGGTGGCCATTGTCCTTGATCCATTGCTCGACGTTGTCCAGGTCCATCAGCGGATAGTCCTCCGCAAACACGAAGTCGGGCCATCCTCCGGAGTCCTGCACTTTCAGCTCCTCGGCGATGATTTTGCCGTCAACGTTTAACGTATAGCCACTCGCAAACAGGAATGATCCGATGCCGATCGCATTGGTGTTGAGATTGACGACAACCCCTGGATTGAACACGCTGTTGGTCAGATTGACATAGTTGCCGCTGGCATTGTAGTGCAACACACCCTCCTGATTGCCATTTTCCTGGAAAATGTATCCACTTGGTGTTGTTGGCGAGGTGGAGTTGAGGATATAGAACGGGGCGATACCACTCAACCGAATATTCCCGCCATCAACGTGCAATTTGTCTTGCGGATCCGTGGTGGAGATACCCAGTCGGTCCTGGATGTATGTCTCTCCAGCAAAATAACCGGCCCAGTTGGTCACACCACCGGATGCATATCCGTAGACACCGACGCGGGTGCCGTCCGTCCCAAACGATGTCCCGTAGAGTCCATATGCCCAACCGGCATATGACCCCGCACTGGCTGTCGCATTCACCCCCATATATCCACCTGTAAACAACCCGCCATAGCCCCATCCGTCGTTCGTGACAGAGTATCCGGTGACTGCGGGGACATCAGAGAATCCGGAGAAGGTGACCTGCGCACCCAGGATACCGAACGTCGAACCCGGGTCACCCTCGACGTGCAGCCGGTAGGCCGGCACGCCGATCCCGATGCCGACATTCTGCGCCTGTACGCAGAGAGGGACGAGTAAGAGGCAAATGGCAAGTGCAGATTTCATGGATGTGATCATTGACTTGGGAGCAATATCCCCATCCGCCAACCACGCCGCCATGGCCATGAGTATGTGGCATGCCTCAACGAGCATCAGGCAAAACGTCCATGATCATGGTCCACCTACCGAATTCTCAATGCGTTTGTCTCGTTGCCGTACTTCAGTGATCTTTAGATGTTTGATACCCATGCACACGCCGCAACAACTGCTGACCAGATTCGCCGGATGGGGTCTCCTGCTCATCCTGCCAATCCCCGCGTGGGCCCAGTTGCACCAGAATCCGGTGATCATTGACGAGGCGTTGCCAAGCACGTTTGTGACGGACATCGATCAGGACAGTTCAGGATTCGTCTGGATCGGCACCTACACCGGCCTGTGCCGGTATGATGGCGTGCGGGTGCGTGTCTTGCGCCACGACCCGGCCGATACCAGCAGTCTCCCTGGCAGCTACATCAGCGATATGATCTACGACCACCAGGCAGGGCTCCTGTGGGTGGGCACAGATCGGGGGCTGGCCAGCGTTGATATCACGAGTCTCAAGGTCATCCGGCACGCACCACCCGAGCACCCGGAGCTTGGTCGAAGGTCTATTGGTAGCGTGACGCTGGACAGAAGTGGGAATCTATGGCTGAGCATCGCAAAGTACGGTGTCGCCACGCGCTCGCAGCAGGGTAGCTGGCACTGGAGTCCCGTACCAGATTCGCTGATGGCCCTTGACCCTATCCGTTATGGTGGCATCATGGACATCGCCGAATCCGCTGTTTCCCCAGGGACGATGTGGGTCAGCTGCGGCGCGGGGATCTATGCGTGCCGTCTGGGTGAGCCGCTGCACCGCCTGCACAGCTTTGCGGGCGAAGACCTGCAGAATACCATGTACAACAACCAGATCCGGACCATCCATCCGCATCAGGATGGAACACTGTACCTGGGGACCTGGTCCAACGGGCTGATCGCATATCGTCCTGATCCATCCATCCAGGGCGCTCGTGTGGTTCCCCTGAATGGCTACCATAAATACAGCAGCTATGGGGTAAATCCACCCATCCTGCAACATGAGGCATCCGCCCTGTGGGTCCCTACCCTGCGTGGCTCCTGCCTGTTTGACCTCTCACACAGATCATTTGACACTTGCTTCACCGTTGAAAATGCGGTCGGACGCAGCTTCACGTTCAATGTCGAACTGAGAGACATGCAGGGCCGGTACTGGGCTTCATCTGAGTATGGCGTCTACCTCTTTGATCCGTTGAACAACCAGTTTGACCACTACACGTTTGACCCGGGAGACGAAGTGTATTCCTACGTGGGCGGATTGCTGGCTGAAGTGCCCGGGGAGGATCTGATCGCGACCACCTACCAGCAAGCTCAGGGCGTCTACCTGTTGCATCGGCCATCAAGAACATGGACGCTGGCACGTCCTGAAGGTGCAGGGGCACGGACCATCTTCCGGGGTGAAGAACTGGTTGCTCTCCCGGATGGTCGCCTCGTCGTGCTGGAACGACAAGCCATCTACCTGCTGGACGCCAGGGTTGGAACACTGGAAAGGCTGCGGACTTCGCTCGATGATCTCAATGTGCTGTGGAAAAGTATGACCGTCGATGACGATGGCGTGTGGTGGCTCGGAACGGTTCAATCGGGAGTGATCCGCTACGATCCCGGGAGTCGTGAGGTCAGGATCTATCGCGATCAGTTCCAGGGAGATAGCCTCCCCTGGCCAGTCGCCATCGATGACCTGTATTGTGACGGCGACAACAACATCTGGGTGCGCAAGGCCTTCGGCTATGCAGTCATTCCGCGCAGTGATGATCAGGTTGTGAATGTGCAGGAGATCGGCGGTCAGAATATTGAATGCACACCCTTTGCAGAAGACCCATATGGAAACGTCTGGTTTGCGGTGGCGGGCCAGGGGCTGGTCATGACATCAGCGGAAACCGCAACGTTCCGTCCCCATCGCATCCTGGGCAGTGAGGCTGGTGTCGTCAATACCGATATCAGGGCCCTGGCCTTTGACCGGGATGGCCTGCTGTGGATGATCACCGGATCCGGCATGCAGTCGTTTGATCCGCACACCGGCTACAGCCGTCAATTCACGGCTGCAGATGGCCTGGTGACCTTCGACCCGATGTTCAACCGCAATCCGATGGTCCTGACGCACCTCAAACCCCTGTCGACGGGGGGCATGGCCTATGCGCCGCGGGGCGGCTTCAGTCAGTTTGATCCAGGGGCGATCGCGATCAACCGCGAGATACCACAGCCGTACGTGTTTTCCGTCAAGTCAGCACATGGTGCTTTGGATGTCGGCAATGCACAGGTAACGGTACCGCAGACGGGGCTGCCGGTCACCGTGTCCCTGTCGGCTTTGGGCTTTTCACAAAGTGCACAAACGCGGTTCGAATACAGCCTGGATACCGTCACACAAGGATGGCAGCCGGCACCGGATGGCAATGTTACCTTCGGAGCCTTGCAACCTGGCACATACCGCCTGTTTTACCGGGCCGTAAATCACCACGGCCTGATCTCTCCAGCCCGGCTATTTACCTTCCGTGTCAGTGTGCCCTGGTGGCGGTCGCTTTGGTTTTACGCATCGCTGGTCTTGTTGGCAGGGACCGGGCTGCTTGGATTGCTCTCATGGCGTCGCAAACAACGGGAGCGCCTGACGGCCAAGGAAAATGAGGTACAGCTCTTGCTGGCCAGCCTTGAAAGCCGTGCCCTGCGTGCCCAGATGAATCCGCATTTCCTGTTTAATATTTTCAATACGATCCAGGAACTGATCCTGACAGGCGACAATGAGATGGCGTACGAATACACCTCAAAGTTCTCCAAACTGCTGCGGATGATCCTCGACAACGCCTCCAAAGAGGAGATCACACTGGAGCACGAAGTCGAGTTCCTCGACCTTTACCTGCAGCTTGAATCGTTGCGTTTTGACGATGCCTTCTCGTACGATATCGAGCTGGAAGCGGGCCTGGAGCATATGCATATTCCGGTATTCCTGATGCAGCCGCTGGCCGAGAATGCCATCCGCCACGGACTGTTGCCAAGCAAGGGTGACAAGCGCCTTGAGATCAGCTTTGTTTCGTCCGACCAGGGACTGGTATGCCGCGTTGAAGACAACGGTGTCGGCCTTTCTAACGGCACGTTGTCGCGCCATGAAACGGATCGGATGCATGCCCTGCAACTCATCCGGCATCGTCTGCTCCATCAACCAGGCAGCAGCCTTGAAATTGTCAATCTCGCACATGACAAGGGTGTGCGGGCCACCATCCAATTGCCGTATCAATGAGCTATCGAGCACTGATCATCGATGATGAAAAACGGGCGATCAATATCCTGCGCCTTCTGATCGAACGCCATTTGCCGGATATCACGCAGATCGAAACAGCTCTGGGTGCGGAGGCGGCTCTCAGCACTATGCGCCAGCTGTCACCGGATGTGTTATTCCTGGACATTGAAATGCCCGTGATGACCGGCTTCGAGCTGTTGTCGGAGATCCGCAATGATCACGAAGAGGTCGGCGTGATCTTCACGACTGCGTATGACCACTATGCGATCAAGGCGATTCGCTTCTCGGCCATTGATTACCTCCTGAAGCCCATCGATGTGCAGGAGCTGAAAGCCGCGTGGGAGCGGTTTCTGGCAACACGTAACACCCCGGGAGTCGTGCGGCAAGACCTGCTGACCAATCTACTGAGCAACCTGCAGTCGATCCATACGCGCAAACCTCGTCTTGCCGTCCCGACCCAGGGCGGCGCGGTCTTTTTCGACATCGATGAGATCACGCATTGCGCTGCCGACAACAACTATACGGTCTTCCATCTTGAGACTGGCAAGCGCTTTGTCGCATCCAAGACCCTCAAGGATTACGATACACTCCTGGGCGACTATCACTTCCTGCGCGTGCATCAGTCATACCTGGTCAATCCCGCCTTTATCAAGCAGTACACCCAGAAGGGGTTGCTGGAGCTGAAGGACGGTACGACCATTCCCGTGTCCCGGCGCAAACATCATTGGGTCAACCATCGCCTGAAGGAGATGTATTCTGGCGATCACTGACCACAGCCGTAATAATTATCCAGGGTGCATTGCAACGTTTGGCAAACTCGCGTGTCATTCACTTCAGACACAACATGCAAAACATGCGTTATCGCTACTTCATCCTCACCGTGGTCGGCCTTGCCCTGGCCGGATTGCCGTTGAGCGGACAAATGCTCACACACTTGCCCTCATTTGACAAGATCAAGGTCGGTCCCAGAGTTGCGCTGGTGCTGGAAAAGGGTGATCAGGCTTCCGTACGCCTCGCATACGAAGGGCTGGACGAGGATCTGGTCAACGTGGAAGTCAAGCAAGGGACCCTGCTGATCTATCTGGACCGCGCCCGGAATCTGGAACCCAAACGAAAAATAGTGACGCCCTACGGCAAGGTACGCGAGAGCATTTATTCGGGCACCCGGGTGA
Organism: Saprospiraceae bacterium; assembly: GCA_033720735.1. Classification (GTDB taxonomy): domain Bacteria; phylum Bacteroidota; class Bacteroidia; order Chitinophagales; family Saprospiraceae; genus B8-G4. The sequence continues at coordinate 10,463 of JAWWBX010000056.1, forward strand.
CCGCTTACGTGACCTATCAGGATCTCAACAAGCTGGTCATGAAAGGCGATGAGGATGCCCGGATCAGCGGTGATGTCAGTGGAGAGACCTTCAAGCTCAAAGCATATGGTGATTCCGAGATCAGTTTCGCCAGTCTGCATACCGGACGCCTGAAAGTGAAGATGTTTGGCGATTGTGCCCTGACCATGGGTGCAGGTACCGCCGACCGGCAGAAGTATGTGGTATTTGGAGACCATCATATCGACGCCAGGTATCTGACCGGCAGCAAGGTGAAGGCAACCAGCCTCGGTGACACGCATCTTCGGGTGAACGGAGATCAGGTGAAAGTGACCGCCCTGGGCGAGGCGGATATCTCGTGCCCGGACTCGGCACGACTCAGGAAGTTCGTCATTGGGGAAAGCTCTGTCCAGCGCTTCCGGACCCACTAGCTCTACGCGTCCTTCAGGCAACCTTTCCTGCCAATCCGCGTTGGTAACGTTGGTACGGTGTACCTTACTATCGCCCTTCGTTGACCAAAGGATTGACGTATGAAACAAATCGGCCTGATCGGAGGGACATCCTGGTTCTCCACCGTTGAATACTACCGCTATATCAATCAGATTGTCGATGAGCGTGCCGGGAGCAATCCTCCTCTCCTCCTCTACAGTCTCAATATCGGACTGATGCGCCGTGGTGACTGGTCAGAGATCAACGAGACCTTTCTGAAAACCGCCCAGGTGTTGGAGGGTGCCGGGGCAGAAGCCATTGTGATCTGCGCCAATACCCCGCACAAGGTCTATCCACATATGCAACCCCGCATTGGCATTCCGATCCTGCACATTGCGGATGCCATCGGACAGGCAGCACAGCGGCAGCAACTGTCCAGGTTGGGCTTGCTGGGTACCCTGCCGGTCGTGCAGGGAGATTTCATCGGCGGGCACCTCACTGAGCAGTATGGCATTAAGGTTCTGAGGCCAGAGCACCCGGACCGGACTCGCATGCACAAGCTTGTCGCCAACGAACTTACGCGAGGTATCATGACTGATGACGCACGCGCCTTTACCCTTCAGGCGATGGATCGACTGCGACTGGAGGGCGCCGACGGCATCATACTCGGATGTACAGAGTTACCTCTGCTCCTTGAGAACGTCGACTATGCCCTGCCACTGCTCGATACCACGCGTTTGCACGCTGAAATGGTCGCCGATTTTATCCTGGATTAAATCTTCCGCCGGTCAACGGGTCACACCCCTGCAATGCGCGATATTCTTCGCGTGATTTTCTTGCAAGGCTTCCCAGAATGGATACCGGCTGCGATACTTCTCTGTAGGGAAGGCCTGAGGATCCCCGACGGCCCGCTCCAGATCGTCCAGATATTCCAGTGCATGATCCCGGCGACGCAGGATCTCCTGCTGACTGTCGGCAACGGTACCATGTCCCGGCACCATCCACTGGACGTGATGTAGTCGGAGGATGCGGTCCGTTTTGGCCATGGTACGGCGGTACGCCCCGATGTTATCCTCGACAAAGGGAAATTCCACATCACTCAGGTAATCTCCGGCGATCCAGACTCCCGGGGGTTCGACCAGCAGGTACATCCCTTCCCGGGTGTGCCCGGGTGCGAGGTAACCGGTCAGCACCGTGCCACTGAAGTGCATCGCCTTGCCATCGGTCCTGATGGTGATGTCCGGCTCAGGATAGGTCAATGACCAGGGACGTTCGATATAGTGTGCGAGGTCAAACGCGCGGATCTGTGCGATGTCCTTGATCTTGTCCAGCTTGTCGGCAAATGGTCCGCTGGCGATGACGCGCGCACCAGGAAAGGCGCCATACCCGAGGATATGGTCAAAATCACTGTGCGTAAACACCAGATAGAGGGTACGCTCCCGCCGCCGTTGTTCTACAAAAGCACGGATGCGCAACACCTCTCCGGGCAGCCAGGACGGGTCTACGAGGAAGACAGCCCGGGGTGTTTCGATCAGCACAGAGTTGGTCTGATACAAGGCGCTGGTAAATACCGTGACGTGCTCGTGGAGGAACTGGATGGGTTCAGCCATGGTCTCATTTGCAGCCGTGAGATGTTGACGATGTGCTGCGCACATTGAATGTACAAAGATCATGGTGCCCCCGGGTTTTCGATTGCGCTTGATACGCTTATCTTCCCGTCCGAAAATAACCAGGTCACCATGCTGGTCAAACCACCCAAAAACGGAGGAGCTGGGAAATGAGTGATTCGAGTGCACGGGAAATCAGGCTCTCTGTCGCCATCATCACCTATAACGAGGAGGAGAACATCGGCCGCTGTCTCGCTTCTGTGCAGGACATCGCTGATGAGATCGTGGTGGTGGATTCGTTTTCGACCGACAAGACAGAGGAGATCTGTCGTTCATTTGGAGTGCGGTTTATTCAGCACACATTCGAAGGGCATGTGGAGCAAAAAAATGTGGCACTGGACAGCACGACCCATGAGTATGTCCTTTCGCTCGATGCGGATGAAGCACTGTCGGATGCGCTGCGACGCTCCATTGTTCAGGTCAAATCTGATTTTGTGCACGATGGCTACAGCTTCAACAGGCTGACCAACTATGCCGGGCAATGGATCCGACACTGCGGCTGGTACCCCGACCGCAAGTTGCGACTCTGGCGCAAATCACAGGGACGCTGGGGTGGGGACAACCCCCACGACAAGGTGATCATGCGCGATGGAGCGACGACAGCCCATCTGACCGGCGACCTGTTGCACTATTCCTATCGCGATCTTGCCCATCACATCCAGAAGATGGACTATCTCACAACCATCAGTGCCAGGGTGGCCTTTGAAAACGGGAAGCGGGCCAGCCTGGCACGCATCCTGATGGCCCTTCCCTTCAACTTTTTACGGGATTACATCATCAAAGGAGGTTTCAGGGACGGCTACTATGGCCTGCTCATCTGCTACAACGGCGGTTACAGCAAGTTTTTGAAGTACGCCAAATTGCGGTTGTTGTGGCGTGAGGCGCGGGAAAACCAGGCGTGATCGGCGCTCGCGCCCTGTATTACGTCATCAGCAGAAAACCCACCAGAATAATGAGTAGTGCCACGGAGACCATCATCATGCGCATGGCCGTGTTCACCGCTTTCATTTTCCTGGTCGCAATGGTCGAGTTGGTATGGATCTGCTCCGCAAGTTGCACCGACATTTCAGCATCATCGATGACGATCTTTTCGAGAAAGGCATGATAGGCCTTGTACTCCGTAAAATCTGACACGATGTCCCCGAAATAGATCACTGACGTCGGGTTCTTGTTCTCAAACCGGGGGATGAAACAGCGGAATGCATAGAGCATGGAGATCAGCGTGGTGACAATAAAGACAAACAGGATCCCCATTTGTACTACAGTCCATTCAGCAACGCTCGCCTGGATCTTGCCGACGCTGTTGAGAATGATCGAAAACAGGATACCGAAGATCGAAATGACCAGACCTGCTTTGACCTCGGAAAACCGGATCATCTCCTGGTTGTTCCGAAGGATGGCCCAGTATTGCTCATACTTTTCGTAGATGGACAGGGCATTCATGACCGTGCGCTTTGATGAGACATTGGACCTCAAAATAGCGAGAACTTGGCACAGCCGGAACACCCGAGAAGGCCTTGATCCGACGGCTGCCCGGGCATGAATATCGTCAACACATTACCTTTACAGCATGTCGACCATCCTGAAAGGCGCACTCGCGGGACTGCTCATGATCGCCGGCAGCCTCCTGCCTGCCGTCAGTACTGCGCAAACCAGCTCTCCCGAATCGGCCATCCGCCAGATCCTCTCGGAGCAAGCTGCAGCCTGGAATAAAGGCGACATGGCAGGCTTCATGCAGCACTACTGGAAGTCCGACGACCTGCAATTTCTCGGGGCTTCCGGGCTGACCAAAGGGTGGCAGGCGACACTCGACAGATACAAAAAGGCGTATCCCGACGTTCAATCCATGGGCAAACTGACATTTGACCTGCACGAGATTAACCGACGCAGCGAAACGGTTTACTCGGTCATCGGCCAATACCATCTGTCGCGGGAAGGGCTCGAAAACCTGAGCGGACATTTTCTGTTAATTGTACAATCTATTGCAGGCAAGTGGCTGATTGTCGCTGATTCAACGCATTAGCATGGTACACGGAACGACCGACATACTCCTGAGCGAAGGATTTGCCGTTGATCAAGGCGTGCACGGTGCGCGCATTGCACTGGATGCGGCCGTGGAGGTCCCTTGTGGGGAGCAGGACATGCTCTGGGCCGTGGCGCTGAGTGACAAGGTGCACTGTGGTTCCGGAGTGGGACCGATCAACATCGACCTGCACCGGGGAGAGTCAGCGCTCCTGCTCTGGCCACGTTCGCCCTGGAGTGCCGTACTCTCCGGTGATGATGGCGCCGAGATCTCGGTCTTCCGGATCACCCTGGACGCCCTGCACCGCATGCTGGCTGTTGATTTTCAATCCGCTAAACAAGCCGGCGCAGCACGCATGGATTATTCCAAACTATCCCGAGTCGTCAGATTGTCGCCTGTACAGCTGCAGGCCCTCGAGCGCCTGTTCATTCATTCTGAGCAGTCGCGTTTCCGTGCGATCGCACGTCGCGGGATCTTTCTGGACGCCTTCGCACAAATGCTTGAGACGCTCTACGGAACCGATATCGATCAATGCCCGTTCCATATCGACTCCGATACGGAGCGCAAGATCCGGTCAGCAGAACACGTGCTCGTAAACAACCTGCATGCGCCGCCCGATCTGCAGAGCCTCGCCTTTGAGGTCGATCTGCCCAAGGCAGTACTGAAGGAAGGGTTCTACTACCTGTACGGTAAAACCATCAGTCAGTACCTGCAGGACTACAAGTTTGAGCACGCTACTACAATGCTTGAGAGCGGCAAGTACCTGATCAAGGAAGTCGCCTTTGCCATCGGCTATCAGAATCCCAGCCACTTTATCAGCGCCTTCAAACAGCGCTACGGCACGACGCCCAAGCAATGGCTCAAGCAGTCGAGCCCGCAATAGGAAGCTCAAAGTCCAAATACCAAACATTGAAGTCCAAAGGATACCGGCCTGCATCCCTTTGACATTTGGCATTTGGCATTTGTCATTTGAAATTTGATATTTCATGCTTCGACGTGCGCCATGATGACAAAAGCAGCCCTCGACGCCTGGCTGGCCGCCCGCCAGCTCGCCCTGCTCGACGGCGCCATGGGCACCGAACTTGAGCGTCGGGGATACAGGACGGCACTTCCGCTCTGGTCGGCCATGGCCAATATTGAAGTTCCGCGGCTGGTGCATGCCATCCATGTCGATTATCTACACGCAGGGGCTGATCTCATTACCGCCAACACATTTCGCACCACCGCCTATACCTTCACCAAAACCGGTCAGGAGGACCTGGCAGCGCATTGCACCAGGCTTGCGGTCGAACTGGCCCATGAGGCGATCAGCCAGGCCCGGCCCGGAGCGTTACTGTGTGCCTCCGTTGCCCCTCTGGAGGATTGCTATCGTCCAGATCTGGTGCCATCCGACGGCGTCATCGAAGATGCTTACGATCAGCAGCTCGACGTGCTCGCAAGCACTGATGTTGACGTCATCCTGGCGGAGACCATGATCAATCGCACTGAAGCGCTGACGCTGGCACGATTGCTCGCCAGGAGAAAGTTGCCCTTCATGATGTCATTCACGACAGATGGCTCCGACAGAATGCTCGATGGCACACCGCTTGAGGACATCATTGCAGGCGTCATGGAGTATGGCCCGTCGGCATTGCTGATCAACTGCCGTCCTGCCGAGCACATGGATGCCGCGGTCAGGTTATTGAAGGAGCACGTCACGGTGCCCTTTGGTGTGTATGCGAATGGTGGCGGTTCACCAGACCCGGAAACCGGTTGGAAGCTGGCTGACCATTCCGTCGAGGCCTATTCTGCCGCGGCTGTCCACTGGCACGGATCAGGAGCGAAGCTGATCGGCGGTTGTTGCGGGACAACTCCCGAGATCATCGCTGCCGTCAACACGAAACTCAAGCCGGGCCCGTCGTCACCGGGCGTGACGGATCGGTGATCCATTCGCTCCACGAGCCGGGGTACAACTTCGGCATGCCCAGGCCGGCATGTTTGAACGCCAGGATATCATGGCAGGCGGTCACACCCGACCCGCAATGCACGGCGATCTGGTGATCCGGTACCGTGATCTTCGATAATCTCGCACGCAGCACTTCTGGACTTTTCCACGATCCGTCGGGATGCACATTCTCCATGAACGGCAGGTTGAAGGCCCCGGGCATGTGCCCGGCCACCGGATCGATTGGTTCCACTTCCCCGCGATAGCGGGCAGCCGCGCGGGCATCGATCACACAGTGCGCAGCGTCCTGACGCCAGGCATTGACGATGTCAGCACTCACCGTCATCGCGGCATTCACCCTGGGCCGGTATTGCGTAGCCGTCGGTGATGGCACGTCGTCTGTCACCGGGTACTGCTGCGCCGTCCAGGCCGCCCACCCACCGTCTAGCAGCGCGCAATCCTCATGGCCCATCCAGTGCAACATCCACCACGCTCTGGCCGCCAGTCCGCCATGCGATTGGTCATACACGACCACCTGGTCATTCCCGGATATCCCCCACACACCCAGGCGTGCCGCGAATGCCTCGGGCGCGGGTAGCGGATGGCGCCCGGTCACTCCCGGGACTACCGGGGCTGAAAGATCATCATCGAGGTGTGCGTATACTGCGCCCGGAAGGTGTGCCGCCCGGTACGCGTTTCTCCCCCACTCCGTGTCAGCCAGGGAGAAGCGGCAATCGAGGATGCGCACGGTGCCCTTGCCCAGCAACGCGTGCAGATCGAATGGACTGATAATGGTTGTATAGGACATGTGTCAGGAATGTACCATGAATTTCGTGAATGTGTCAGTGATTTATTTGCAGCTTATCCGGTCGACGAATCATGCACCACCCTCTGACCACTCAAGTCCTAACCTTCAACGACCAGACTTCCCCCTCCTCGAACCCCAACGTATGCCTGATGCACAAGCTTCAATCACGAGGAGGGGGACCGAGGGGGTGGTGCTGAACGGACACAAGCTTCAGGCACGAGTCCGCTGGCCGGTTGATAGCACCACCCCCTGCCAATTCAAATCCTGATTTTCAACTTGCAGACCTCCCCCTCCTCGTACATCCAGCGCGTGCCTGATGCACAATCTAGCCTCGAGGAGGGGGTGGTGCAATTGAACACAGCGCGCGATGGTCTGCTCTCATTCGCGTTGCGGATGCCACCACCCCCTGTCCAACTCAAGTGCTAATCATCAACCAGCAGACTTCCCCCTCCTCGATCCCCAACGTATGCCTGATGCACAAGCTTCAGGTACGAGCCCGCCTGGCCGGCAGGCAGGGAGGGGACCGAGGGGGTGGTGCAGAGGAGCCCGCCTGACCGGCAGGCAAGAGGAGGGGGACCGAGAGGGTGGTGCAGTACGGAAGAGGGGAACAAAAGGGGGTGGTGGAGTAAGCGTATTTTGCAGAACTTCACAGTCGTCAGGACCCTGTTATGCAGCAACTAGCAACATCGTGTATTCTTGTCTTTCTTCTTTCAGCCCTTCTCTTCTGCAAGACTTCTGATACACCGCCCGATCCCAACTACATCACTTCCATTGAAGCCTGGCGTACCGCTCGCCTTGACGCACTCAAGCGACCTCGCGGCTGGGCGTCGCTGGTTGGATTGCACTGGCTGCCGGAAGGGCAACAGTCATTCGGCGCGAGCGACACCGCGGATATCCAGTTGCCGGAGAGTTCACCGGAGGTCATTGGCGTCTGGCATCGGGCAGGCGACACGGTGCGCTTTCGGCCAACACCAGGGCTGGCGGTCTGGAGCGTCAACGAGAGCACGCCATTTTCTGGTGGTGAGGTACGGGCTGACAGTGATGCGCAGCCGCACCTGCTCAACCATCAGTCACTCTACTGGATGGTGATCCAGCGGGGTGATCAATACGGTGTGCGCGTATGGGATACGCTGCACCACGCCCGCTCCGAACTGACGGAGATCCCGCATTTTCCTGTAGATCCGGCCTGGGCCTTGCCGGCACAGTTCGAACCAGCCCCGCCGGGCACGCAAATGATGGTGGATAATGCGGTCGGGCTGACCGTTCCGGTGAACGTGGCTGGAACCGTGTACAGCGCACAAGG
>JAWWBX010000057.1:0-18573 GCA_033720735.1 Saprospiraceae bacterium
CGCCAGACATTACCTGTCCGCCGGATGTGACGGTGGAGTGTGACGCGGGTACGGATCCGGCAGATACCGGAATCGCTACGGCAACAGACAATTGCACTGATGCACCGGCCATCACCTACAGCGACGTGGTAGCACCAGGCGCCTGTGCCAACGAAAGTACGATCACGCGGACGTGGACGGCCACCGATATCTGTGGCAATACATCGACCTGCACGCAGACGATCACGTTGGAGGATACCACCCCGCCAACCCTTGTCTGCCCTGATATCAGCGGTGTAAACTGTACGGATGCCGGCACACCATTCGCTAGCTACAATGACTTTGTGAATGCCGGCGGAAGTGCTGATGACAACTGCGGCGTGGATACATCCTCCTTGATGCTGGTCAGCCAGACTGCAGATGGGGACTGTCCGATCACCTATACATTCATATATCAGATCTCAGACAATTGCGGCAATACGGCCACCTGCTCGGCAACGGTGACAGTCAACGACTCGGTTGATCCGGTACTTGACTGCCCGCCAGATATCACAGTCGCATGCGATACAGATATCCCGGCGCCATATGCCGACTTTGATGCGTTCCTGGCGGCCGGAGGCAGCGGCTCCGACGATTGTGCACTCGATTCTACCAGTTTTGCCCTGCTCAGTGAGTCGACAGATGAGGGCACCTGCCCGGAGACCATTACCCGGGTGTACGTCATCTCGGACGTTTGCGGCAATACAGGCACCTGTGCCCAACTCATTGTCGTTGACGACGACGTGCCTCCGACCGCTTTGTGTCAGGATATCACCATTGATTTTGGCATGTCACTCGATGAAGTGATCATTCAGCCTGAAGATGTGGACAATGGCAGCTTTGACAACTGCGGCCCGGTCACCCTGGCGCTGACGGATTCAGCGTTCACGTGTCTTGATTTCAACGAGGTCGGTACCATCACGATCCAGCTGATCGTGACAGACGCGTGTGGCAACACGGCCTCGTGCGATGTCAATGTGACGGGCGAAGGTGGCGGCGTCGAGATAGACTGCCCGCTGGATCAGTGTATCTCACTGGGGCCCGGAGAATGCGAAGGGATTGCATACTATACCGTGACAGCGTCCGCGATTTGTGGAGATGATCCCACGCTGGAGCAGATCGACGACTCAGGCCTGACATCGGGAGATTACTTCCCCATCGGCATCACGGAGCAGATCTGGATCGCCTACAATAATACCGGCGACACGGCGGTGTGTACGTTTACGATCGAGATCAAAGAGTACATCAGCAACGAAACACCGGTGTGCAACGATGATGTCAATATTTCACTTGATCAGAATTGCGAGGCCTGGATTGGTGCAGATATTATCCTGGAGGGCGGGCCCTACGGTTGCTACGATGACTATATCGTGGAAGTTGAAGGGATTGGCTCAGGTCAGGGTGGCGTGATCATCACCAGCGAAACCGTTGGTGGTTGGTACAATGTGACCGTCACCGATCCAGAGACCGGTATTGCCTGCTGGGGAACCATCCACGTAGAAGACAAGATCCCGCCACAGATGACGTGCATTGACGTCGAGATCTCGTGTGTGGACGATACAGACCCGGTCTTTATCGCCCCGATCACAGGTACGGCTTCGGCATCGTCAAATCCGGGCAGCCAGATCGGACCGGATGGTGGAACCGTTACCACTGAAGCAATTGTTCTAACGGCGCCCGCCAACGCCCAGGTCACGGATGTGAATATTACCATCGACCTCGATCACACCTGGTCTGCTGATCTGGATGTGTTTCTGATCGGACCGGACGGCACGGAAGTCGAACTGGCCACCGATGTCTGCGGAACGGTTGATGACTGGGAAAACGTGACATTTGACGATGAAGCAGCGATTACCGTCGCTGCTGCCTGCAGCCCGGTTGCACCGGCATTGTCAGGGGATGTCCAGCCCGAAGGATTCCTGGGTGACTTTGATGGTCTGCCAGCTAACGGAACCTGGACGCTGATGATCACGGACGACGTCGGCGGAGACGGTGGTACCCTTGATGGGGTCACCCTCACCGTAGAGTATTTCGTGGCACTGCCATATGCACCGACCGCAACAGATGCTTGCGGATCGGTCACGTTGACGTATGACGACAATGTATCCGGCGATGATTGCGATGGCACGGTGATCGAACGTCTCTGGACGGCAACGGACGAGTCGGGCAACACCTCGACCTGCTTGCAAACGATTACCATCAATCCGCTGTCGATCCAAAACGTGGTCTATCCGCCGCTCTATGTGGGACCATGCGGAAGTTCCGACCACCCAAGTGTGACGGGATGGCCAACGGTCAATGGCGTCGAGATCACCAATGGCAATGTATGCAACATCTTTGCGGCCTGGTCAGACATCGTGCTCGACGATTGTGGCGGAGGCACCAAGATCATCCGCGATTGGACCATCCTTGACTGGTGCTCGCAGGATATCGCAACAGGAACGCAGGTGATCAAGCTGATGGACAACGAACCACCGGTACTTGATTGCCCGGAAGACATCACGGTGAATGCAGATCCGTGGTTCTGTACGGCCGATGTGAATCTTCCATTCCCTGATGCGTATGATGCTTGCGGAACACCGTTCACACTAAGCGTAAGTGCCAGTGCGGGCGTCATTGTCATGTTCGGCGAATACTACCGGGTGGATGATCTGCCGCTTGGCACGCATACCATCACCTGGACAGCAGAAGATGACTGTGGCAATGTATCAACGTGTACCTATACGATCACAGTAGAAGACAATACACCTCCGGTGCCGTTGTGTGACGAACATACCATCGTGTCGCTCACCAACGACGACCCATTGCAGGAAGGCCTGACCAAGATCCCGGCAACGACCTTCGATGATGGCAGCTATGACAACTGCAGTAGCGTGACTTTCACGGCGCGCAGAATGTCGAGCTGCATCGATTTTGACTGGATCGGTCCCGCACCGCAGTATGGTGAGTATCCAAACTCGGACGGTATCGTGACCAGTCTGGACCGGGGGCAGACGCATCAAGCCATGGTACCGTTTGCCTGCTGCGATGTCGGAGCAGGGCCGATCATGGTTGAGCTTCGCGTGACCGACGCAGAAGGGAATGTCAATACCTGTATGGTCGAAGTTGAGGTTCAGGACAAGATCTCTCCATTCCTCGAGCAGCCACCGGACATTATTGTGAGCTGTGACTTCTGGTTCGATGTGGCGGCCACAAACGGGTTTGTCGATCCGAGTGAAGACGTGACTACGCCGATCTTCGGTGACGTGTTGGATGCCTATGAGTTTGAACCGAGTGATCGTCAACCGATCATTCTCAATGATCCGGGCAATGATGCATTGCCGCAGCCACACCAATGGGGCTATGACGGATGGGCAGATGACAACTGTGATGTGGAGATCACCGTGCGGGTCCGCCTGTTCGATGATTGCAGCGGTGAGGATCTCCCGGGTGCACCTCCGAGCCCGTACACCACGCGCCTGGTCGAACGCACCTGGCGCGCAAGAGACGGCTCAAACAACAGCACGACGCGTGTACAACGCATTTGGGTTGTGGACTTCGATCCGTACTACATCTCCGATCAAACCTGTGTCAACGCCGATCCTAACGACGGTGTCATCTGGCCATGCGATGAAGAGTACTCAACGTGTCCTGATGAGATCCCGGTCAACTATCCGACGATCTTCGATGACAATTGCAGCCTGATCGGCGTGACGTATGAAGACACGCGCTTCGACTTTGTCGATGGAGCGTGCTACAAGATCCTGCGCGAGTGGACGATCATTGACTGGTGTCAGTACGACGCCGAATCCGGAGCCGGACTGTGGAGTCACGTTCAGGTGATCAAGGTCCTCGACAGTGATCCTGCAGACTTTACGGATTGCCCGGCCGGCCCGGTCACCTTGTGCGTAGAGAACGAGAATGTTTACCTGCCCAACAACAACCAGGTATTCCTGGGAGAAGGCAACCCCAACTCATCGAGCTGCAGTGCGCACGTCAACATGTCGCGCACCGTATATGAGACCTGTAGTGATTTCGTGATCTACGATGTGAAGTTGTACCCGAATGCGGGCAGCGAATTCATCCAGGTCGTATCGAAAACGGAAGTGGACCTCGATAGCAACAACAGCGCAACGCTGACGTTCAGCTCGGAGTTTGCGTCCCTGCCATCGAACCACCCGATCCGGCGTTACGGTATTCCGTACAACAGTCCGGTATGTTCGAACTGGCCGTTGCCAGGAGGTGAGAAGGACTACCACCGGATCCTGTGGACGGTAGAGGATGGCTGTGGCAACATCAGCACGTGCGAATACCTGTTCCGCCTTGAAGACTGCAAGAAGCCGAGCCCTGTGTGCGTAGGCCTCAGCAGTGTCGTCATGCCGTCGAGTGGCGAGGTGACGATCTGGGCAGCAGACTTCAATGCCAGCAGCTTCGACGATTGTACTCCGGCAGCCGATCTGCTCTACAGCTTCAGCGGCACCGACTACCAGCCGAGCATGACGTTCGACTGTGCAGCCATCGAGGCCAACGGCAGCCCGAGCTTCATCGTGGAGATCTGGGTGGCCGACGGCGGCAACGATCAGGATTGCGACGGGTTCCGCCAGCCACTGGGTATCGAGTGGAGTGAGCGCAACAAGGACTTCTGTACCACCTTTATCGTGATCGATGATAATGAGAACGTGTGTGGAGGAACGGGCACGGCAGGAGGTGTGATCCAGACCGAAGAGCTGGAGAGCGTGGAGTCCGTCGAGGTCAATCTGATGGACGAGTCGGGTACGATGATGCAAACCTTCACAACGGGTGATGACGGCGCCTATGTCTTCATCAATCCATTGCTGAATTACACCATCGAACCACATCGCGATGACAATCACAAGAACGGAGTCAGTTCGCTGGACCTGGTACGCATTCAGAAGCACTTGCTCGGACTGGAACCGTTTACCAGCCCGTACAAGCTGATCGCAGCGGATGCTAACAACAGCGAAAGCGTGAGCGCGATTGACCTCGTCGAGATCCGCAAGCTGATCCTGGGTATCTACACGGAGTTCCCGAACAACGAAAGTTGGCGGTTTGTGGATGCGGATTTTGATTTCCAGGATGAGAGCAATCCGTGGCCGTTTGACGAAGTGATTGAGCTGGAGAGCGGGCTGACGATGAATGAGAACTTTGTCGGGGTCAAGGTGGGCGATGTCAATGGAACCGTTGCGGCCAATGCTCAGAGCATCGAAACGCGCAACGCAACCGGTGTCCTTGAGCTGCGCACAACCGAGCAGGAAGTCGTTGCCGGGCAGCAGGTGACCGTAGCGGTGACCGCAGCCAACTTCGACGCGATGCTGGGTTACCAGTTTACGATGCGCACGAGGGGTCTTGAGTTGAACAATATCACCGCGGGCGTGCTGGATGTGACCGAACAGAATGTGGGAGTTCACCCCGGCGCGATCACGATGAGCTGGCATACAGCACAAGCAGTGACAGCGACAGACGAGGACATCTTGTTTACACTGACCTTTGTGGCGCTGCAGCCGGGTCAGCTGAGCGAGATGCTTGCAATCGGATCACGCATTACGCCAGCGGAAGCCTACAATGCTGAACAAGAAGCAGGAGATGCTGTCATGGACGTAGGACTGACGTTTGTCGAAGGCGTGGCCACGCCGGATGTTCCGGTTGACTTTGCGCTCTTCCAAAACGAACCCAACCCGTTTGACAGGGAAACGGTGGTCGGCTTCACATTGCCTGAGGCAATGAATGCCAGCCTGCGTTTCTTTGATGTGACGGGTAAGGTAGTCCATGAGGTTGAGAGCGCGTTCAATGCAGGCTACAATGAGGTCCGCGTCAAACAGGACGACCTGGGTGCGACGGGTATGATCTATTACCGCCTCGATGCAGGTGACTTTACTGCAACCAAGAAGATGATCATTGTGAAATAGTCGGTCTTTTCCGGCAAAAGAGAAAGGGCTGTCACCAATCCGGTGCGGCCTTTTTTCTTTTGTGTCAGGTTCTGGGAAGGAAAACTTGACATCTAAGTGATGGCCCACTAACTTCATAAGCCATGAGACCACTGCTTCTTTGTGTGCCCCTCATGCTGGTCTGCGAGATCCATGCACAAACAGAACTGACCTCGCTGCTATGTCATGATGCCATTGAAGTGTGCCTGGAAGGGCTGGGGTTTCAAACGGTTGAGCTGGCCGATGTGGGACATCCGGATTATTGCACCCCAAACAGTCTGATCCATAATCCACGATACCTGGCCTTTACACCCACCGCCTCAACCATTGAGATCACACTCGAAGTCACAGGTTGCACTTCAGGCAGTGCCTTGCAGTACGCCATCATCGATACCTGTGAATGGACCAACGACGATGTCATTGCGTGCGATCCTTTTGTCGACGATCTTTCGGTCATGACGGTCAATGACCTGATGCCCGGGAAGAAGTATTATCTGATGGTTGAGGGCGCCAACGCGGCGATTTGCGGGTTTCGCGTTACGATTACTAATATCACCGGTGGCGTATTTCCAGGAGAGCTGGGTCCGCTGATGGGCCCTGATGTGTTCACCCCGGGCCAGACATTAGAATTGACCCTGCCCGAGGCAATTCAAGATGCCTACTATTTATGGTCAATCCCCTGGTTAAATCACCTCATTGCTACCCCCAGCGCCGTCCTGACCATCATGGTACCTGTTGACGCAGATGCAGATCAGTATGAGATTTGCGTGACACCAGCGGCTGGATGCGATGCTGAGGTATGTATCACCATTCTGGTGAACCAGGTAGATCCTGATCTCACCACGCTGACTTGCCAGGAAGCCGTCGAGTTTTGTCCAAATGGCCTCGTCTTTCAAACGCAGCTCCTTCCGGATGTCGGACATCCCGGGTTTTGTGGCCCGAATACACTCATTCACAATCCACGCTATCTGAAATTCAAGCCGATCGATTCAACAGCTAGTTTGCTGGTGGAGATCATCGAGTGCACGCTGGGAACCGCCTTGCAGTATGCAGTTATTGATACGTGCGATTGGAGCAACGAGAATGTGATTGCTTGTGACCCAGGTTTCAACGGCACCAGCACCCGGGCACTCACTGATCTGATTCCTGGCAAGAGCTACTATCTGGTAGTGGATGGCTCAAATGCCGCGAGGTGCAGCTATGCAGTCACACTTACAGGTATTGGCGGCGGACATTACCCGGGAGTAATCGATACGATCGTCATCAGTGACCCGACCGCTGATGAAGGAACAGTGGAATTTGTTTTGGGGCCGGGATCCGTACCGGATGCGAGCTATGTCTGGGACATTTCCTGGCTGAATCGCCCGCTCACCACAGACACAGCTTATCTGAAGATCGAAACACCGTGCACTCTCAGGCCGGTGGAGCATACGATTTGCGTACATCCCGTAATTGGATGTCTGGAGTCGGTGTGCGCAGCGGTCCCGTTTGAGGCGTTGGAGCTATCACTGCCCCTGGGAGATACGTCCGTGACGATCACGCTTCCACCCTATGGCCAAAAGACCATTCTGGCAAGCGACCTGGTGCCGATCCCAATGCGGTGCACCCAAAGTATTGAGGTTTCTTTCGATCAGAAGACACGGACCCCTGCGCGCACTTTCAATTGTGCTGCGCTGCAGGCAAATGGAGGCCCTTTCTTCCTTGAGGACCTCTGGATCTCCGACGCGTATGGCAATCAGGTCCGGGTTCCGGTGACTGTGATCGTGCGTGATACGTCCGGTCACTGCCTGCCGGCGGATGTGCCGCGCGACACACTGCAAATTGACACTTCCGGGCTGACATCCTGGTACCACCCGATGATCGGTCGACAGACCCCGGAGTCATTTACCGCCACCTGGTTCCCGAACCCATGGCACCAGACCACAACGCTGTACATCAGATCGAACGCTGAGAATGAAGGAGTTTTGACGATCTTGAATGGCTACGGAGGCATCGTGCACCAGCAGAACCTGGCAATCGTGGCAGGTTCCAACCAATTCACATTGCACGCGGAGCAAGTGAATCACCCCGGGCTGCTCTTCTGGCACATCAGCATGGGCAGCAACACCAAATCCGGCAAGTTCCTCACAACCAATTAGACGGCAATCCCGTTACCTTACATTTCCAACCGATAAACCGATAACCGACAAACAGACCAACGAACTAAAGGGTGACGGACCTCCTCAAATTCACCAGCAAAGGTATTTACTGCCCACAGGCCCACGTCTACATCGATCCCTGGAGGAAAGTAGAGCGTGCGCTCATCACGCACGGACATTCCGATCACGCGCGCGCTGGCATGAAGCGCTATCTGTGCACGCATGGCAGTAAACCTGTACTGCTACATCGTCTGGGCCATCAGCATCACATCGATTCCGTTGCGTTTGGAGAAGCCGTACGGATCAATGGTGTCACCTTCTCATTCCACCCGGCCGGCCACGTGGTCGGATCAGCTCAGATCCGGGTCGCATACCGGGGCGAGATATGGGTGGTGTCCGGCGACTACAAGGTCGATGATGACGGAATCTCGGGCACCTTTGAACCCATCCGGTGCCACACATTTATCACTGAGTCCACATTCGGATTGCCGATCTACCAATGGCCCGATCAGCGCTCCGTATACCGGGATATCAACCAATGGTGGAGAGCCAACCGCAATGCCGGCAAGACGAGTGTCATATCAGCGTATTCGCTGGGGAAGGCACAGCGCATTATCCAGAATGTGGATCATCGCATCGGGCCGGTCTTCTGCCATGGCGCCGTCGAGAACATGAACAAGGTGATGCGGGTAAGTGGCATCGACCTGAAGCCAACCCGGCCGCTCGACGATGCGACCTCTCGCGAGGAACTCACAAGAGCGCTGGTCGTCGCACCGGGCAGCGCGCTGAATAGTCCCTGGATGAAACGCTTCAAGGACTGTTCCACAGCTGCAGCATCAGGGTGGATGGCATTGCGTGGCAGACGTCGTTGGCAGAGTGTAGACCGCGGGTTTGTCTTGTCAGATCACGCCGACTGGAAAGGCCTCAACACGACCGTCAAAGCAACCGGCGCAGAACGCGTCATCGTGACACATGGATACACAGAGGTGTACGCCCGGTGGCTCCGTGAGCAGGGTTACGATGCTATCACCGAGAAGACAATGTACGAGGGTGATGAAGATTAGAAGAAGGCCGGAACAGATCACGGCCTTCTCCTGATTCCTGACTCCGCCTACTGGAGTGTGAATGCAATCCTCGCGAATAAATGCCGTCCACTGTAACTGAACTGCGGTGAACGCCGCGAGTAAATAAACCGGCCGCTCGAGGTGAATGTCTCATCAGCCAGGTCTGGATACACGTCGAGCAAATTGTTTGCACCAATCACGATCGACAAACTTGAACTGAAATCATACCCCACACTCAGGTCGGTAATCACCTTGCCACTGTAGTAGGGATCAACGGATGGGTCCAGATTGGACACGTCAGTTGCTTCAGTGGTTTCGCCGAAGTACGTATTCCTCAAGTAAATCGTGAAGTCATTCACATTGAGGGTATTGCGCAGAGAGATCTTGGTCCTCGGCACGGCTTCCTCCAGGTAGATTTTGCTGGTTTCATCAAAGTAGGTATCCACCAGTCCCTTTTCGCGCAGGAGGTCAGACGCATGGATTTCACCAACCTGCTCTGTCGACGAAAAAGTCGCTGCGAGATCGTTGGTCAGCCGCTTGCCCGCCCCGAGCACAGTGCTGTGCGATACCACGATGTCAAGACCACTCGACTCGGTGTCAATGGCATTGGCGAAAAAAGCAGCCCGGGTGGCCTGGGCCTGATTAAACAAGGATATCAGCTCAGGGTCACTGCCGGGAGCAAACTGACCGGTCAGGACAATGCGGTTGTCAATATTCACCAGATAGCCATCGATCGTCAGCTTGATATTTTGATCAGGAAATTTTGCTGTAAACCCGAGACTGAAGTTTTGAGATTCTTCCTGCTCGAGTTGCGGAATGCCAAGCAAACCAGCAACCCGTGAATTGTTGGAGAAGACACCCACTTCCTGTGCCGTTGTGACCCCGCCTTCCGTCACAAAAATGGTGGAGGTACGACTGAAGTGGATTTGGTGCAACGATGGTGCCCGGAATCCGGTACTGTGCGCACCACGTAAATTGAATTGATCGCTAATCTTGTATCTGGCAGCGATCTTGTAGTCGAATGTGGAACCAAAATCAGAGTACTCCTCAAAACGCAAAGCAGTTCCAAGCAAGAAGGATTCACTGAAATCAAATTCTACGTCTACATAACCGGCAACACTGGATCGATTGGCGTCCACTTCATTGGAGGGAAGAAATCCCGCGAAGCACTGGGATCCGGACGGGCGCTGGTTGCCAAAGAAGTCACGCACCAACAGATCATCAGGGGTGACTGAATTGACAAGGTTTGTATTGATATCGTAGTTGCCCCAGGATAGTTCGGTGCCGGGCACAACTTGATAATTTTCGTACCGATACTCGCTTCCGAACGCTACATTGATACCAGAAAGCGACCCTACATCAGCAAAGTACCTGCTGAAGTCAAGGTTGGCAGTATTCTGCGTGAAGCGATGCCCACCGGCATCAAACTCGGTGGGCGACCCGCTTTCCAGGGTGGCATTGTGCGTTTCGGTCATGTGAAACAGAAACTCATTGGTACCATAAGTATTGCTGAAATCAACAGACCACTCATTGATCATTCCCCTGAGGCCGGCAGATAATGATTTGTCAGTAATATTTGAGTTGATCTTGGGTAGAAAACCATTAATGTAGGTGCCAGTATAACTGCGCGACTGATAAGGAAGGCGATAAAAACAACCGGATATACCGGTGCGATAGGACATGCCGCCAAAGCTGTACAACTCCAGCCCGTCACCTAGCGGGATACTTATATTGGCAAATACCTTCCCACCTCTGGTTTCTGATTGACCGAAACGAATATTGTAATCACTTCTGTCTTGCCCACGGACAGCAAGCTCGGCATCAGTGACGTCAATATCCAGTAGATCCTGCAGTGCAGCCAAATCAGCAGCCTGTGCAATTTGCGATTTAAGGTCGGGTGAGAAATGAGAAACTTGTTGGGCGAAATTCTGGACATCTGACATCGACAACGTCGTAATGTCCGCCCCTTGATTTAGAGCCACCCATTCTACAGCATTATATCCATTGAAAATCTGCCCGGAGAATGATTGCATCCTGTTGGTCCAGCCGCGATAGTCAAACTGCCCCGTGACGTTAATGAAACCTCCATTGGCACCGAGCGGCAGGCCGTAATTCACACCAATATCGATGACTTCCCCATCGACATCTTTCTGCGGGCTGCTCTCCGCTGTAAAATTGGCGCCAGTATTGACCGCAAAGCGCATTTGGTTCACGTTTTCACGCAGACGGAGATTGATCACCCCGGCAATTGCATCGGACCCGTACTGCGCGGCGGCACCGTCTCTGAGGACTTCAATACTCTGAATAGCTGCCACGGGAATAGCATTGAGATCGGTACCGACATTGCCACGCCCGAAAGTTCCATTGACATTGACCAATGAGGAGGTGTGCCGTCGCTTGCCATTCACCAACACCAGGACCTGATCGGGCCCCAGACCTCTGAGTGAAGCGGGATCAATATGATCCGTTCCGTCTGAAATAGTCTGCGTGTTTGATGAGAATGCCGGGGCGGTTTGATGTAGCAGTTGATTGAGGTTGGTCTGCGGGGCCGAGGCTGCCAAATCACCGACATTGATCACATCTACCGGGACAGGCGCGTCCACATTGGTACGATTGGGAGAGCGGGATCCAACGATGACGACTTCATCCACCTCGACTCCAACTTCCAGGACAAAGTTGGCCGTCACGGCCTGACCAGCTCGCACGGTCACTTCTTGCGCACTGCTGTTGTATCCTACGTAACGTACTTCAAGGGTATAGGTGCCGGGTGATAATGAAAGCATGTACTGACCATCGAAATCAGTCACGGTCCCGGTGTTGGAACCACGGACGCCGACGGTGGCACCAATGACGGGTCCGCTTTCATCCGTAACAGTCCCATTGACGGTGCCTGTCTGTGCCATCACACCGACACTGAGAAAAAGGAACAGGAAAAGAGTGATTGATCGAATCATGATTTCTGGTTTTTTGTTTAATCCGTTCGTAACGCCATCGTCCACAGCGGAAATGCCGATGGTGCGTGCCGAAGAATGCTGAGAGTTGTCTGGAACGAAGAGTGGAATAGCAGCACTCTGATTGACAACGGCAGGCTGCATTTGGAGGACGATATGAATTTCACAATCTTGAAACAGAGGCTGTGTTTGTAAAATAGGGTTTTAACACGGTGGTTACAAACGGGTCAGCGACTGCATCAGCCATGGGCCGGGATAAGGCCTCATCTGAATCGTGGGTTGGCCATACGATCTTGCGGCTTGCTTACTGAGTTCCACTTCTTCTATTGAGACTAGGATGTACCACATCACAAAACTGTTTCAGGCACTTGATCAAACCACCAGCACCAATGCCAAGGTCAATGCGTTGGCTGCTTACTTTGAAGAGGCGTCTGACAGCGACAAGGTCTGGACCATCGCCATGCTGTCGCACCGACGTCCGCCACGGGCTGTCAACTATCGGTTGCTGGGAGAATGGGCGGCGGAAGAAGCAGGCCTGCCAGACTGGCTCTTTGCCGAGTCCTACCACGTTGTCGGCGACCTGGCTGAGACCATCGCCATGCTGATCCCCGAACGGAAGCGGCGCAGCAAGCCACAATCCCTGACGGAGTACATGGAGCTGATGATCCGATTGAAGGGTGAGGATGAAACAACACAAAAGAGCGAAGTGATCAAAGTCTGGCGCTCCCTCAACAAACAGGAACGATTCATTTTCAACAAGCTCATCACCGGTGGCTTGCGCGTGGGGGTTTCCCAAAAGTTGATGGTACGGGCGCTGGCCAGGCATACCGGGATGGATGAAAACAAGATCGCCTTGCGGCTGATGGGCAAATGGAACCCCGCCGAAACGACTTTTGAAGAGCTCGTCCTCGCCGACAATGCTGAGGATGACCTGTCGCGGCCATATCCGTTCTATCTGGCCTATGCACTCGATGTGGATCCAAAACAACTGGGTGATCTCAGCGACTGGCAGGCAGAGCGCAAGTGGGATGGCATCCGCGGGCAGATCATCGTACGCCAGGGTCGTATCTACGTCTGGTCACGGGGCGAAGAACTGGTGACGGACAAATACCCTGAGTTCGAATCCCTGGCGAGTATCCTTCCTGATGGTACCGTACTGGATGGTGAGATACTGGCCTATAAAGACGGCAAGCCACTGCCCTTTCAGGCAATGCAGCGCCGGATCGGGCGCAAGAACCTGGCCAGGAAACACCTGCAGGAGATCCCGGTCAGAATGATTGCCTACGACCTGCTTGAGTGGGACGGCAAGGATATCCGGGAGCATACCTTGCTCCAGCGGCGGACTCTGCTCGAGAACATGATCAGGGAACATTTGGTACAGGACATCCTCATTCTCTCACCTGTGGTTGAAGCCGCCAGCTGGGAGCACCTTGAGAAGGAGCGGATGCTGGCGCGCGAACATTACTGCGAAGGGCTCATGCTCAAGCGCAAAGACTCGGTCTATCAGGTCGGACGCAAGCGCGGCGACTGGTGGAAATGGAAAGTCGACCCCTACAGCGTGGACGCAGTCATGATCTATGCGCAACGTGGACATGGCCGCCGGGCCAATATGTACACCGACTTCACCTTTGCGGTGTGGGATGATGACAAGCTGGTCTCGTTTGCCAAAGCCTATTCCGGGCTGAAGAATGAGGAGTTTGAAGAGATCACCCGCTGGGTACGCCGCAATACCATTGAGCGGTTTGGCCCGGTTTCGGTGGTACCGGCGGTGCACGTTTTTGAGTTGCATTTTGAGGGGATTGCCCGCTCGAGCCGGCACAAATCCGGGATCGCCGTTCGCTTCCCGCGCATTCATCGCTGGCGCAAGGACAAGTCACCTGAGGAAGCGGATACATTGTCCATGCTCGAAGGGCTTCTCGATTGATTTATCTTGTGCGGGCCGTCCACTGGGCAGATCGTGACATCGTATGAACAAGCCATCGTACATCATCCGTACACCGCGTCTGGGGTTGCGACCATGGTACGACGCCGACCGCGCCCCGTTTGCCAGGCTCAACCAGGACCCGGATGTCATGCGGTACTTTCCATCGATGCCCGCTGATGCTGAGACAAGTGCCGCGATCGATCGTCAGATCCACCATCAATCCCGCCATGGATTTTGCTTTTGGGCAACGGACTTGCTGGAGGAAGAAAGGTTTGTCGGATTTATCGGCCTTTGCACGACCCGGTTCTCAGCATCCTTCACTCCTGCGGTCGAGATTGGCTGGAGAGTTGCCAAGGACTATTGGGGACAGGGCCTGGCACCGGAGGGCGCTGCAGCCTGTCTGGAGTTTGCCCGCGAACGGCTTCACCTCACAGAAGTCTATTCTTTTACCCCCTTGTCCAACCGGCCATCCGAACGGGTGATGCAAAAGATCGGCATGGAGCACGTTGGCAGCTTCATGCATCCGCTGATCGCAGAGGGGCATCCGCTGCAGGAACATCTGTTGTACTATATCCGGCTTTGAGGACGCATGGGCAAACGAGACACTCCATTGATTGAAACGGGCAAGACCTGGTTTGCCTCACAAGGATGGAAGCCCTTCCCATTCCAGCTCAAAGCCTGGCGCGCGTATCTGTCCGGCAAAAGCGGAATAGTGTGTGCACCCACCGGATACGGGAAAACCTATTCCCTTTGCGTACCAGCTTTGCTTGACGGACTGGCACAAGAACAATCCCCCGGCCTCAGGGTCCTGTGGATCACGCCGATCAGGGCACTGGCCAAGGAGATCCGTATCTCGTGGATCCGCGCGATCGACAGCTTCGCATCAGACTGGGAAGTCGGCTTGCGCACCGGGGATACCGCCTCGGCAGAGCGTCAGAAACAGCTCAAGCATGCCCCGGAGGTCCTGATCACGACGCCAGAGAGCCTGCATCTCTTGCTGGCGTCCAAGGGATATCCACGGTTTTTCGGGCAACTTGATGCCATCGTCATTGACGAATGGCATGAGCTCGTAGGATCCAAACGGGGGGTGCTCATGGAGTTGGCACTTTCCAGATTGAAAACACTCCGGCCCGAACTCAGGATCTGGGCGATCTCAGCCACTATCGGCAATGTCGAACAGGCGCGCCAAATGTTGTTTGGCGCGGACTACGACCCTCAGACCCAGGTGCTTATCCAGTCGAAGCAGCAAAAAAAGATCGAGGTCATTCCAGTCCTCCCGGACGATATCGCGTCCTATCCCTGGGCCGGATACTTCGGTACCAGAATGCTTGACAAGGTCCTCCCCATCGTTCACAACAGCCGCAGTACGATCATCTTTACCAACACCCGGTCGATGTGCGAACGATGGTACCAGAAACTGCTGGAGGCCGATGAAACCCTGGCCGGGGTCACGGCAATGCATCACGGCTCCATCAGCCGGGAGATCCGCGACTGGGTGGAAGAGTCTCTCTACCAAGGCAAGCTGAAGGCGGTGGTATCCACATCCAGCCTCGATTTGGGCGTGGACTTCCGGCCGGTCGAAAGTGTCGTCCAGATCGGCAGCCCGAAAGGTGTCGCGAGGTGCATGCAGCGTGCAGGGCGCAGCGGACATCAGCCTGGTGCTGTCAGCCGCATTTACTTTGTGCCCACCCATGCCCTGGAGCTCATCGAGGCGGCAGGATTGCGCAAGGCGATCAAAGAGGGTTTACTTGAAGTGCGGACACCGCACATCCGGTCTTTCGACGTACTGGTGCAGTACCTGGTGACGCTGGCGGTGTCAGACGGATTCCGCCCGGAAGAGATCTTTCCCGAGATCAAGAGCACCTTTTGCTATGCTTCTATCAATGAGGCTGAGTGGCGCTGGATCCTCGACTTCATTGTACATGGCGGGTCGAGCCTCCAGGCGTACGATGAATTCAAAAAGGCGATTGTGCAGGATGGCGTGTACCGCGTGACTGACCGGCGGATCGCGCTGCGTCACCGGTTGAGCATCGGCACGATCGTCGGGGCCATGTCGATGCAGATCAAGTATCTGTCTGGCAAACGACTGGGCACCATCGAAGAGACCTTCATCATGCGGCTCAACCCAGGCGATGTCTTCTGGTTTGCCGGCCGCAGCCTGGAGTTCATCAGGATCAAGGACAATGTGGCTTTCGTGCGCCGGTCAAAGAAGAAAACCGGCAACGTGCCGTCCTGGCAGGGTGGCAGGATGCCCTTGTCGTCCCAGTTGTCGCAAATGCTCCGGGCCAAGGTGGTCGAGTTTCATCGCCAAACGTATCAGGACCAGGAGCTCAGGGAGCTCAAGCCCCTCCTCGATCTGCAGGAGCACTACAGCCGGGTGCCGCGCCAGGATGAATTCCTGATCGAAGTCTATCACAGCAGCGACGGACACCACCTTCTGATGTATCCTTTCGAAGGCCGGTTTGTACATGAAGGCATGGGGGCTTTAATGGCGCACCGGATCGCCCGGATCAGGCCGATCACCTTTACCATTGCCATGAATGACTATGGATTTGAGCTTGTATCCGATCAACCCATCCCGATCGATGAGGCATTGCAAAACGACTTGTTTGCGTACGATAACCTGGAGGAGGACATCCAGCGCAGCATCAATGAGATCGAACTTGCCAAGCGAAAATTTTACGAGGTGGCCAGTATTGCCGGCATGGTCTTCAGGGGCTTTCCGGGGAAACGCAAGAAAGAACGCCACCTGCAGGCATCAACCGGATTGATCTTCGAGGTGTTCAAGGACTATGAACCGGACAACCTGCTGTACCTACAGACTTACGACGAAGCACTCTATTTCCAGTTGGAAAAGGACCGGTTGCGTGCCGCTCTGCAGCGCATCCGCGGACAAACACCGGTTATCACCCGGCCAGACCGGTTCACTCCCTTTGCATTGCCTATCATTGCAGACAGCCTGCGCGAAAAGCTCAGCTCAGAAAAACTCCTTGATCGCATTCAGAAAATGAAACTCCAATTGCTCGCCAATGTCCAGGGTTGATCAGCAGACCGTAGTGACCGTGACGGTTCGGGTACGTGACCAGCACCTGCTGCTCTTGCCCGACAGGTTGGCGTACTGGGTTGAGCAGGGCTTGTTGATCCTTGCGGATCTGCATTTGGGCAAGGCACAGCATTTTCGGAAGAACGGTATCCCGGTGCCCGGCAATGTGTTGCGTCATGAACTGCGTCGCCTGGCCGGGCACATCGAACAAATTCAACCGCAGCAAACCTGGATCCTGGGTGATCTCTCACATAGCGTCTACAACAAAGGGTGGGAGGAAGCAATCACTTTTTTCAGCGCGTACCCGGCAGGCTTCTGGCATCTTGTCCCCGGCAACCACGACATCATGCAACGGGAGCAATACGAACGCGCCGGGATCGTGGTCGAAAAACCACTGGTTGCGCATGGCCCTTTCGCGCTCACCCACCAGCTCCTGGCCCAGGCAGGTGACTTGTATCAGGTGGCCGGACACGTTCATCCGGGTGTGCGCTTGCAGGGCAAGGCCTCCCAGGCGATCACCCTGCCATGTTTCTTTTTTAAACCGGCATATGCCCTGCTTCCCGCCTTCGGAAGGTTTACAGGTCTTGGAAGAGTTGAGCCGGAACCAGGCGACCAGGTCTACGCCATCGCCGAGGGGCAGATCCTGGACCTGAGCCCTCAGTCCGGCTCCGCCTGACGCATCAGCACGCGCCCGTTGTACTCGGCAGCGACAACGTAGGCCGGGCTTAGGGTCTGGATGTGCTCGGGATGGACGTAGTAATACGTTGCTGCGGCATCTGGAGAGACTTCTTTACCCGTACGGATCAATTCAACAGGGAGGTTTTGGGTATCAACATAAAATTGCGTGGCCGGAAAGAAGATCCATTCGGTCGCCAGTGTCACAGGGCGCCCGTTGGTTTCTGAGATCTCAGTAAGATCATACACCATGTCCTTCGTGGAGGCATCGTACCACCATTCACGGAAGGAACGCAGGCTAAAGACATTGACTACATGTAAAAGAAGGAGTAAACTGAGACCCAGGCCGATGCCGGCAAACAGGCGGGGGTGCACAGCACGTCGCAGGGCGGCAAAGACGACCAGTGCCATGGCCGGATACAGAATGATCGTTTTGCGGCCGGAGGGAAATTGGGCTCCCATGATCCAGTAATTGAGCAGGAAGAACAGGATCAGGCCTCCCGCCACCAAAGCGCTGAAGAAGGCAAATTTTGTCTCGATCTTGCGGGCGCCGCGCAACAGCCCGTAACCGATGGACAACAAACAGATCAGACCAGAGACCACCGCCGCAACCGTAAATGTCCCGGGTCCGAAATAGTCGCGGCCGTACAAACTGTTGCGGGCAAATTCCAGCCACGTATCCCACAGGGAGCCGGCGCCATATTGGAACTCACCACCCTGCACCAGGAGCCCGACGGGGTGGTAGAAATAAAAAAACAGCATCACCGCTGCCAGCAGCGGAATCAAAGCAGTGAGCAGGACGCCACGCCAAAACGCACGACCCGACCGACCCGACC
>JAWWBX010000058.1:0-18437 GCA_033720735.1 Saprospiraceae bacterium
GCCTCAGGCAAGCATGCCCAATCGTATCACCACATGAGCCCTGTACGACTCCGCTACGCTGCGCATACAGGGCAGGCACTCGAACACTCGAACACTTGAGCACTTGAACACTTGAACACAAACCAGAATATTATCTTTGCGCCCGATATCCCCCGATATGCCATCAGTGGGGCGTTGTTGACCTGAGAAAAGCGAATCATCTTGCCCAAAGATCACTCTATCAAATCGGTACTGATCATAGGCAGTGGTCCGATCATCATCGGACAGGCCTGTGAATTTGATTACTCCGGCAGCCAGGCATCGCGGTCGTTGCGCGAAGAAGGCATCGAGGTGACCCTGATCAACTCGAACCCTGCGACGATCATGACTGACCCGGTCACTGCCGATCATATCTATTTGCGACCTCTGACCGTCGAAAGCATCGAGGAGATCCTTCAGGAACGGCACATCGATGCGGTCCTGCCGACGATGGGCGGACAGACAGCCCTCAACCTGGCGATCGAGGCCGGCGAACAAGGGGTCTGGGACAAATACGGTGTAAGGCTGATCGGTGTGGATCTGCACGCCATTGAGCTGACCGAAAACCGCGAAGCGTTCAGAAAGCTGATGGTCGAGATCGGCATGGGTATCGCACCGAGCTTCATCGCAAATTCGTTTCTCGAGGGCAAGGAAGCCGCCCAGAAGATCGGCTTCCCGTTGGTCATCCGACCGTCCTACACCCTGGGGGGAACTGGCGGCGGCTTTGTCCATGACCCCAGTGAATTTGATGAGGCCCTGCGACGCGGACTCAACGCCTCTCCAACGCACGAGGTACTCGTCGAAAAGGCCGTGCTCGGATGGAAAGAGTACGAACTCGAACTGCTGCGGGACAACAACGACAATGTCGTCATCATCTGTACCGTCGAGAACATGGACCCCATGGGAATCCATACCGGCGACAGCATCACGGTAGCGCCGGCGATGACCCTGTCAGATACCTCCTTCCAGCAGATGCGCAACGACGCCATCCGCATGATGCGGGCGCTGGGCAATTTTGCGGGAGGCTGCAACGTGCAGTTTGCCCAAAACCCCGAGACCGAGGAGCTCATCGCCATCGAGATCAACCCGCGGGTAAGCCGCTCATCCGCCCTGGCCAGCAAGGCAACAGGGTATCCCATTGCCAAGGTGGCCGCCAAGCTGGCCATCGGTTACAACCTGGACGAACTCAAGAATCAGATCACCCGCACCACGAGCGCCTACTTCGAACCAACGCTCGACTACGTGATCGTCAAAATGCCGCGCTGGAACTTTGAGAAATTCCATGGTTCGGTCAATACACTCGGCCTGCAAATGAAGTCAGTGGGCGAGGTCATGGCGATCGGCCGTTCGTTCCTCGAAGCACTGCAGAAGGCCTGCCAGTCGCAGGAGAACAACCGCACCGGACTGGGCGCCGACAAGAAGGAATGGATCCGCACGGCAGACATCCTCGAGCGGCTCGAGCAGGTTGGTGACGACCGCATCTTCCGCATCAAGGATGCCCTGCGCCTGGGCGTACCGAGCCGGACAGTCCAGAAACTGACCCAGATCGACCCCTGGTATATCAAGCAGATCAAACGCATGCTGGATGTAGAGCAGGTTCTGATGCGCTACAATGTGCCTGAGGATATTCCGGAACACCTCTTCCGGGAGGTCAAGACGATGGGCTATTCCGATGCCCAGATCGCCTGGATCCTGCGTGTGCCGGAAGAGAATGTGACCAGGCAGCGCAAACAACTCGGTATCCGCCGTACTTACAAAATGGTCGATACCTGTGCAGCAGAGTTCGCAGCACAGACCCCATACTTCTACTCCACCTTCGACGAGGAAAACGAGAGTGTGCCGACGGACAACAAGAAGGTGGTGGTCCTGGGATCGGGCCCCAACCGTATCGGACAGGGCATTGAGTTTGACTATTGCTGTGTGCACGGACTGCTGGCGATCAAGGAGGAAGGGTACGAGTCGATCATGATCAACTGCAACCCGGAGACAGTCTCAACAGACTTCGACGTAGCCGACAAGCTCTATTTCGAACCCATTTACTGGGAGCATATCCAGGAGATCCTCGAACTCGAAAAGCCCGAAGGCGTGATCGTACAGTTGGGCGGGCAGACGGCACTCAAACTGGCGGAGGTCTTCCACCGTCACGGCGTCAAGATCATTGGAACGGATTTTCCTGACATGGACCTCGCCGAAGACCGCGGGTCGTTTTCCGACCTGTTGAAGGAGCTGGATATCCCGTATCCCAAGTACGGCGTGGCACACTCCGTCGATGAGGCCATTGAGATCGCCAACCGGGTCACGTACCCGGTCCTGGTGCGGCCGTCGTACGTACTGGGCGGACAGCGCATGCGCATCGTGATCAACGATGAAGAACTGGAGCGGCACGTGCTGAGTATTTTCAAACATTTGCCGGACAACAAGGTACTCATCGACCAGTTTCTCGAACGGGCCAAGGAAGCCGAGATCGACGCGATCTGCGACGGTGAGGATGTGCACATCATGGGTATCATGGAACATATCGAGCCGGCCGGGATCCACTCCGGCGACAGCTCAGCCGTCCTGCCGACCTATAGCCTGGTGGACGAATCGATCGAAACCATGATCGCCTATACGCGAAAACTGGCCTTTGCCCTCAAGATCAAGGGACTGATCAACATCCAGTTTGCCATCAAGCCGACCCTTGACGGTGGGGAGGATGTCTATGTGATCGAGGCCAATCCGCGCGCATCACGGACCACTCCATTTATTGCCAAAGCCTACGAAGTACCCTACCTGAAGATCGCCACCAAAGTCATGCTGGGTGCCAAACTAAAGGACTTCGATATCCAGAAGAACCTCCAGGGTTATGCCATCAAGGTGCCGGTCTTTTCGTTCGACAAATTCCCGAATGTGGACAAACGCCTCGGGCCCGAAATGAAATCGACAGGTGAGGCGATCCGGTTTATCAAGGACCTGAAGGATCCCTTCTTCCGTGAGCTGGACCGGAACCGCTCGATGTATCTGTACGAGTAGGGTTCATGTGCCTGCCCTGTATGCGGAGCGTAGCGGAGTCGTACAGGGTTTATGTGCTTGTGCACCGCCTAAGTGTGAATCGGCCAAACCGCCGTCGAGCAAACTTCTAGTCTCTAACTTCTCACCTCAACTAGCCGCAACTGGAGTGCCTCGATCCCAAACAGCTGTTCCTCACGCATGTATTGTTCAAAGGCTATTTGATGGCGACCGGGGCTCTGAAAGCGCACGGTTTGCTGCAAAGGGATCCTCACTGTGCAGCGGCCTCGCCGGCAAGTACCGTACCAGCTGCCATCCGGTGCAGCCAGCTCAAAGGAGACCACGTCCGTTCGCGCGGAATCACCAGGGTAGCTGGTGGCAATCTGCATATAAAGGTTCTCCCAGCGAAAATCATCGGCATGAGTAATGTCCAGCTCAAGACGGTATGTCTGTGAGGTGTCCTGGACATCAAACCTGAAGCTGAGTTGCTCGCCGTACTCCCAGGCAATGTCGCTCACCTCCTCGCGCTGATCGTAGATGACCCGGTCCGACTGGCAGCCCGCCAGGATGAGCAATGTCAATACCAGGGCCGGGACGAGGCGCATCAGGAAGTGCCCTTGAAATAGTCTTTCATCCGCTCGAAGAATCCCTTGTCACTCTTGCCTGGATGCGGGATGAAGTTCTCGGATTTACGGAGTCGCTCCATCAGCTTCTTCTCCTCATCGGTGAGCTTCTTGGGCGTCCAGATATTGACATGGATCAATTGATCCCCTCTGCCGTAGGCCTGCACTGCGGGCAGTCCCTTGCCTTTGAGCCGGAAGATCTTGCCGCTCTGCGTGCCCGCCGGGACCTTGATCTTCACCTTGCCGGAGATGGTGGGCACTTCTACCTGGGTGCCAAGTGCAGCATCGGCAAAATTGAGATAGAGGTCATAGATCAGGTTTTGCCCGTCCCGATTGAGGTGGGCATGTGGCTTCTGCTCAATGCTGACCAACAGGTCGCCTGCCGGTCCTCCTTTCACGCCCGCATTCCCTTTTCCGCGCAGTGAAAGCTGCATGCCCGGTTCCACACCGGCCGGAATGTCGATCTCAATGGTCTCCGGACCGACCACCCGGCCGTCGCCTTTGCAGGTACCACAGAATGCCGTCACCGTCTGTCCCGATCCCCGGCAGGACGGGCACACGGTCGTTGTCTGCATCTGTCCCAGGAAGGTGCTGCGCACCTGGCGCACATAGCCCGAACCACCGCAGGTATTGCAGGTCTTGACTGATGACTGGTCTTTGGCGCCGGAGCCGTTGCAGGTGGTACAGGTCTTTCGTTTCTTGACCTTGATCTTCTTGGTGACCCCGTCGGCGATCTCCTCCAGGCTCAAAGCCACTTTGATCCTCAGGTTGCTGCCCCGCTGACCGCTGGACGTGCGCGTACCACTACGGCCGAAAAATGATTCGAACGGGCTGTCGCTGAAAATGTCGCCAAACTGCGAGAAGATATCGTCCATGGTCATGCCTCCCTGGAACCCACCATTGCCCGAAACGCCGGCATGTCCGAAGCGGTCGTACCGCGCCCGTTTGTCTGCGTCACTCAGTATCTCATACGCTTCGGCAGCCTCTTTGAACTTCTCCTCTGCCTCCTTGTCATCCGGGTTGCGGTCGGGGTGGTACTTCAGGGCCATCTTGCGATACGCCTTCTTGATGGCCGATTCATCAGCCCCTTTGTCGACTCCCAGTATTTCGTAATAATCCCTTTTCGCCATGATTCCTGTTCCGCTTACTTACCGACAACGACCTTGGCGTGACGGATGATCTTGTCTCGTAGGTAATACCCCTTCTCGATTGTATCGATCACCTTGCCTTTCATGGCTTCGTCGGTGACCGGGATCTCCGAGATCGCTTCGTGCAACTCAGGGTCAAACGCTGCGCCGGTCGACTCCATTGGTTCGAGCCCGTGACCTTTCAGTACGTTGTACAGCTTATTGTACACCAGGAGCACCCCCTCGCTAAAGGTTTCGTCAGTATGGTCATCATCGGCCATCTGCCTGGCCCGGTCGAAGTCATCGAGTACCGGCAACAGTGACGCGATGGTGTCTTGCGCAGCCGTACGCAGCAAATCAAGGCGCTCCTTGACCGTGCGCTTCTTGTAGTTGTCAAACTCGGCAAACAACCGCAAATACTTGTCCTTCAGCTCCGCTACTTCCTGCGTCAACTCCTCAATTCTGGAGCTGTCATCTTTCTTCTTGCTTTTCTTCTTGCCACGCGCGGAGTTCCCGTCCTGCTCAGGTTGCGCATTGGTCACCTGCTCCTGCGGGGTCTCCTGTTCTTTTTCCTTCGTTTCAACCTTTTTGGTCATTACTCTGATTTGATTCCAGTAGAATACGTCAAACCCTTTGCCAAAGTCACATGACGGTCATTTTGTCATGCTAGCGGGTCCCGGGCGTGCACAAAGATCAGATTTATGATCAAAATGACGCATTCGCAGTCATCCAATGACGCTGTGACAGAGCGGGGTTCAGGAGGTGCGGTCGTCGAGGAGTTTGGCCATTTCCTCCAAACTCAGGTTGACGCCGATGATCTCCCCGCGCGGATTGATCAGGTATTTGGTCGGGAGCTCACGCACGCCGTATTGTTTGGCAATGGGTGACTGAAAGCGTTCGAACTCTCCGATGTGATAGGGCCACACCAGCCCGTCCTTCTCAATTGCTTGCTGCCAGCGCTCACTGCTCGTTTCGATGGCCACACTCACGATCTCAAAACCGTCTGCGTTGCGGTACTGCTTCTGATGGTATTGATCGTAGAATGCTGTCAACGCGGGATGCTCCGCGCGGCACGGCCCGCACCAGCTGCCCCAAAACTCGAGCAGCACATACTTGCCCCTCAGGTCTTCGAGGTTGAATGGCGCTCCGTTGAGCAAGGTAGCGGAGAATGCTGGCGCCACCTCCCCGTTGACATATCTGGGTTTGAAGTACCAGTGCCGACCCGCATAAAACAAAGCGAAAGCGATGAGGATCGCCAGAAAAACGTGATATCCTTTCATGTCAATAGTTAAGAACGTCCCGATGTTGTAAAAGTTTGCCGGGGCGGGGTGCACCATCGTGCGTACATTCGCCATCAAATCCACCGCACCATGTATCAGATGCGCACGATCATTCCCGGCGAGACCACTGTCAAGGATCTGCACCAGTACCTGTTGGGCTGTGTGGCACCGCGACCGATTGCCTTTGTCAGCACGCTTGACGAAGCAGGGCGCCCCAACCTGGCCCCTTACAGCTTCTTCAATGCCTTCTCGAGCAACCCTCCGATTGTGGTCTTTTCTTCAAACCGCCGTGTTCAGGACAATCAGACAAAAGATACCCTGCACAACGTGCGCACCACGGGAGAATGTGTGATCAATGTCGTGTCCCATGCGATTGTACGTCAAATGGCAGTGGCCAGCGTGCAGTTTCCGCCCGGCGAGAGCGAATTTGGCAAGTCAGGACTCACCCCGCTGCCTGCAACGATGGTCGCCCCGCCGTATGTAGCCGAATCACCCGCCCACCTGGAATGCCGTGTCCGGGAGATCATCACCCTGGGTGAACATGGTGGTGCGGGACATCTCATCATCTGCAACGTCCTTTGCATCCGTGTGGCAGAAGAGGTCATTGAAAGCAACAACCGGATCAATCCGCACAAGATGGATCTGATGGGCCGGATGGGGCGGGCGTACTATGTGCGTGCCAGCGGGGACGCCATTCACACGATCGTGCAGTCGGTCACCGATCTGCCGATTGGATTTGAAGGGTTGCCCGTGACTGCCCGGACCAGCCAGGTCCTGACAGGCAATGATCTCGGTATGCTCGCCGGGCAAGACCACCTTCCGACCGCTGATGAGATCGCTGCGGTACGCCAGCGACCGGAGGTACAGACGGCATTGCTTGCCGACGATCCGCTTGACGCGCTACACCGCCTGGCTGCCGGGCTGCTTGCGGAAGGTGATGCGATGGGCGCACTGTGCGTGATCTGGATCGCAGACACCGTTTAAGCGATCGTAGCCTGTTTTTGTCTTGATCTTCTTTTCAAAACACTCCTGATCCAGTTGGGGATCACAAACGCACCCGCAATCAGGTAGGAGTAGTAGGTCAGCAGTCGCCAGATGGCCGCCACGACGACTGCAATACCGGCAGGTATGTAGTCGCGGAGGAAGTCTCCAAACACCAACTCGTGAAAGCCAGCGCCGCCGGGTGTGGGGCTGAACGCCAGGACCACAAACATGGTCTGCAGTCGCGCAAACAGCTTGAACTGGCTGAAGAAGTCTGGCTGAATGACATTGACAATGGCGATGATGAGACAATTGATGAGGAGGAAGCGCATCGACCAGGCGACGACAGTGCTGAGAAATGCCTTGAGATGAAAGCTGAACTCCCGCCGTCTCAGCTCACGCGAAGCCTGGACAAACCCGGCACCCAGGCGGATGATCCGCCAGCGCCAGCGCCTGAATATCTTCAGGCTGCCGATCCAATGCAGAAAGATCCGCCCCTTGTCAGGCCGCAGAAACAGCGCATAGAAAAAGAACGCACCATACAGCGTCATAAAAATATAGGCGATCAAAAATGTCATCGCCCATCCGTCCATGGTGCTGAAACTGGTCAGCCCCGGTCGGATGATGGCAGGACCAAACACCAGGTAGTAGATCGGGATCGACGAAATAAAGAAGAGCGTATCCAGGACAACGGTATAGAGCACGATCGCTGTCGTCTTTGCCGTGCTGAGTTTCTCGTGGCTCAGTACAAACAGCGCAACCGCAGAGCCGCCCACGCTGGTCGGTGATACCGCGCTGCTGAACTCCCAAATGAAGATCAACTCGATGCACTTGCGCCAGCTAAAGCCACCTTGGGAAAGGATCCGCAGCCTGGCTGAATACGCCAGGTGCCTGATGACCAAAAACATCACGGCTGCCAGCAACCAGATCCAGGCGGTGCGGGACCATTCGATCTTGCTGAATTCCTCAGCATCAAACTGCCCCCACAGCAAATAGATCACCACCACCACGCCCAGGATGATCGGGAGGATCACGCGTGAGATGCGCATTTTGCGCAGTGCCTCTTGCTGGTTTTGATTTGTCTGAGGTTTGCTTGTCAAATGTCGCTGTGTAATGTCGTGCAAAATAGCAATACTCGACAGAGCCGGGATGACCTGCGATCATTGACTATCTTGTCTTTGAAAACACATTGCAGATGACTTGGGTTTACTACATCATCATTGGAGCGGTTGCCGGCTGGCTGGCTGGCCAGATCATGAAAGGCGAGGGCTTCGGATTATTTGGCAATATCCTGGTCGGGATCGTCGGAGGCGTGATCGGCGGATGGCTGTTCGGCGCACTGAATATTTCGGCCGGCGGCGGGATCATTGGCAGTCTCTTCACGGCAGTCGTGGGAGCGATCGTGCTGGTGTTTATCGCTGGATTCGTCAAGCGGTCGAGCTGAATCGATCAGTTCTCGCCCGTCAACTCTTTAGGCAGGAAAACAAACTCGGCCGACTTGCCGTCGACAACGAACAGGCACAGGTGGGTTTCGGGATCCTTGTAGGTTGACTTGAAGTTATCCACCTTGTCCGGCTGGACCAGTTGCCTGGCCACAAACTCTTCAAGTGTCGAGGCATTGACCGACCACTTGCCCAGTGTATCATTGCGGTCGGTCAGCTTAATCCCCAGTTCCAGTTCTTCGGTATAAAGGACGAAGATCGGATGCCTGGATACGTCCTGGTCCATGATGGTCTGGCTGGCATCACGCAGCATCTTCATGTAGGGCCTGATCTCCTCCTTAAACCGCAAGTAATCGGCAGAATTCATGCATCTACTTCTTCAGGAGCAAAGCTACATTTTCGATGTGGCTTGTATGCGGGAACATATCCACGGGCCGGGCACGCTGAAAGGAGTAGGCCTCTGAAAGCAAAGCGATATCACGCGCCTGCGTCGCCGGGTTGCAACTGACGTATACGATCCGCTCCGGTCGGAGTTCGAGCAAATGCCGAATCGCGGTCCCGTGCATTCCCGCCCGTGGCGGATCGGCAATGACGACATCGGGCGCCGGATGACGTGCGCGGAATTCCGCACTAAGGACATCGCGCACCGTCCCGGCATAGAAGGTTGCATTTGTGATGCCATTGAGTCCAGCGTTGTGCCGGGCATCATCGATGGCTTCGACGACTTCCTCAATACCAAGAGCATATCTGGCCCGGCTCGCCGCGTACAACGTCAATGTGCCGATACCACAGTACAGGTCGTACACCACTTCCTCACCCGATAGAGACGCATACTCCATGGCCGTCTCATACAATACTTCCGCCTGCGACGGATTGGTCTGAAAGAAGCTCTTAGGCCCCAGGGCAAACTGCAGATGCCCCAGTTGCTGTGTGAGCGTCGGTGCGCCATCAACCAGGTGAAAATCCAGATCGAAATAGGTGTCGTTCAATTTGGGGTTGATACAATAATAGAGCGACACGATCTCATCAAACCGTTGACCGATGGCAGTCATCAGGGCAGCGCGTGCCTTCGGGGCATCCTGTACGAAGATGACAATGACCATGCATTCACCAAGGGCATTGGTGCGTACAATGAGGTTCCGCATCAGGCCGGTGCGATCGCGGATATTCTGAAACGGCAAATCTTGCTGCAGACAGTAATCGCGCACAAACTGGCGGATGTCGTCTGAGGGAGACCGCTGCAAATGGCATTCGCTCAGATCCAGCACGCGTGCATAGGAGCCTGGCACATGAAAGCCAAGTCCACGCCGGTCTGCATCCACTCCGCTGTCGATCTCTTCCTGGGTCAGCCAGCGTTGGTCCGTAAATGTAAATTCGAGCTTGTTGCGATAATGCGTGGTCAGGGGTGCTGCAGCGATCGGTTCGACGATAGGCTCCGTCAGCTGACCAATCCGTTGCAGTGCAGACCGGACCGCCTGTTCTTTGTATTGCAGCTGCGCGGCATAGTCCAGGTGCTGCCACTTGCAACCACCACAGGTGCCGAAGTGCTGGCAAAAGGGCTCTACGCGTTGTCCGGAATAGCGGACGTAGCGTTGCGGGGTGGTGAGCAGCATGCCCTTGCGCTTTTTACGGACAACGACATCCACCACATCTCCGGGCACCGCCTTCTCCACCAGAACCACGCGTCCGTCGGGGCACTTGCCGATCGCCTGACCCTTGTCGCCGATATCGACAACCTCGACTTCGCTGATGGTTCTCACTTTCCTTGCCATACGGGCGCACAAAGGTAGAGAGCCCGGCAGACTTGGTAACATTAGTTTCGGTGAATCACGAACTCAGTGCGACGGTTGAGAGCACGCCCGGCCTCTGATGCATTGTCGGCAAGGGGCCGGGTTTCGCCATAGCCAACATAGTCGAGGCGCTCAGCGGCGATCCCCTGGTCCACAAGCCAGTCGTAGACCGCTCTCGCTCTTTCTTCCGAAAGGCGTTGGTTAAAGTCAGTCTCACCAACATTGTCGGTATGTCCGGCAATCGTGATGGCCATCCCAGGATAATCGCGCAGGAGCGTCAGCAATCGGTTGAGCTCGGCAAAAGAAGAGACCCGCAACCGGGCTGAATTGGTCTCAAACTGAATGTTCCGCAGCACAACAGTTTCTTCCCGGGTTGCCAGCTCGGTAGCAACAACCGGAACCAACAGGGCTTCCAAAAGCTCGGCATCGTATGGGGCATCAGCGTCGAGCGCAAACTGATCCGAGTAAAACACGTATCCATCAGCCCGTACATGCAGGCCGTATTCGACACCGTGCGGCAGGGCTGCCATGAATGTTCCATTCTCCGAGGACTGGTAATGAAAGATGCGCTCCGGGCGCTCCAGTTCGTAGATCTCGATGGTGGCGACCAGCGGCTCGTGTGAGCGGACATCCTTGACACGGCCATACACGTAGCTCACGGGCTGCGCCCGCAAAGCAGGTTCCAGGGTAAACCGATAGATATCGAGATGGGGTCGCCGTCCTGCAGCACTCGTTGCTGGCGCCGTGTAGTAGGCGTCGGTCCCATTGGGGTGGACGGTGAGCGCCCCTTCGTGTTGTTCGGTGTTGACCGGAAATCCAAGATTCCGCGGCGGGTTCCATTCCTCTCCCCTGCGATGGGTGACAAACAGGTCATAATCGCCCATGCCCGGATGGCCGTCAGACATAAAATACAGCGTATGGCCATTCAAGTGCAGAAAGGGGGACGATTCATTGCCCGGTGTGTTGATCTCCGGACCGAGGTTGACGGGTGTCGACCAACTTCCGGAGGCGTCTTGCGCACTGTACCAGAGATCGCGTTTACCAAATCCCCCGGGGCGCTCGCTGGAGAAGAACATACCCCGGCCATCGGCCGTCAATGCCGGTTGCCCTTCCCATCCCCGTGTGTTGACCTCGGCGATGACAGTTGCTGGTGACCAGGTGCCATCGGGAAGTTGATGGGCCAGGTAGATATCGCAACTGCCGGCACCCCCGGGACGGCCACAGGACGTAAAGGCGATGGTCCGACCATCTGCCGAAATGGCTTGCGCACCTTCGTTAAATTCCGAGTTGATGGCCGACAAGGGCCGCGCCTCCTGCCAGACTTCGGTTGCCTCATTCCATCTGGCCATGTACAGATCTTCCTGTCTGCCCTCACGCCGCGTAAAGACCATCCGCGTACCGTCAACCGTGAAGACCGGGAGCGATTCATCGGCGGGCGTGTTGATGGCGGGTCCCAGGGCATACGGCTCAAAGGCAACCGGGTTTGCCATCAGTTCATGTCTGACATGCACCAACGTCAGCTGCCTGGAAACCCGCGAGAGGTCCGGTTCAGTCAGGTCGGCGACCTGCAGGTACCGTTCCAGCAATGGCAGGGCACGGCCGTATTGCTGCATCTCCGCGTACAGCCGCCCCAGCGCATACAAATTGCGTGCTTCATACATGCTGTCGCAACGCACTGCCCGCTCCAGTGCGGCAGCTGCTTCCGACAGCTGACCTGCCCGGTACAGGACCTCTGACTGCAGCATCCACGCATCAACAAAACCGGTGTGGTCTGCCAAGAGGCGGTCCAACATCTTCAGGGCTTTGGCGTAGTCCCGGGCCCCGCTGGCAGCGCGTGCGTCATCGAGCCGGCTCAGCTGCTTTTTAGTGGCTTCGGGAATGGTGATGCAATTCTGTGCTTGCAAGGACAGCACGAGGTGGCCAAGCAGCAGCACATGGCAAAACTGGCGTATCCCTGGTAATGTGACTTTGATTCGCACGGGGATGTAACGCTTGATACCGCCTTGGGATTTTCTCAGGCTGGTTTCTCGCTGAGCAGTTTCACCGCTTCTTCGCTGCCCAGGTCAGCGGCTTTCTGCCAGTCGGTGACCCCGCTTTCTCCGCTCTCGTGCTTGAGCTTGCCACGCATGGTCAGCAGTTGATCCAGCGGGGCGTCCTTGTCGCGGTCGGCACAATCAAGGGCGTGATCGATGGCCTGCAGTGCTTCGTCCGTGCGTCCGAGTTGCTTGAGCACCTGGGCATACTCGAAATAGACACGCGGCATATCATTGTAGTTGGGGTCGTCCTTCTGGAACTTGCGTTTGGTGATCAGTTTATATTCGCGGACCGCTTCTTCGTATTCCTTCTTCTTGGTATGGCAGCGGGCTTTGAGCTGCCGCGCTCTCCAGTAGATGGGCTGCAGGGCGATGGCCTTTTTGGTGGTCATTAGCAGATCCGCGATAGCGGCATCGAAATCATCCTTGCGGATATGCACCTTGGCCCGCCAGAAGTAGGCCGACGGGATCGTGGGGTCGTAGCTGATGCATTTGTTGAAGTCATACAATGCACCGGCCATGTTGTCGAGCTGGTAGTTGACGTAGCCCCGCCGCTCATAGGCCTGAGCGTGCTTGTCGTGCTTGTTGATCGCTTCGGTAAGTGCCTTGAGGGCTTCCTGTTCTTTGCCGGCTTCGTCGGCAAGTCGCTGGCCACGCCGGAAGTTTTGAACAACCGCCTTTTCGCTGGCAGGTTCGATCAAGGCGTACTTCAGGATCTTGCCTTCATGGACGAGCCACGCACCAATGCTTCCGCTGAGGGCAAACTGCGAGAGATACTCCAGTAGCTTGACCGAGTTGTTGAACAATTTCTCGGGTTCCTGAGCGATCAGGCGGGGGATTGAAATGATCTGGTTTTCCTCGTCAAAGATCTCATCCTTGAAGAGCAGGTCGTTCTTATAGAAGTTGTCGACACGGTATTCATACATCCGCAATGCCTGCGTGAAACTCTTCTCAGAGCCAAACTCCAGACGCCCCTGTATGATCGACTTACGTTCCATGAGCCACAGACAACAATGCCCTTGCCGCGGAGGGCAGGAGCATCAACGTTTTACCCGGAGCTGGTCCTGTTCAATTCGGGGTAATAACTGATTGTGTATCTGACACTTACAAAAGTGGCGAATTACGGCGAGAACTCAAAACCGCGTTACGCCCATACTTTACAGCCTTCTGTGCAATTTGTACAGATATCGATCTTCTCTCGTCCTGCCAGGATCCGGGTGCGAAAGGCGCGGTAGGCACCGTTGTGCCAGATCTCCCGGAACGAGCGTTCGCGGAGATCTCCCATGGGATGGCTCGCATCCTTGTCGAAGCAACAAGGCACGACGGTCCCGTTCCAGGTGATGACGCAGGCATGCCACAATTTCCAGCAGCGGTTGCGCAATGTGTTCTTGACGCGGTAGGTGCCATCAGGCTCAAGCCGGTACCTGGCATACTTGTCGATCGTCGGGATCAGCGGATTACCATGCTTATAGTCATACACCTGCGCAGTTTTCAGCTTGACCTCGTCGATGCCGATCTCCCGGGCCAGACGGTACACTTCCGGTATCTGGTGCTCATTGGGTCGCACCACCAGAAACTGAAAAACGGTATGGGGTTTTCTGGAGCCAAGACGTTGCTTCCACTTGACAATATTGCGGGCGCCGGCGAGAACCTGCTCGAGTGACCCTTCGCGGCGGTATTGTTCATAGACCTCCTGGGTGGTGCCGTCAACACTGATGATCAGCCGGTCGAGTCCAGCCTCAACGGTGCGCCTGGCGCGCTCGTCGTCCAGGAAATGCCCGTTGGTTGAGGTGATGGTATAGATGCCCTTGCTCCGGGCATGCGCGACCATATCCAGGAAGTCAGGATTGATGTAGGGTTCCCCCTGGAAGTAAAAGATAAGGTACATGAGGCGGTCGGCCACCTGGTCTATGGTGCGCCGGAAGAAATCCGCCTTGAGATTGCCGGTCTCGCGGGTAAATGCCCGCAATCCGCTGGGACATTCCGGGCAGCGCAGGTTGCACGCCGTAGTCGGTTCGAAGGACATGGTGATGGGCAACCCCCACTGCACCGGCCGGCCGGAGATGCGCGTCCATTGATAGGACGACCAGACCTGGGCCGCATTGACCAGGCGCCGCAGTGTCAGCTTGGACATGAAGTTGCGGATATCGTGCAGATGCCAGCCCATCAGGCACCATAACGTTCGCGCAGGATGGCCATATGATGGGCACAATGACCTGCAATGATAAAGGCCAGGGCGCGCACAGTCACACCTGCCCCGCTAGCGGTTCCCCGCTTGTCGTAATCCGCATCTTCCAGGCTGCGCAGGAGCTGAATGGTCGCTGACCGGACTGCTCCAAACTCGAGGATGAGGTCTTCAAGCTGACGGTGGGCTGCCGTGGCGGCGGCGGCATAGTCATTCTCTTCGAAGCCGGGCAATGGTTGCTGTTCACCACGGGCAAACGCCAGAACCCGGTAAGCAAAGACACGCTCTGAATCAATAACGTGCTGCACCAATTGCTTGATCGTCCATTTTCCTTCCGCGTAGCGAAATGCTTCGCGAGCGGGCGGGATCGCCGACAACAATTGCACAAATGCGCCCTGTTGGGCGGTCAGATACTGCACCAGGTCCACGTCAGGGACCCGGGCAACGTACCCCTGGTAGAAGGAAGCATATTCATCCTGTGCCGGTCGTGGTGTCTTGGCCATCAGCTGCAAGGTGTCGATTCAGACGGAAACGTGCAAGACCTAGCCCATCTCGCGCAGGGCGCGGACAAGCACATCGAGCTCGCGCGTGGTCGTGTAGATATTGGGCGTGATCCGGCAGCCATGCACGCCGGCCCCGTCGATCGCGACGGTCCAGATGCGGTAATCTTCAAGCAGCCGCCTGGCCAAATCGTGTGGAGTGATGCCCTTGACACCAACATTGGCAATACCACATGCCCGGTGTGGTTCCGCCGGGGTATTGATAATAATGTGTGGCCATCCACGCACCTGGTCAGTCCAGTAGCGTTGCAGGTAACGCAGTCGCGCTTCCTTGCGACGGACCCCGATGCGTTCGAGATAATCGAGCGCATTGCCGATCGCCAGGTCGGTGTGCACCGGATGGGTGCCGGTATGATTGAGCCGGCGGATATTCTCGGGCTCGCAGCAGTAGTCGCCAAACATCGGCCAGATCTGCGCAATCTTGTCGCTGCGGATGTACAGCAGACCAGCACCGAGCGGTGTGCTTAACCACTTATGCAAACTCGAACCGTAATAATCGCAATCCAGGTCTTTCACATTAAAATCGATATGCGCAAAAGCGTGGGCACCATCGACCATTACCTCAACACCCCGCGCGTGTGCCATGTCACAGATCTGCCTGACGGGCAGGATCTGTCCGGTGATATTGATCATGTGACAGATCATCAGCAATCGTGTCCTGGGCGTGATAGCGCGGGCATACAGGTCGACAATCTCCTGATCGGAAGTCGGATGGTTAGGTACTGAAACGACATGATTGACGACCCCGTAGCGATCCGCCACCAGCCGGAACATCTGGCGCATGGCACCATAGTCCTGCTCGGCGAAGACCGCCTCGTCACCTGCCTGCCACGGGAAGCCACCGATGATCGTATCGAGGGATTCCGTGGTATTGCGGGTCACGATCACTTCACCATGCCCGGCTCCCATCGCATCGGCCAGACGATTGGCGATCATGGCCTTGTTGTCCCATTGCACGGTGCGCATATACCAGGATCCCTGATAGTTGACCTCCTGGACATGATGCAGGAAATTGTCGAGCGTCTCTTGAGGAGCGATGCAGTAGTACCCGTTCTCAAGGTTGATGTAGTCGGGTTTGAGCCGGTAGCCACTACGGATCCTGGCCCAAAAGTCCTCATCAGAAGCGACTTCGTCGGGCGTCAGATGATCGACTGCAGCGACCCATCGCTCCAGGTCCTTAAACAGACGGGGCGCGGCAAGTGAGCCAATCGCGACGGTTCTGAGGAAAGTGCGTTTGTCCATACCCTGATTCTTGCAGGTTGAGAAATTACGGAAAAAGTCACAGCCATCTGGCCGGGCACCAACCATCCTTGTGAACACGAAAAAAGGGCTGCCATTTGGCAACCCTTGTTATGTCTTCAGATCAGGCAGGGAGCTACCCGCCATTCAGTTGATCGATCTCGTAGCGAGCACGCTCGGCGTACTTTGCTTCGGTGACCTTTCCGTAGGCCTCAATAGCCGCGGTCTTCTGCCCAAGCTTGCCATGGCATTCACCTTTGAGAAAGTAGAACTTGCTGGCATCTTCATCACCGGCTGCGGCAATGGCTTTCTCGATCTGCTCCAGGGCAGCACCAGCATCACCCTGCCCGTCGTATGCCTTCGCCGCTGCATAATAGACCTCGGCAGCTTCCTGACCGCCATCCGTGAACGCACTCACACAGGCCATCGTCAAATCCCAATCACTTGAGGCGGCAACCAGCTCAACGATATTGGCAGCTTTGTCATAAAGCGGTTGCGCCTTGTCCTTCTTGCCACTTTTGATCGCGACATCACCAGCGGTAATATAGGCCGCTACAGCCTCGGCTTCCATGTCTTTGGCTTCGAATACCTGGGCGATCCCCTGAAAATTGGAATGATAGTCGGGGTTGTAGCCGGCCCCCTTTTCGTACATCGCCATCGCCTGATCGTATTCCTTGGCCTTGCGGTGCTTGAACCCGAGCGCGTAAGCCGCACGGGCAGCATTCTTCCTGGAGAGGGAGAGGACACGGGCTCCTTTCTCATCAGCCGGGTCTGCCACCTCCATCGCTTGTTCGAACAATGTCAGAGCTTCAGCGTACTCTTTAGCTTTGGCTTTTTCCAGTCCATCGTTGTACAGGCTGGCCGCCGAAGGATCCTGTGCCGTCATGGTCATAGCACACAGCATCAGGGTGGCAAACCCGCACACGCGTATTGTTTTAAACATCATGTCTTGTGAAGTTTTAGTTCGCAAAAGGGCTACGAAAATATTGTCTGTAGGACAAAATGTAAAATGCCAGAGAAAAAACGTGCAAATTGGGTCAGATGCTGTTTGCCTGGCGACATGGCACAAACCGATACCTTGCCTTACTGAACAGCACCTTGAAATGTGATCACGACGTTATGACAACAACCGATCTACTTCGTTACCCGGTTGGTCACTATCGACCTCCGGAAGTCATCTCGGACCAGGAGATCTCCCGCTGGATTGAGACCCTGGCGGCTTTCCCTGCGCGCCTGCACGGGTTGGTCTCCCCGCTCAATGATGCACAACTCGACACTCCGTACCGGCCGGGGGGGTGGACGGTCCGACAGCTGGTCCATCATGTGGCAGATAGTCATGTC
The DNA here is from genome assembly GCA_033720735.1 of Saprospiraceae bacterium. GTDB lineage: Bacteria > Bacteroidota > Bacteroidia > Chitinophagales > Saprospiraceae > B8-G4. Next base: position 17,608 of record JAWWBX010000058.1, read on the forward strand.
AACAGTTACGTCCGGTTCAAGTGGGCGATGACGGAAGACAATCCCACCATCAAGACGTATGATCAGGATTTCTGGGCGGCTGAAACTGACAGCAAGACTGCTCCGGTGGCCTTCTCCCTTGATCTGTTGGCGGCACTCCACCGACGATGGGTTTTTTATCTCCGGTCGTTTGCGCCGGGCGCTTTTGGGCGCACTTTTTATCATCCGGAAATGGAACGCAACATTCGTCTGGACTGGTTGCTCGGCATGTATGCATGGCATTGCGATCATCACTATGCCCACGCGGCGGCCCTGATCGAACGCGAGGGCTGGTAAGGGTTCAATCCGCGACCTTGCGTGCCATCACCGTAATCTGATATTCGAGACGCTTGATCTCGCGCAGGAGCGCATTTTTGTCCATCTGCATCCAGTTGTACAACTTCAGCATCCCGACGGCCATCATACAGCCGAAGACGGCAGCTCCCCATTTGATCAGCACCACAGGGTCATCTGCATTGATAAAGCGCACGAGGCACCAAATGGCCAGGACAAACAGGATCACCATGATGGCAATGGTCATGATGTTGATCCATTTGAGCTTGCCCTGAAATAATCCCCCAACCATCTCATGCAGTGACTGCTCATCGAGCTGGTGATAGAAATCTGCTTCCTCCTGGCTCAGTGCACTTTCAATGAGCCGGTCGATATCTTCATATTGACGTTTCATGACGTAAATGTTTGATCTTCTTCTTTAAATGTTCACGCGCGTGAAAAAGCCGGGCTTTGATGGTGCCGACAGGCTGGTCCATGATCTGCGCAATTTCCTGAATGCGATAGCCTTCGAGATAGAA